>ONXQ01000084.1 GCA_900321835.1 uncultured Prevotellaceae bacterium
ATACCACACACCCGAGATTTTGGTCCTTCTGAAAGAAATTAGCAGAAATTATCCAGAAATTCATTCAGAAATCGTCGCTTTGCGACTATAATATTTTTTCTTGGAGTAATTTCTGGATAATTTCTGCTAATTTCTTTCAGAAGGCTACTATGGTGGTACGATTGCGGATAATCAAAAATTTTTTTCATCTGCGGTGTGTCTGAGGGAGAACCGGACATTCCGGAGCGTGAGTCCGGCGTAAGTAAAGCCTTTAGGTGTAAATCAAATCCCGAAGGGATGAAAGAACTTAGGCAGGGGTGGAGCGCAGCGAAACCCCTGCAACCCATGCCCCCCTTCGAGAACCCCGAAGGGGTGACAGATAAAAAAGTGAAGATTCTTTCGACAAGCGAAAGCGTCGCAAAGCGGACGATGAGACATGTAAATAATGCCTTCAGAACTTGATATGTGGGCTGTTTATGTCGAACTCATATACCTATTTATGAGTATTTTCCTGCTGTTTTGCCTCAAAATACTGTGAAAGACGCGAAAATAGCAGTAACTTTGCATACCTAAAACGTGTGTATTCCCGCAAAAGAAAGGGTATTCAGAGTGAAACTGTCAGAACTACATACTGGCGAACGCGCCATCATTCAGAAGGTGTTGGGCCACGGTGGATTCCGCAAGCGCATCGTCGAGATGGGATTCATCCGCGGCCAGGAAGTGGAGGCGCTCCTCAACGCTCCGCTGCAGGACCCCGTGAAGTATCGCATCATGAACTACGAGGTGTCGCTGCGGCGCGAGGAAGCGCAGATGATTGAGGTGGAGGACTCAGCACAGCAGCCCCCCTCCAACTCCCCCCAAATGGGGGAAGAGACCTGTTCCGTTGGGTATGAACCCTTCCCCCATTCGGGGAAGGTTGGAGGGGGGCAGATTTCTGTGGCCCTGGTCGGCAACCCCAACTGCGGAAAGACATCGCTGTTCAACTTTGCCAGCGGTGCCCATGCCCGTGTGGGCAACTACTCGGGCGTGACCGTCGATGCTGCCGAGGCACATGCCTCGTTCGAGAACCACGACTTCCAACTCATCGACCTGCCCGGCACCTACTCGCTCTCGGCCTACAGCCCCGAGGAACTCTACGTGCGCCGATACATCGTCGATCAGACGCCCGACGTCATCATCAACGTCATCGACTCGGCCAATCTCGAGCGCAACCTCTACCTGACCACCCAACTCATCGACATGAACGTGCGCGTGGTGTGTGCGCTCAACATGTACGACGAAGTGGAACGCCGCGGCGACTCCTTCGACCTGCAGGTGCTACAGACACTGCTGGGCGTGCCGATGATTCCCACCTCGTTCAAGACGGGACGTGGCGTGAAGGAACTCTTTCACGCCGTCATCGAGGCCTGTGAAAACGAGCGCGGCCTGCGCCACATCCACATTCCCCACGGCCACGAGGTGGAACACGGCATCGAGGCCATCCAGCAGTTGCTCAAGCCGAACGACAGTCTGCGTACCCACTATTCGACGCGCTACCTCGGCATCAAACTGCTGGAGAACGACCGCTCGGTCGAACAACTCGTGCGCAGCCTGCCCAATGCCGACGCCGTCTTTGCCGCCCGCGACCATGCCGCCCAGCGCATTCTGGAAGAGACGGCGCAGGACAGCGAAACGGCCATCATGGATGCCAAGTACGGATTCATCCACGGTGCCCTCGAGGAGGCAGGATATGAGACAGGAACGAAGGTGGACACCTATCGCGTGACCCACGCCATCGACCATCTGCTGTCCCACCGCTGGTACGGTTTTCCCGTCTTCTTCCTCATCCTCTTCGTCATGTTCGAAACGACCTTCGTGCTCGGGCAGTACCCGATGGACTGGATTGAAATGGGCGTCGAACGTCTCAGCGCACTCGTCTCGCTGCTCATGCCCGACGGAATGCTGAAGGATATGCTCGTGGACGGATGCATCGCCGGCGTAGGCTCGGTCATCGTCTTCCTGCCGCAGATACTCATCCTCTATCTCTTCATCTCCTTCATGGAAGACTCGGGCTACATGGCCCGCGCCGCCTTCATCATGGACAAACTCATGCACCGCATGGGCCTGCACGGCAAGTCGTTCATCCCCCTCATCATGGGATTCGGCTGCAACGTGCCCGCCATCATGGCCACGCGCACCATCGAAAGCCGCCGCTCGCGCCTCATCACGATGATGATTCTGCCCTTCATGTCGTGCAGCGCACGTCTGCCCATCTACATCATGATCACCGGCGTCTTCTTCCCCGTCGAGTGGCGCTCGCTCGTCATGATGTCGCTCTATGTCGTAGGCATCATCGTCAGCGTCATCGTGAGCAACATCTTCTCGCGCTGCGTGCTGCGAGGCGAGGACACACCCTTCGTCATGGAACTGCCGCCCTACCGCTGGCCCACACGCAAGGCCATCGCCCGCCATACCTGGGAGAAAGGCAAGGAATACCTAAAGAAGATGGGCGGCATCATCCTCGTGGCCAGCATCATCGTCTGGGCACTCGGCTACTTCCCCCACCACGACGAACTCCCGCCCCAGCAACAGCAGGAGCAGAGCATCATCGGACGGGTTGGGCAGACGGTCGAGCCCGTGTTCCGTCCGCAGGGCTTCAACTGGAAACTCGACGTGAGCCTCATCGCCGGACTGGGTGCGAAGGAAATCGTGGCCTCGACCATCGGCGTGCTCTACAATGGCGACGACAGTTTTGCCGACGACGATACCTACAGCGACGACCAGGGCAAGTACGACATCATTCGTCAGCAGATGCAGGCCGACGGACTCACGCCTCTCTCAGCCTACTGCTACCTGCTCTTCGTCCTGCTCTACTTCCCCTGCATCGCCACCATCGTGGCCATCAAGAACGAGACAGGTTCCTGGCGCTGGGCTACCCTCTCCGCCGTCTATACCACCTGCGTGGCCTGGGCCGTCTCGGCCGCCGTCTATCAGATAGGGATGATGCTGTAGACTATCCTTCCCGGCACACAACAAAGCGGGCTGCAAACCTCAGTTGGTTTGCAGCCCGCTGCTGATTCAGGCGAAAGACGCGGGAAGCGTGTCACCACAGGCTTCCCCAGTCGTTGTCAGGTTCTTCCTTGTCCTGACGCTCTTTGCCCTCGGCCATGCCAGGACCATCTTCTCCGCCGTAGGGAATGGAATTTTGGCCTGCGCAGTAGTCATTGAAGTCGAAACGGGATACTCCCATGAGTGGCATGATATATGCTTTCTTGTTCATGTCTTTATTGGTTTTGTTTTGTTGGAAAAGGTTTCCTGCTGTGGAGAGGCAGAGGCTGCCTCTCCACGCAGGGAAGTGAACTTACTTGATGAAAACTTTCTTGCCACCGATGATGTAGGTACCGCGTGGCAGACCTTCGAGGCTTGTGGCGTTCTTGCGAACGAGTTGGCCACCCAGGGTATAGATGTCACCGCCCAGTTCGATGCCCTTCTCAAGGTCAACGATGCGAGTTGCCTCATCGTCGAAAATCATGATGCGGAACGACTTCACAGCACTGCTGGCCGGGCCGTGGAAGTAGGCACGGAACGGATTGATGGTCAGGCCGCTCGTGGCCGTAGCCTTCCAGAACTTGTTCTGAGCAACGTAGTAGGAAGTGCCCTCGGCGATTTCAGCCTCGGTCAGCACTTTCTGTGCATAGACACCTTCCATCGTCCAGTCGCTCACCTTGTCGGCGTTGACAGAGGTGGCACCCTGTTCAGCGTCGGTCGTCGTTACATCGCCGCTGCCAGGCATCGTGATGCTGGTGGCATCCTCGGTCAACTTCTTGAAGACAACCGGTGTGTTGGCAGGAACCTCGCTGGCCGGCGTGAAGCCCATTGTGTCGTCTTCACTGGAAGCGCCAGTCACATTGGTCAGTGTGTAATATTGCACGTTGTTGTCGTCCGACGTGAGCGGGTAGGGCAGCAAGAGCGTACCCCAGATGGTCGTAGCGCCCATCGAACGGCTGTATGTGGCAGCCGTAGCCGTGAAGGCACGAGTGTTGACAAGTGCTGTGCCGTCAGTGATGACGAGGTTGGCACAGGTGCCGCCATTGTCGGCGTTCACTACGCTCTCGGCAAATTCACCCACCAAACCGTGGATGATACGGTTCACACCTGTCGGATAAACCTTCACGTTCTGCGCATTCTCATACTTTTCACCATCGTAGTAGAACTCAACGACGTTCGCATCCTTATCCTGCCAGAAGAAGTCCTGACGTGCGTAGGCGTTGTCTGTCTCGGTGGCGGCAGTGGTTGCATCGCCAATGTACTCCAGGCGAATGTTCTTCATCTGGAAGTAATTGCCTTCCGAGCGGACACCAATGGTTACAGAGTGGTCTGTTCCGACCTCTGCTGCAGAAGTATAAGTGTCGAAAGCACGGTTTTGTGCGTTGTTCTGGGTTGTTACCAACTCGGATGCACCGATAGGCATGTTCGAAGGATTAACGAAGTTGAACAGAGGTGCAGAACCATCCTCACGGAAACCGTCGGTTCCCATGTCTATGCTCAGACGATAAGCACCCTTCGGCAGGTTGGCGATGGTCTGGGTCATGTCAACAAGAGTAATACTTCCTGTCCAGAAATTAAACACCTGTGAACCATCCTGAGTACGTACCCAAATGTCACCGCCATCGTCACCTTCGTAATGGGTGTTCCATCCGGCAGGCGCTCTGTCAGTGACAGTCGTGTTGATGAGGTCGGCATTGACAACGAGGCTGGTGGCGTTGCCGTTGGCATCGGCAATGGTCTTGGCGTTCTTCAGCACGTTGATGGCCGTTTGGCGGGTAGCAGCGTCGGCAAAGCCGTTGAGTTCGGCCGTGCTGGCGTAGTTGTCGGCGTATTCGGTGACAGCGCTCTTGGCAGCAGCCTTAGCCGCGGTGTTGTCTGCAACAGTCTGTGCTGCCTCGTAGGCCATCTTGAATTCGTCGCCAGCGATGAGTTCGAGCGTGATGTCGTCAACAAGGATTTGAGCAGCGGCATTGCCTGTGGTCGTTCTGGTGAAACCGAAGACAAGGTCGAAGTCGGTGGCTGCACCGGTCACTTCAAACTCGTATTCAAGTGTCTCGGCAGCACTGGTGGCTTGACCAATGGTGGTGCTGGTAGCACCGAGTTTGTATGCCGAAAGGTTGGTCATGTTCTGCAGGTCGCTGTTCCACGAGAGGGTGAGGCGGTACTTACCTTCTGGCAGCATCTTCAGTTTGCTGGCTGTGAGGGTCGGTGATGTGGCCCCCCAGTTGGAGCGGATGTAGAGTTGACCCGCGAGAGCACCATCGTTAGCATCGTCCTGGTTACGCAGGTATGTGTTGGGGTCAGAAACATCGCTATAGGCTTCTTCCCAGCCGACAATGTCATAGATTTTTTGTGTAATTTGGCTGCCTTCGGCTGCACTGAAGTCGAGGTTGTCGCCGAGGAAGCCTGCGACGTCAACGTAGCCGGCTTGGTTTGTTGCCCATGTCTTGAAGGCGTCATTCATGGCTGCGATGGCTTCCTGCTCCTTGGCGTCAGTGTCCATATAGGTGCTGGCTGCGTAGGTCGTGCCTTCTGCGATGCTCTTGTACTGCAGGCCTTCAACCATAGCCTTGTAACTCTTGAACAGGCGGATGCTGACGTCGGTAGCGTCCATCTGAGCGTTCAGGTCAGCGGCGATGGTGGCGTACTGCGGAGCCTGCGAGATGTCGTCGAGGGCGAGGGTTGCTGCGTTCACCTTGGCGAGCAGGTCGGTCCATGCTTTTGCCGACATTGTCACGCGCTGGTAGTCGGTGCCATCGACGAGGTTGTAGTACTGCTCGAAGCGTTCGAGAGCCTGGTGCATCACGGGGATGGCTGCCTGAGCCTGTGCAATCTGCTGCTTAGCCGTGTTGATGGCATTGGGCAGGGTGGTGAGCGTCACGGTGTTGAGGCTCTCAAAAGTATTGGCATTATTACCAGCAGTGATGGCATCCTCAAGGGCTTGTTGCTGTGCGGCTGTCAGGTAGTCGCCGTCTCTGTTGAGGATGCCCTGTGCCTCGGCTACGAGAGCATCACGTGTTGCCTTCAACTGAGTGAGGTCGGGCTGATTGCTGTAGATGATGCTGGCAATCTGTGCGAAGTGCCAGTTCGAACCGTTCGCGTCCTTCGTGATACCGAAGGTCAGGTTGTTGGTGTTGCCCTCGCCTGTCAAGTGAACGTTCACGTCGAGGATGGTCAGTTCGCTGAAGTCAACCTCGGTGGCAAACTTAATAGGCATACCTGTGCGCATGATGGAGGTAGCGTCGGCTTCGTCACCAGCGAAGGCAAAGGTGCGGTCGCTGTCGCCATCGGTGGCTTCGGTTGGGAAACCATCACGCTGTGATGTGCTCAATGCACCGGCATACATACCCACCTGATAGTAACCTGCGGGCAGTCCGCTGACAGTTTGCCACAGTTGCTTGCCTGTGTAAGTGGCGTTTGCTACCCAATATTCAGGGAAGGAAGGTATTTCTGCAGGACGGTTGTGAAGGAAAGCATCGGCCAAAAGTCCGGCACCAGTACCTTCTGGTGTACCGTCATATCTTCTCCAATCCTGCCAGTTCTGCGAAGCAAGGAAGGTGATGTTGAACTGACCTGTTACGCTGCTATCAGAAATATATGTCAAACCAGCAGAACGCAAGTTCGTAATCTGTGCAGGCACAACGCTCGTTGATGTAGCGTTGGTCACTGCCGTGTTGGCTGTGTTTACGGCATTCTGGAATGCAGTCAATGCGCTGCTGCTTTCCTGTCCTGCAGCCAGATTGTCAATAAGAGTCTTGTAAGCATCAAACTCGGCGTAAGTAGCGGCAATTTGGTTGGCCTGTGCCATACCTGCCTCGATGTTGCTGACAGCGGTGTTGAACTCAGCCTCGGTGGTGAAAGTTTCAGGATCATTGTCGTTCGCATCAATGATGCCTTGCAGTTGGTTGGCAGCACCCGTACGGAGTGTTCCGCCGTTAACGAGGGCCTGAGCCTCTGCCACTTTTGTAGCGAGAAGGTCCTTATAGGCTTCGAGCGGGTCGCCGTAGAACTTTAATCTGATCTTGTCGAAAGCAGCCCAGTTACCAGTGCATGACTCTGTTGCAATTTTAATGGTAAGTTGATTGTTGGTTACGGTTGTTCGTACACTATAATCTTGTGTTGTACTGCCAATGCTTGTCTTATCTTCATTAGCATAGAGATAGAAACCTGAATTGCCAGAGCCTTGCTGTAAATGTCCATTTAAGATGACTTCATATAGACCATTTTCCACATTGGTTAGTGTCTGCGTAAGTGTGGCATTACCAGCACCACTTCCTCCATACTTTTCCACCCAACCAATACCTGTGTGAGTGTTCCAGTTGTTATTATCCATGTATGCAAACCCATTGTTTGTCCAGCCCGTGAGGTTTCTGTATTCAAAACCGGGGTTGGTGATGGCATAGGTCATGTCGGTCGGCGAACTGACGCTGGCGAGGTCGTTCATGTCGAAAAGTTCGAACATGCCTGCGATAACCCACGACTGCTTGAGGTCGAATGTTCCGTCAAGACCGATTTCGATGGAAGTGTTATCGGCCGCAATGGTGAACTCAACGACGTTGCGGTACATCTTCGAGTCGAAGCAGTTGGCACCTTCTGCCTGGCTATTGGCATAACCTCCAACACCTGTGATGCTACCCAGTGTCTTGATGGGCACACTTGTACTACCTGCGAAGAGGTTACAACGAGATATGGAAGCATCCGTGTCGGCATTCAATCCATAGCGGAAGAAAGAGTAGTTGACCAGTCGGTAGTTACCTGCCGGAAGTTTAATGGTCTGTTTCAGACTGTATGCAGTCTTTTCCAGTCCTCCCCATCCTGCATAACATTCACTGGCGTAGCCTTCGGTGTTGTTGCCTCGTTGAGGAGCATTGAAGTTGTTGTTGGTCCAGCCGTTCAGTCCATCGGACAACTTGGCATTCGTGATATACTGGCTCGTGATGTCTCTCTGTGCCATTGCATTACCAGCAAAAGCAAGGAGGGCAACGAGTGTAAGAATGAATTGTCTTGTTTTCATAATGTTGTTCCTTTCTATGTTTTTGTTAGTAATGTGGATTAGAATTTAGCAGGAAGAACAGCCTTCACGCCTTCGCCACGCTTGAGGAGCACCACGTAGGCGTTGTTGGTGTTACCACTTCTTCCGTTGGCACCACAGGTGTAGTCACGGGTTGAGTGACACGTAGGCGTTGTTGGTGTTACCACTTCTTCCGTTGGCACCACAGGTGTAGTCACGGGTTGAGTGACCGTTGTTGGTCCATGTCATGTCGCTGAATACGTGGGAGTGACCAGAGAAGTGGATTGGGTTGGTGGTCTGCTCGATGAGGCTGGCGAGTTTGTCGCGCTTCAGGTTGGCATACTGGGTTGCCGTACCGCCTGTGTTTGACCAGAGTTCTACATCTGCATTAGTACCATAGGCCGACGCATCGGTGGTCTTGATGTATTTACCGTAATCCTGCTGGTCGAGCCACCAGCGTTTGATGTCTGAGCCTGCATTGAACGAGTAGTGCTGCATCCAGACCGATGCTTCATCGGAGTGGTTGCCCACGAAGGTCTCCAGGTTGTTGATGATGGGGTCGGGGGCGTAGTAGGTGGCTGCAGAAGCTATACTAGGTGCACCGTGCGGCTTCTGAAACCAGTAGTTGTTGGCGCAGTAGAAGCGTACGTCGTTGAACTTGAACGTGAAGTGCTGGGGCTCGAAGGCGCGGTTGTTGCCAGTGGTAAAGTAAGTAATGCCTTCGTCGAACACACCCTGACTATTCCAATGGTTGTTGTTGTCTTTGATGACACTAAGTGTCTGGAGGTCGGCAGCATGACCACCAGAACCATCAAGGCTCCATGTCACACCACGGTCAGGATTCTCACCTGTCCAATAGTCGGGCGAGAAGTCGTGGTTGCCGGCGATGAAGATGAAGGGGATGCCTGCCGTCTTGTACAGGGTGGCTGTTGCACTCACGAAGTTGCTGTGGTCATCCTTGTCTGCATCGAGGTCGCCCGTGCAGAATACGATGCTGGCTTTGGGAATGAAACTCGATGGCAGGCCTTCAACACCGGAGAACGTCACCTTTGGGGTGCTGGTGTATGCCGTGCGTCCCATGGCGATAATGTTGTTGGTAATGTTGGTGAGGTCGGCCACGCTTGTGCCGTCGGCATTGCTGCCCTGTCCGCAGTGGCAGTCAGAGAAGAAGACGGCGCAGAACCATACGTCCTCGACGAAGCGGAAGCCGTAGGCCTTGTTGTTGTAGGTGAACACTTCGAGTTCGCCCCAGTCGATTTTGGTAGTCGTGCCGTCAATCTGCACGGCGGTAATCAGTCCACTCAGATCGGTTCCCGCCGGCACGGTGATGGTGGTCGAGCCGTCCTCGGGGTTGGTTTCCGTGGTGGCGGTGACTCCGTTGCTGAACGTGAACGTCATCTGCGCGCTGGCTGCCAGTGTCATCAGACAGGCAGCGAGCAACAATGAGATTTTTTTCATGTTGTGAATTGGTTAATGAATAAAGTAGTTAATGTAATTTTTTCGTATAGTTAATGTAATTTTTTCGTATCGTTTTGGTAGTCAGTCGCCTTTGGCCGTACTGCTGCAATTTAAGTTAGGTGTGCAAAGATACGGTTTTCTGTTGAAAAAAAGCAAATTTCTACGTAAAAAAGTTGGTTTCATGCCTAAAAACCTTACAATTTGTCGCTTTTTCGGGCCTTTGGGCTGAAGTGGTGGGGTGGGTGTGTTGGGGAAAAACGGACTGTGGACGAACTGAATTTCGTCCGCAGACGAAAATTATTTCGTCCGCAGTTGAAATTTATTTCGTCCGCAGACGAAATTTTGTCGGACTGTGGTGGGTGTATTCCTGAAGT
>ONXQ01000043.1 GCA_900321835.1 uncultured Prevotellaceae bacterium
GGCCTCGTCGCTCAGGACGGCAAAGCCGTGGGCAAAGCCGCGGGGCACGAAGAACTGGCGGTGGTTGTCGGCTGTGAGCAGGCAGGAGACGTATTTCCCGAACGTGGGCGAGCCGTGACGGATATCGACGGCCACGTCGAGTACGCTGCCCAGGACGACGCGCACGAGTTTGGCTTGTGTGAACGGCGGACGCTGGAAGTGGAGGCCGCGGACGACGCCTGCTGTGGAGCGCGATTCGTTGTCCTGCACGAAGGTGGTGCGGCAGACGTGCTCCTCAAACTCGCGCTGTGAAAAACTTTCGAAGAAGTAGCCGCGGGCATCGGTGAAGATGCGGGGCTCAATGATTTTGACGCCTTCGATGGCGGTGGGGATGACGTTGATCATGCGTTATGTAGGTCTTTGTTGATGATGTCGAAAACGTCCTGCATCAGTGCTTTGGTGGGGCGTCCCTTGCGCTCGTCGGCCGTGATGGCGGGATGGATGGTGAGGGTGAGGGTGCCGTGGCTGACGGAGCGTGCCTTGCGGCTGAAGATGTGGAACGAGCCGTTGATGGTCATGGGCACGATGGGCAGACCGATTTCGTTGGCCAGGGTGAAGGCGCCTTTCTTGAAGGGCGACATCTGGCCCGTGTAGGTGCGTGTGCCTTCGGGGAAGATGACCATCGACATTCCGCCGCGCAGGGTCTGCTGTGCCTGCCGCACGGTTTGCTGGATGCTGGCCAGCGTGTCGCCTACGTAGATTTGGCGCGAACGCACACAGGCATAGCCGACGAAGGGTATCTTCTTGAGGTATTCCTTCATCATCCACTTGAAGTTGTGCCCCAGATAGCCATAGACGAGGAAGATGTCGAAGTAGCCTTGATGGTTGGCCAGGAAGACGTAGGACTGACGGGGGTCGATGTGTTCGCGGCCCTCGACGTGGACGGGTATGAGAAAGAGCCAGCAGGTGATGCGTGACCACCATTTGGGGCCGTGGTAACTCACGTGGTCATGGTCGCCGAAGACAGAGGCGATGATGACAGCCGTGGCAATGACGACGGTGACGACGACAAAGAGCGGCAGTGCGATGCAGAAACTGTAGATTTTATAGAGGATGTTCATAGTTCAGACTTTGTGTTTCATCACGCCCGACGGGGTTTATTGTCGCTTCAGCGTGATGACGTTGACTTCGGGCCATGCGCCGAAGCGGAATGGGAACATGATTTGCCCGATGCCGTCGCTGACGTTCAGCACCTGCGCACCCTCGGTGTAGGCGCCGCTCCATTCGTCGTAAACAAAAGCGACGGGCGACCATCCGAACACTTTGAACTGTCCGGCGTGGGTGTGGCCTGCGAGTGAGAGGTCGATGCGTGTGTCGGGCAGCACGTTGCGGCGCCAGTGGGTCGGGTCGTGTGTCAGGAGGATGGAGAAGGTGTGGTCGTCTTTCGGCACGGCAACGGTGTCGCTATCGACCACGCAGACATACGTGGCGGTGTCGTTGCGCATCACGTGGCAGAGGCCTGCGGTGGCCAGCGGCAGGTTGCCCAGGGCCGGGAAACGGCCGGTGCCGTCGTTTTCCGAACCGACAATGGCGATGCTGTCGTTGGCACGGTGCAGCACGACGTGGTCGTTGAGCAGGAGTGTCCATCCGTAACTGCGTTCGCGGCGCTGCAACTCCTGTATGTCGGCTTCGCGAACGGCCCTCTCGGCTGGAATATACATGCTGTAGTCGTGGTTGCCCATCACTGCAAACACGCCGTCGCTGGCTTTCAGTTGGCTGAGCACTTGCTTGTAGCCGTCGGTCTCCCGCGACTCGTAGTTGACCAGGTCGCCGGTGAAGAGGATGGCGTCACACTTCTGGCGGTTGATGAGGTTGACAATGTCGGTCACGTCGCTTTGGTGGCCGTCGCCGAACGTCCCAATGTGAAGGTCGGAGAAGTGCGCTATGCGGTAGCCGTCGAACTCTTTGGGCAGATTTTGGAAATAGAACGTTTGCTGATGGACCACGTAGCGGCTGCGTCCGATGAAGAATCCGTAGCAGAGCAGGATGCTGGAGAAAAGTGCCACCGTCATGGCAAACAGGCGGACGTAGCGTGGCAGGAACAGGAGCCCGATGAGGTCGAGCAGCGTGAACAGCATACGGGGCACGGTGTAGAGCAGGAAGACGAACATGAAAAGTCCGACGACGGGCTGGTGTTCTGTCCTCATGTCGTCGTGCTGCATCACCAGCAGCATGTAGAGCAGGAGCAGGATGGTGGGCAGGAAGGTCAGTGCGCGCATCAGCCAGCGGCACGTCCAGCGCCGCACGTACCTGAGGTAGATGTAGGCGTCGGGTACGATGAGGAGGATGAACAGCAGGAGTAGGATTCGGAGTAGCACGTGGTGTGTGGAATAGGGTGGTGGTTAAGTCGGGGTGTTGGGGTGCGGCTCAGGCGTTGAACTTGAGTGCCATGCCGCGCACGCCGTCGATGACGATGCCGTCGGCATAGGCAGTCTTGCCGTTGACGAAGGTGCGACGGACGCGCCACTTGAAGGTGCGCTCGTCCATCGGCGTCCAGCCGCACTTGGTGTAGTAGCGCCCTGAGAGCACTTGCCAGTTGGCGGCGGGATCGACGAGCACAAGGTCGGCGTAGTAGCCTTTGCGGATGAAGCCTCGGCGGTCGATGTGGTAGAGCCGTGCGGGGTTGTGCGCCATGAGTTCGACGACGCGCTCGACGGGGAAGTAGCCCTGGTCGCTGAGTTCGAGCATCGAGACGAGTGAGAACTGTATCATGGGCATTCCCGATGCGGCTTTGAGTGCGCCGCCTTCTTTTTCGCGGAGCAGGTGGGGCGCATGGTCGGTGGCGACGAGGTCGATTTGTCCCATAGCGAGTGCTTCGCGCAGGGCTTCACGGTCTTCGGGTGTCTTGATGGAGGGGTTGCACTTGATGCGTGCTCCGAGGTGGTCGTAGTCTTCGGTGGAGAACATGAGGTGTGCGACGCAGGCTTCGGCCGTGATTTGCTTCTGTGTGATGTCGAGGTTGTCGTCGAGCAGTTCGAGTTCGCGTGCCGAGGAGATGTGGGCGATGTGCAGGCGTGCGCCGGTTTCTTTGGCCAGTCGGATGGCCTTTGCCGAACTTTCGTAGCAGGCTTCGACGCTGCGGATGCGTGAGTGATAGCGCACGGGGAAGTCGTTCTGCCCTTTGTATTTGCGCTTGAAGTCGGCGATGTTGAGTTCGATGATGCGCTGGTCTTCGCAGTGTGCCATGATGAGCACGGGGGCAGAGCGGAAGATTTCGTGGAGCACGTCGTTGTCGTCAACAAGCATGTTGCCGGTGCTGCTGCCCATGAAGAGTTTGATGCCGGGCACGTGTGTGGGGTCGAGCGTGGGCAGGAGGTAAGCGTTCTGGTTGGTGGCTCCGAAGAAGAAGGTGTAGTTGACACGGCTTTTCTCGGCGCCGAGCAGGAATTTCTCCTCGAGCAGGTCGGGGGTGGTGGTTGGGGGCACGGTGTTGGGCATGTCCATGAACGAGGTCACTCCGCCTGCTGCGGCAGTGCGGCTTTCGGTGGCGATGTCGGCTTTGTATGTGAGGCCGGGCTCGCGGAAGTGGACATGGTCGTCGATGACGCCGGGCAGGAGGTAGAGGCCTGTGGCGTCGATGACGTTGTCGAAGTGTTCTACCTCGGCCACGGGCTGCTCGAGCACGTCGATGATGTAGTCGCCGTCGATGACGACGGCCCCGTTGTATTGTCGTCCTTCGTTGACGATGGTGGCGTTGTTGATGAGTGTCAGCATGGGTTATCTGGGTATCTGCGGGTATTTTTTCGTCCATCCGTCGATGCGGAGGCGGATGACGCCGAACATGGCTTCGCCGAAGATGCCTCCGGACATCTTGGAGGTGCCTTCGACGCGGTTGACGAAGATGACGGGCACTTCCTTGATGCGTCCGCCGCACTTCCATGTGGTGTACTTCATCTCGATCTGGAAGGCGTAGCCCTTGAAGCGGACGGTGTCGAGGTTGATGGTCTCGAGCACACGGCGGCGGTAGCACTTGAATCCGGCGGTCGTGTCGTGGACGTTGAGGCCGGTGACGAGGCGCACGTACTTCGAGGCGAAGTAGGACATGAGCACGCGGCCCATCGGCCAGTTCACCACGTTCACGCCGCTCACGTAGCGCGAACCGATGCTCAGGTCGTAACCCTCGTCGTGGCAGGCAGCGTAGAGTCGTGGCAGGTCGTTGGGGTCGTGGCTGAAGTCGGCGTCCATCTCAAAGATGTATTCGTAGTCGTGCTGCAGGGCCCACTTGAAGCCGGCGATGTAGGCCGTGCCGAGACCGAGTTTGCCGCTGCGCTCGATGAGGTGCAGTTCGCCGCCGAACTCTTCCTCCATCAGGCGTCGGACGATGGCGGCAGTGCCGTCGGGCGAGCCGTCGTCGATGACGAGGATGTGGAAAGCCTTCTCGAGCGAGAAGACGGCACGGATGATTTTCTCGATATTTTCCTTTTCGTTATACGTCGGGATGATGACGATGCTGTCGCTTTGTTTCATGATTTTGGATGCGTAACATACGTTCAAACATACAAAGTTACGACTTTTTTTGGATTCCGTCAACGCTGCAGGCGAAAAATTGTCGTTTTCGGTCCGATTCGCCCTTTTTCCGTATGTCGGCCGCAGGTGTTTCGCCCTCTTGCCGTTGTACCAGAAAAGTTCCGCCGCGTTGGTACGGTCGTACCGGCGCAGTGAAACTTTCGTACCACTGCAGTGGAATTTCCGTACCACCGCAGTGGAACTGAATTTCGTCCGCAGACGAAATTTTTTTCGTCCACAGTCCATTTTCATTTCGTCTGCGGACGAAATTTGTCACGCAAAAACCGCAGAATTCTTTTTTGTATATTTAGTCAAGGAGAACAAAGGAAATAAAGAGTGATAATCTTTTCTGCGTATTTCTGAGGTTTCTGCGTGGAAACCACTGCGCTTTTTTTCCATTGTCGCGCAGAAATCGCAGAAATACGCAGAAATATTTATTGACTTGTGATGCAATAAAATGAGGACTGTTCGTTATTATAAAAAGCAAAAACAATATGACTGAGAACGAAATTACTTACGAGATACGCGGAGCCATCTACAACGTGTATAAAAACCTCGGACCGGGACTGCTGGAGTCGGTCTATGAGGAAGCAATGGTGTATGAATTGCAGAAGCGCGGACTGAAGGTGGAGCGGCAGAAGGAAGTGCCTATCGTGTACGATGGACATGTGCTGCAAACAGGGATGCGGCTTGACTTGCTCGTGGAAGGAAAAGTGATTGTGGAACTGAAGAGCGTACAAGAAATGAGAGCGGTGTTCTGGAAACAAACGCTCACGTATCTCCGATTACTCAAACTCCGTGTCGGAGTCCTTGTCAACTTCAATGTTGACAACATTTTGGATGATGCTATCTTTCGCATAGCCAATCAATTGTAACCCATTCTGCGTATTTCTGCGATTTCTGCGTGGGAAAACACTGCGTTTTGTTTTTGTTGTCAAGCAGAAATACGTAGAAAAGATTATCCTCGTTGATGTCCTTTGTCCTCCTTGGCTAAATATTCAAAAAAGGATTTCTGCGTATTTCTGCGATTTCTGCGTGAGATAAAACTCTTTTTCAGCGAGGGACAAATCCGATGCAGAGAGGGAACGGAAAGAAAAATGCAAAAAAAATATGCAGGCAATATACTATGTGTCAGTTTTTTGCGTTATTCAAATATAAAGAGCGAATGACCAACCCCTGTTGCCTATGACAAATTTTACTCCCAAACAATCTTTATCGGACAAGACCAAGAATGTGGTTTCAAAAGTTGTAGGTTTGAAGCCTGCACTTCATGCCAGTGCCGATGCCATCCTCTTCGTTCAACTCTTTGCCCGTGCGTGCAACACTCAGGCCTTGTTAGGCTCCTAAATCAGAGTGGACGCAAAGCAACTTCTCCGTGTCCTGGCTGCCCATCCGCAGGTCAGGCTGCTGGGTGAGACTCTTCGCAAGTCTCGCCCTCGTTCGTTTCAGGTGGCAGGGCTGCAAGGCTCGGCCGCAGCCGCCATGTTTGCCGCCCTGGCCGGCGGAAGGGCACGTCTGCCTCTGCTGCTCTTTGTCATGGACGACAGCGAAGAGGCAGGCTACTTCTACCACGACCTCATGGGACTCATGGGCAGCCGCGTGCTCTTCTTCCCTTCGTCCTACCGTCGTGCCATCAAGTACAACCAGCGCGACGGAGCCAACGAGGTGCTGCGCACCGAAGTGCTCTCCCAACTGACGGCCTCCGACGCCGACTCGCTCTTTGTCGTCACCTACCCCGACGCCCTGGCCGAGACCGTCGTCAGCCGGCGGCAGATGTCCGACAACACCGTCGCCGTGCGCGTCGGCATGACCCTCGACTTTGCCGACCTCGAACGCCGGATGGAGGCACTCCGTTTCCAGCGCGTCGATTATGTCTATGAACCCGGGCAGTATGCCATGCGCGGCAGCATCGTCGATGTCTTCAGTTATTCCAACGACGAACCTTTCCGCATCGACTTCTTCGGCGACGAGGTGGACAGCATCCGCACCTTCGACGTGCAGACACAACTCAGCGACCACACCGTCAGCGACTTCAGCATCGTCGGCGCCATGTCGCAGCAGGCGCAGAGCCGCGTCGCCATGTTCGACTACCTGCCCGAGGACACCGTCATCGTCACACGCGACCGCGCCTACGTATGCGACCGCGTGGCACAGATTTTCAACGAGGGATATAGCCAGCAGGCCACCCACGAAGGCAACGAATCCGCTGATTTCCAGCAGACAGTGGTCCAGCCCGATATGTTCAACGTAGCCTTCGCCTCCTTCCGCTGCGCCCTCCTTTCGGGGAGCGAAGGCAGCGTCACCTTCAACACTGCTCCGCAGCCCCTGTTCCACAAGAATTTTGAACTCGTCGAACAGGAGTGCCGACGCCTCACCGCCGAAGGCTACACCCTCTACATCCTCGCCGACAGCAGCAAGCAACTCGACCGCCTCGGCGCAATCTTTGCAGCCTTCGCGCCCCCCATCTCCTTCACCCCCGTCGGCCATACGCTCCACGCCGGTTTCATCGACCATGAACTCAAAGTGGCCCTGCTGACCGACCACCAGATTTTCGACCGATACCACAAGTTCAGCCTCAAGAGCGAACGTGCGCGGCGTGGACGCATCGCCTTCACGCTCAAGGAACTGCAGCAACTCAGCGTCGGCGACTACGTGGTCCACATCGACCACGGCATCGGACGCTTCGGCGGACTTGTCAACGTGCCTGCCGACAATGGGCGCGGCTATCAGGAGATGATCAAAATCACCTACCAGCATGAGGACACCGTCTATGTCTCCATCCACGCCCTGAACAAAATCTCGAAGTACAAGGGAAAAGAAGGTGAGGCACCCCACCTCTCGCGCCTCGGCACCGGCGCCTGGGAACGCATGAAGGACCGTGTGAAGACAAAGGTGAAGGACATCGCCCGCGACCTCATCCGACTCTATGCACAGCGCATGAAGGAGCAGGGCTTCTCCTATTCAAAGGACAGTTACCTGCAGCACGAACTCGAGGCGTCGTTCCTCTATGAAGACACGCCCGACCAACTGAAGGCCACGCAGGACGTGAAGGCCGACATGGAACGTCCGCAGCCGATGGACCGTCTGGTGTGCGGCGACGTGGGCTTCGGAAAGACCGAAGTGGCGGTGCGTGCTGCCTTCAAGGCCGCCGTCGATGGCAAGCAAACCGCCGTCCTCGTGCCCACGACCGTACTGGCTTATCAGCACTTCCAGACTTTCTCCTCACGCCTGAAAGACCTGCCCGTGCGCGTCGATTATCTCAGCCGTGCCCGCACGGCGAAGGAACAGAAAGAACTGCTCCAGGACCTCGCCGACGGAAAGATTGACATCATCATCGGTACCCACAAACTGATTGGCAAGACGGTGCGCTTCAAAGACCTCGGCCTGCTCATCATTGACGAAGAGCAGAAGTTCGGTGTCGGAGTGAAGGAGAAACTGCGCCAGATGAAGGTGAACGTCGATACGCTCACGCTGACCGCCACGCCCATACCGCGCACCCTGCAGTTCTCGCTCATGGGTGCACGCGACCTCAGCGTCATCCAGACACCGCCCCCCAACCGCTATCCCATCCAAACGGAACTGCACACGTTCTCGGCCGATGTCATTGCCGAAGCCATCAACTTCGAGATGTCGCGCAACGGACAGGTGTTCTTTGTCAACAACCGCATCAACAACTTGCCCGAACTCGAGGCGATGATTCATCGTACGGTGCCCGACGCCCGCGTGTGTGTCGGGCATGGTCGCATGGACCCGAAGGAACTGGAGCGCATTGTCATGGGTTTCATGAACTACGACTACGACGTGATGCTCTCGACGACCATCGTCGAGAACGGCATCGACGTGCCCAACGCCAACACCATCATCATCAACTCGGCACAGAACTACGGTCTGTCGGACCTGCACCAGATGCGCGGCCGTGTGGGTCGTGGCAACAAGAAAGCCTTTTGCTACCTGCTCGCTCCGCCTCTCGCTTCGTTGCCCGACGATGCCCGCCGCCGGCTGAAGGCCATCGAGAGTTTCAGCGACCTGGGTTCGGGACTGAATATCGCCATGCAGGACCTCGACATCCGCGGGGCAGGCAATATGCTCGGAGCCGAGCAGAGCGGATTCATCGCCGACCTCGGCTACGAAACCTATCAGAAGGTGCTGGCCGAGGCGATGCAGGAGTTGAGACAGACCCTCCCCCCAGCCACTCCCTGTGTGGGAGGAGAGGATAAAGACCTAACCACTTCCGTCCCTCACAGGGAGGGGCTAGGGGGTGGGGCCGTATGGGGGGAAGTCTCCATCGAGAGCGACTTGGCCGCCTATTTCTCCGAATCCTTCGTACCCTCGTCGAGCGAGCGCATGAACCTCTACCGCGAACTGGACAACCTGACCAGCGACAATGCGCTCGAGGCCTATCGCAAACGCCTCATCGACCGCTTCGGTGTGCTGCCCTTCGAGGCCGAGGAATTGCTGCGCATCATGCCGCTCAAGTGGGCTGCAGCGCGGCTTGGCATCGAACGCATCACGCTCAAGCAACGCCGCATGATTTGCTACTTCCCTGCCGACAAGGAGAGTGCCTACTACCTGAGCGACACCTTCGGCCTCGTCATCCACTATGCCTCCTGGCATCCGCGCCAATGCAAACTGCGCGACGAGAAAGTCCGTTCGCTCCTCGTCTATGACGTGCAGACCGTCGAACAGGCCCTCGCCATCCTTCAGGAAATGCTCAAGGGTTGATGGCTTTTGATACAACAACGAGGGGCGGACACCATTGCGGTGTCCGCCCCTCGTTTGTGCTGTCTGCAGGCGTCAAGCCTCCAGGCGCTGTGCCACTGTGTCCCAGTCGATGAGGCTCCATAGCGCAGCCAGATGGTCGGCGCGACGGTTCTGATAATCAAGATAGTAAGCGTGTTCCCACACGTCGAATGTAAGCAACGGACGAAGCCCGCGCTGCATGGGGTTGGCGGCATTCGCCTCCTGCGTGATGACCAGACCGCCGTCCTCATTGGCCGACAGCCACACCCAGCCCGAGCCGAAGAGCCCTGCGCCCTGCTTCGCAAAGGTGTCCTTGAAGGCGTCGAACGAACCAAACGCAGCGTCGATGGCCTCGGCCAGCCGACCCGTCGGACGGTTTTCCTGCCGCGGCGCACGGAACTGCGCGAAGTAGAGATTGTGGTTCAGAATCTGTCCGGCGTTGTTGCGCATCGCGCCTTCGCTTTCGCAGACAATCTGCTCCAGCGGCTTTCCCTCGAAACCGCTGCCCGGCAGCAGAGCGTTCAGGTTGTTGACATACGTCAGCAGGTGTTTGCCGTGGTGAAAACCAAGCGTCTCGGTGCTGATGGCCGGAGCCAGCGCGTCGGGAGCGTAGGGGAGTGGCTGCAGTTGGAACAGCCCGTCGATTGGCATAGTCTTTTCCATCATTTTGTCGTTGTTGAAGTTTCGTTTTCGCAAAGATATGCTTTTTTCCTGACACCGCCAAACTTCCTCCCCAAATTCTCTTCACTCGCTATATAGGTCTGAGCGCTTGGAAAAAAACGTCTGAGCGCTCGGAAGAAATCGTCTGAGCGCTCAGACGTTTTTTTCTGAGCGCTCACCCCTATATTCGCATTGCAGGAATTTCAACGATGTTTTACGCTTCGGACAAAAGCAAGCGTCATGCGACTACACGTGTCTGTGCAGCCGCATGACGCTTGATGAAAAATGTTGGTTCAGATGCTTGCCTCCACACCCCACTGGAAGGCGCGGATGCCGAGCATGGGGTTGTCGTCGTCGGCCTCCTTGAGGCGGCGGAGCAGGGCTGGAGCCTGTTCGTCATCGACGATGGTGAGGATGGCACTGTTCATGGTTGGCCAAGCGTGCGAGCCCAGGTGCGGGTCGCCCGTCTTGCTGCCGCAGCCGCCCACCTGTTCGAAGAAGGTGTAGCCGCGGGCGTTTGTTCGGCTCAGAATGGCCAGAACGTTATCGGTCTGTGCCTGGTCAAAGGCAATGAAGATGGATTTCATATTTAAAAATTCAAAATTATAATTTATAATTTTCAATTTATAATTATTATTCTTCTTCTGCCACGAAGTGCAGTTCTTCCTGGGCATGTTCTTTCCAGTAGGCGTTGAGTTCGCGCTGCTCGCGCATCTTGCGACGCTGGCGCTTCACGCCGTTGGCACCGAAGATACAGAACATCGACGGGGTGTAGATGAGCGTGAGGATGGTCGAGGCTGTCAGACCGCCGATGATGGCTATACCCATGCCGCGCCACATCTCGGCACCTACGCCTTGCGACATGGCCATCGGCACCATACCGAGGATGGTGGTGAGCGAGGTCATCAGAATCGGGCGCAGACGGCTGCGGGCTGCTGCCACGGCGGCTCGGATGAGGCCGTAGCCACGTTCGCGCAGCAACTGGGTGTAGTCGATGAGCACGATACCGTTCTTCACCACGATACCAATCAGCATGATTCCGCCGAGCATCGACATGATGTTGAGGTTCTGTCCGGTGAAGATCAGTGCGTAGATGATACCCGCAAAGGCGAAGGGCACGGTAATCATGATGATGAACGGGTAGGTGAGCGACTCGAACTGGGCGGCCATGACGATGAACACGAGCAGGATGATGAGGATGCCCAGCGTGCCGAGGTCGCGGTTGGAGTCCATCTGGTCTTCGTACGAACCAGCCACCTGAACGGTGATACCGGCAGGGATGTCCATGTTTTCGTAGATTTCGCGTCCCAGCGCCACACCGTCCGACAGGGCGTAACCGTCCTTCAGCACGGCGTTCACCGTGACGATGCGCTGTCGGTCCTTGCGTTCAATCGTGGGTGGAATATCGCTTTCGATGATGTTGGCAATGTCGCGAACACGGACGTTGCCGCGCTGTGTGGGCACAAGCATGTTGAGCAGGTCTTCCTTGCTCGTACGTGCATCGGGCTCGTAGCGCACCTTGATGTCGTATTCGTCACCATCCTCGCGGTAGTAGGACATAAGCGAACCGGTGATGAGGTTGCGCACAGCATTCGATGCATCGCTCATGCCGATGCCCAGTTCGGCGAGTTTGTCGCGGTCGAAGTCAACGACGAGTTCGGGCTGGAAGTCCTGACGCGAGATGTTGGTCTGACCCACCATCTCGTTCTCGGCCAGACGGGCAGCGAGTTCGTTGGCAATGGCACCTGTGGCATCCATGTCGTAGCCGTAGATTTCGAACGTGGCCGTGCTCTGTCCGCCCATGCCGCCGCCCTGTCGACCGCCGAGCATGACTTGGAATTTGTCGAGTTCGGGAATCTGCTTACAGTCTTCGCGCATCTCGTCGCAGATGGCTACGAGTCCCTTGTCGCGCTGGTTGGAGGGCACGAACTGGATGTTAAACGAAGCGATGTGCGTACCATTGTCACTGAGTGACGCCCATGTGTTGTTGTCGCCGGCCTGGCCCACGGTGAAGTTGCAGGCTTGCAGGTCCTTGCCGTAGCGTTGCATCCACTTGTCTGCCAGTTGCTGGGCGATGGCCTGCGTCACTTCCTTGCGTGTGCCGATGGGCGTCTGCAGCGTCACGCCGACACGACCGGAGTCGTTCGCCGGGAAGAATTCTGTCTTCAGACCGAAAATCTTCATCGTCACGATGGACGAGACGAAGAACAGGATGCACAGGCCGATGACAGTCCAGCGGTGGCGCACAGCCCAGTTAATCATCTGCTCGTACCGGTCGTCCAGTTTGTCGAGCCAGCGCTGCACAGGTCCGTAGAGTTTCTTGAAGACTTTGCTCTGCTTCTTCTGCAGACGGAGCATCTGCGAACAGAGCATCGGGGTGAAGGAAAGGGCCGACGTCGTCGAAATGGTCATGATGATACACATCATCCAACCGAGTTGCTTGAAGAGCACGCCGGTCATACCCGTCACCATCGTGAGCGGGAAGAACACGGCAATCATCGTCAGCGTGGAGGCAATGACGGAGATGGCCACCTCGTTCGTCGCATGGATGGCCGCCTGCTTCGGGTCGCTGCCTCGTTCGATGTGCGTCGTGACGTTCTCCAACACCACAATGGCATCATCGACGACGTTACCGATGGCAATCGTCAGACAGGCCAGTGAAATCATGTTGAACGAACCGCCCGTGGCATACAGATAGATGAACGACGCAATCAACGACATCGGGATGGTGATCGTGATGATGACCACGGCACGCCAGCGTCCGAGGAATGCAAACACGACGATGACGACGAAGAGCATGGCATAGACGATGGTCTCGGTCAGCGTGTTGATGGTGTTCATGATGTTGTCCGACGTGTTGATCATCACCTGGATGTTCACGTCGCTCGGCAGGTTCTTGCGCAGTTCAGGCAGCATTTTGATGACCTTGTTCGAGATGGCCACCGAGTTGGCACCGCTCTGCTTCTGGATGATGACGATGGCACCCTGCTTGCCGTTGGTGAACGTCGATTGTGCACGTTCTTCGACGTTGTCCACGATGCGGGCCACGTCGCGCAGATAGACTTTTGCGCCGTTGAAACTGCCGACGACGACGTTGAGCATCTGCTTCGGGTCGGTGAATTCACCTTCGACGCGCACCGTGTAGGTCGTCGTACCGATGTCCACCGAACCGTTCGTCACGTTGCGGTTCTCTGCGGCGATGGCTGCGCTGACCTGGGCTGCGCTCAGACCGTAGGCCTCCATCTTCTCAGGGTTCATGTAGATGTTGATTTCGCGCTCCGGCGCACCACCAATCGACACCGTACCCACACCGTCGATACGTGCCAGCGGGTTGGCCACGTTCTCGTCCAGAATCTTGTACAGTGCCTGCTGGCTTTCTTCGGCCTGCACCGACAGGAGCACAATAGGAATCATGTCGGTGGAGAACTTGAAGATAATCGGCGTGTTAGCGTCGTTCGGCAGCGAGTTCGAGACCATGTCGAGTTTGTCGCGCACGTCGTTCGTCAGGTCGTCGATGTCGTAGCCATACTCAAACTGCATGGTGATGACGCTGACGTTCTCGCGCGAGTTGCTCGTGATGTGCTTGAGGTGCTCGACGGAGTTGAGCGTATTTTCAAGCGGACGGGTCACGTTGTTCTCGATATCGTTGGCCGACGCACCATTATAATAGGTGAAGATCATAATGGTGTTCGTCTCGATGTCCGGCATGAGGTCGATAGGCAGTTTCACTGCCGAGAACACGCCAAAGACAATCACGGCCAGGAACACGAGACTTGTCATAATCGGTCGTTTGACCGCACCTTCGTATAGACTCATAATAGAGGACCCACCCCCGACCCCTCCCTGTGAGGGAGGGGAGTAGAATGTTAGTTGGGGTGTATTCTACTTATTATTTATTAAATATATGTTATAACAGGTCGTGTACGCCGCTCAGGATTTCAATCTTATCGTCAATCTGGCGTCCCAGTTCAACTTTGTTGTACGACACCTTGCCGTCCTTATAAACATAGACGTAGCGGTCGCCGGCACCGATTTGCTTCACCACGGCGGCATCGGGCACCATGACGTGCTGCTGGTCGCCGAAGTTGAGGGTGGCACGTGCGAACATACCGGGACGCACCTTCTGTGCGCCGTTGTTGATGGTGATTTCGACGGGGAAGGTGTGAGTAGTGGCATTGACGGTGGGATAGACAATGGTAACGGAGCCAGTGAAGGCCTCGCCGGGATAGGCATCGAGGGTGAGGTCAACGGGCATCCCTTTGTGAACGAGTGAGTAGTTGGTCTCCGAGATGTTAACAATGAGTTTCACGGGATTGGTCTGCTCAATGGTAAGCACGGGCTGTCCGCCGTACATGTCGCCGTTGTCGTAGTTGCGGGCGGTGACGACGCCGCTGATTGGAGCCACGAGTTGAGTGTTCTGCACGAGTTGGCGGTACTGCGTCTCGAGCACGTCGAGTTGCATTTTCACGTTGTCATACTCGGCCTTCGAGGCGCCGCCCACTTCGTAGAGGGCGCTGGTGCGGTTGAATTCAACCTTCTGGTTGTCAATCTGCAACTTCAGTTGGCGCAGGTTCGAGGCGTCGAGTTGTACGACGACTTGTCCCTTGCGGACCACGTCGCCCACATCGACGTAGATGCGCTCGATGCGTAGCGGTGCGTTCGGGGCGATGTTGTTCTTCACGTCGCTCTCGACCGTGGCTGTGAAGGTCTCGGTCTGTGGCACGCTCTGGCTGCTGACTTGTGCGATTTTCACTTGCGGCTTGGTTTCGGCCTGTGCGGCAGTCTTTTCTTCCGACTTGCTGCTGCACGATGCGATGACGATGGCCGTTGCGACCATCCATGCGGCCTTGAATGTCTTTGTCTTCATATTGTGGTGTATTTTTTTGTTACTTCAGGTAAGTCTCGCGTCCGAGTGTGTAGTCCAGGTCGGCACGGTTGATGAGATAGTCGTAGATGCTCTGGTTGTAGGTCAGGCGGGCTTGTGTGAGTGCCACCTGGCTTTGGTTCAGTTCGAGAATCGTGCCGCGGCCCACTTCGTAGCGCTTTTCCGTGATTTTGACGGCCTTCTGCGCCTGACGGATGGCTTCGTGGTTGCTGCTCACCTGTACGATGCTGGATGCCATGTTTTTGGAATAACTTTCGGTGGCAATGGACAGTTGGCGACGGGTGTTGACGCGCGTGTCTTGCAGTTCGCTGATTTGCAGTTTTGTCTTTTTCAGGGCTGTCCAGTTGGTGGCCTTGAAGATGGGGATGGAGAGCACGAGGGTGAACGATGCGCTGGGTGCATACTCATAGTCCCACAGGCGCCAGTGGTCGTTGTAGAGCGACTGGTACTGACCCGTGAGTTGGAATCCCAGTGTGGGCATGAAACTGGTGCGCTGAATCTTGAGCGTCCGTTCGAGCAACTGCTGGTTGAGGTCCAGTTGGCGCATGGCCGAGTTGTTCTGCAGGTCCTGTTCGTCGGCCTCGATGTTGGCCAGCGTGAGGCGGTCTTCGTAGTTCTCGAGACGGTCGTCGATGACGATGCCCACGTTCTCGGTCACGCCCATCAGCACCTTGAGTTGCAGTTGGGCCAGGGTGAGTCCGGTCTGTGTCGAGACGAGGCTGGAGTTCATCGAGCGCATCTGCACCTCGGCCGAGATTTTGTCGTATTCGCTCACACGTCCCTGCTCGAACTTGGCGTTCACGACGTCGAAGTTCTCTTTGGCAATCTGGTAACTTTCCTGCATCACCTTGTAGGCGTCCTGTGCGAGCAGTGTCTGGTAGAAGGCTTTCGACACCTGGTTGATGAGGTCCAGTCGGCTGGCACGGGCTTTCTCTTGTGCGACGAGGATGTCCTGCTTGGTCAGTTTCATGTTCTGATAGACGGCCGGGGCAAAGAGCGGCATCGAGAGTGTGGCACCTGCGGCAACGGTGTTTGAGTTGTCGCGGCCCATCTTGAACTTGTTGCCGCCGAGGTTCATTTCGGCTGCCAGCAGGGTGTGCTGCAGGTTGCCCGTCACGTTGACCTCGGGCAGCAGGGCCATCCACGATTCGCGGTTGGCAATCTTCTTCAGTTCGATGTCTTTGTCTGCCACGCGGATGGTCGGATTTTCGGCCAGTGCAATCTCGATGGCACGTGGCAGTGTCAGGTCGAGGGTGCCGACCTGCTCTGTTTCCTGCGCTGCTGCAGCGAGCGACGTCAGTGCTGTCAGCAGGCATGCAATCCATTTTTTACCTTTCATCATGTTTTATCTCGTTTTTTATTGTTTTACGTTCTGGCTGAACTTTCCCTTCCTGCTGATGCTGCGGTCCAGGATTTCCAGTCCTTTCTGTGTGCAGATGCTGCGAAAGAATGTGTCGTACATCGTGTACACGATTTCGCTCATCGGAAATTCTTTGTAGAACTCGTTTTCCATCATCGAGCGGCTGGTGAGGTCCAGGAGCCGCATGATGAGGGCGTAGTTGATGTCGGTGCGAAACAGGCCCTGCTCGACGCAAATGTCGAAGAACTGGTGCATGTCGGCATTGCGCTTCTTGCTCTCTTCCTCGAACCCGTGCAGGATGCTGCTGTAGCGCTTGGCGTCGCTGATGAACTGGGGGCTGACCTTGTGGACTTCCTCCATCTTCATGTTGAACACCAGCGCGAAGACTTCGAGCGGATTGTCGGTCTGGCTGGCAATGTTCTCAATCTTCCTGCGGTTCACCTCGTGCTGGAAGCGGATGCTCTCGAGCAGCAGGTTTTCCTTGTCTTCGAACATCTCATAGAGTGTGCGCTTCGAAATTTGCAGGCGTGCGGCGATGTCGTCCATCTTCACGTTGCGGATGCCGTTGGCCAGAAATTCGTCGAGCGCATACTGCATGACGCGCTTGCGCAGTTCTTCCTGATGTCCCTGACTCTGTTGTGCCATTTGTTCTTTTGTCTCTTTCTGCGTAGGGTTTTGCAGGCGATGGGGCACACTTCCTGTGTGCGCGCTCACAAAAACGATGCAAAGGTACGCAGAAAACTTTTAATCACAAAATAGTTTTCACTTTATTTCTGTCCCTGCTGCAACTTTTTACAATATTTAACGTGAGTTTCCCCCTTCGCCCTTTCAACACTGGTAATCTTCTGGCTGCAGAGGGACAAAAAATGTGGCACAGTTGAAATGAATTTCGTCCGCAGTTGAAATTTATTTCGTCCGCAGACGAAATTTTTTTCATCTGCGGACGAAATAAAAACGCAGCGCAGTGCAAATCCGCTTGCACTGCGCTGCTGTCAGTCTTGTGTTCAGATTCCGTCGCGGAGGAAGTCGAGGGCCTCGTCGATTTCCTGACGGGTGGCTGTCTGGTTGAGCCGCAGTTCGCCCACGTCGCCGAGCAGCGTGAAGTTGATCGAGTCGCCCTCGTTCTTCTTGTCGTGCTGCATGAGGCGGAAGAGGGCAGGGTAGTCGTCGCACGAGTAGGGCAGCACCCCGTAGTGCTCCTTGATGTAGCCGACCACCTGACGCATCACGTCGGTCGGAAAACCGCACTTCACGCACGACAGATACAGTTCGCACACCAGTCCGAAGGCCACTGCGTAGCCGTGAAGAATGGGGCGTCCCGACGTCATGGCGAAACTCTCGAACGCGTGGCCCACCGTATGGCCCAGGTTCAGCGCCTTGCGCAGTCCCTGCTCGTGGGGGTCCTGCTCGACGATGCGTTGCTTCACACCCACGCTCTCGGCCAGCAACGCCGCGTCGGGCTGCGGATCGTCCTTCAGCAGCGAGAACAAGTGGGTTCGGTTGCTGATGAGGCCGTGCTTCAGCATCTCGGCATAGCCGCTGAACAGGTTTTCGCGGTCGAGCGTGCGCAGAAAACAAGTGTCGATGATGACCGAGTCGGCTTCGTTGAACACACCAATCTCGTTCTTCAAACCGCCGAAGTTCACGCCCGTCTTGCCGCCCACGCTGGCATCGACCTGCGCGAGCAACGTGGTCGGAATGTTGATGTAGTGGAGTCCGCGCTTGAAGGTGGAGGCGGCAAATCCGCCGAGGTCGGTAACCATGCCGCCGCCCAGGCATACCAGCAGGCTGTGGCGTGTGGCTCCGCCCTGTTGCAGGGCTGTCCACACGCTGGCGAGCGTGTCGAGCGTCTTGTTCGTGTCGCCGTGGGCGATGACGATGGGCCGGGGCAGGAGGTCGCTGACGATGGGCCAGCACACCTCGGCCGTCACATCGTCGCAAAGCACAAACAGACGGTCGTGCCGAACGGCGGCGATGGCCTCGGCGAGCGTCTGACGTATGTCGCTTGAAAAAATAACCTTTTGCATCGTGGAACTTTGTACTTCTGTACTTTGTACTTAATTAAAGTGTTTGTTGTCGATAAACACCTCGAGAATCTTGGCCGTCGCGTCGTTGGGCACGAGGTAGAGGTCGGCGTCGCACGCCGGAATAAGGCACACGCCGCCGCGACGGAGGCTGACGGCCGTGTCGGGGTCGGACACGGGACGAATCGTGCATTCGCCCTCGAGGCAGAGGTAAATGATGAAGGAGTCGTACTTGAACAGTTTGCGGTGGAACGCACGCGTAACGTTGTGAATCTTCACCGTGAAATACGGGCACTCGGTCAGCAGCACCGGCTTGTTCACGCGCTCGATGTAGTTGGTCAGGTAACTCGAATAGACCTTGTAGTCGATGGCATCCTCGGCCAGTTCGGTGTGCAGTTCGCGGAGTTTGCCATCCAGCCCCGGCCGATTGTAGTCGTAGATGCGGTAGGTCACGTCGCTGCTCTGCTGAATCTCTGCCACCATGATACCGCCGCAGATGGCGTGCACACGGCCGGCCGGGATGAAGAACACGTCGCCGGGCTTCACTTCGTGGCGCATGAGCACGTCCATGATGCTGCCGTCCTCCACGCGCTTGCTGTACTCGTACTTCGAGATCTGCGACTTGAAACCGCTGTAAAGGTGGGCACCCTGGTCGGCCTCCATCACAAACCACATCTCCGTCTTGCCCAGCGAGCCGTGCCGCGTCTGCGCCAGGTGGTCGTTGGGATGAACCTGGATGGAGAGGTCGTCACGCGCATCTATCAACTTTAGCAGCAGCGGAAACTGGTCGCCATACATCAGGCTCACCTTCTTGCCCAGCAGCAGCGGGCCGTAGTTGCGCGTCAGTTGGGAGAGTGTCTGGCCCTGCAGCGCACCGTTGCTCACGATGCTCTCCTTGCCCTCCACGGCGCTGACCTCCCAACTCTCGCCCATCGGCGTGTCGTCGGCCTGAAGCCCCTTCAGCGGTTTGAGGCGCTGTCCGCCCCACACCTTCTCCTGCAGGTTGACACGGAATTGCAGCGGATAGAGTCGTTCCATACGTTTGCTGTCACTTTAGTGTTTCGTCCGCAAAATTAGCGAGTTTTTCGCACATAACAAAGGAAAAACGCCAAAAACGGACCGAATGCCCCCAGATAACCGTCGGCGCAAACTTATAAGTGCTTGAAAAAAACTTTTAACCCAAATTGGTCATTAGGATTTCTCACTGTCAGTACAGCCGCAGAAATGGATCAGGAGTAGCAGAGGAAGAGTGAGGGTGCGAAGGACGTGATTCATTGAAAGAAACTGAAGTTGACGGAGCCGTAGGCGCGGTGATTCACAAAGTGAGGATGGTCGGCGAACGAGTCGGTGCGGCCGTGTTCGAGGATGAAGAGGCCGCCCTCGGCAAGCAGTTCGTTCCCGAACACGAGGTCGGGAAGGGTGCGGAGGTTGTCGAGCGCGTAGGGAGGGTCGGCGAAGATGAGGTCGAACTTCTCGCACGCGCGCGTTACATATTTGAATACGTCGGCATGAACTACCTGCCAGCCTTCGTTGCCCAGCCCACGGCAGGTGCGCTGAAGGAACTGCCAGTGGCGGTAGTCTTTCTCGATGCTGACAACTCTGGTGCAGCCGCGCGAGAGAAGTTCAAGGCTGATGCTGCCGGTGCCGGCGAAAAGGTCGAGCGCTGTGGGACAGTCGTCGAAGTCGATGTAGTCGCTGTGCTGCAGGATGTTGAACAGGCTTTCTTTGGCAAAATCAGTCGTGGGACGTGCCTTGAACGTCGTGGGCACGTCGAAACGCTTGTGTTTGTATTTTCCGCCGATGATGCGCATCAGTGATGAGTGATGGGTTTTATCAAGGATTGTATGGATTAAAAGGATTCTTCTCTCCCTCGGATTTTCTCAGATTCTTCGGATTTTTATAAATTCTGGTCCAATCCTAAGTATCTGGTGATAATCAGTCATCCTTTCAATCCTTAAAATCCTTGACGTGTCATGAATCTTTGATTAGAAACCGCAGACGAGCAGTGTCTGCAGGTCGTAAGGAATGCCGCGCAATTGCGGTTCGCCGGGTTCGGCAACCGAAGTCTGCTTGATGAAATAACTGAGTTTGCTGCACAGTTGCTGTGCGGCGCCTTCGGCAGCGGTACGGGCCGGACGTTCGTCTTCGACAAAGGTGAGGCTGTCGTCCAGTTGGTCGAAACCGAGGGTTTTCCACACCTGAAGCAGGTAGAACTGGCAGTCGTTCAGACCGCGAACGGAGTAGGTGTTGACATAGAGCAGGCGTCCCTGGTCGAAGCAGTAGAGGGTCATCATGCCTGCCTCCGAGACGTTGCTGCTGAGGCACTGCTGGTCGTGGATGTAGGCAAACATCTTTCGCCCCGTCCCGATCATGCTGCGTTCGCTGAACTGCTCGATGAGCGTCGAGGCTGCGGCGTAGAACCGTGCTCGCGGAAAGTCGTCGTGCAGGAGTTGATAGACGTTACGGTCGAGTCCGAAGATGATGGCGATGCCGCTGCGGCGCAGGACGTTGTACGAGATGTGCTGCTGTGCGATGTGCTGCGGACGCTGGCTCTGCGTGGGCTCTGTCGTTCCGTAGAAGGTGAAGTTGAACGTGTCGGCGATGTGTTCACGGTCGAAGGCTATCGTGGGCACAGTGGTGAACATCGGGGTCGATACCAGTATGTTGACTCGCTGATAGGGCACCTTCAGCAGTTCGACGCTTTGCAGGGCTTCTTTCAGGTTGGCCGCCATCGAAATGACGGGCTTGACGTCGAAGGTCTGGTAGCGGAACGGCTTTTCGTCCGTAGGCGAATAGACACAAAAAGAAAGTCCATCCGTACTGATACGGATGGACAGACTCTTGAGTGCAGAAGACCCCACCCCCGACCCTCCCCAGGGGGAGGGAGTAGTTGCTTCTTCTATCTTGTTCATGGTTTCTTGTTGATTAAAGTATATTTTTCCTCCTCTTGGGGTGGGTTAGGGGAGGGAACTTTGTCTTAATCCCAGTTACCGGCCATCTTGTTGCCAGTGTCTTGCAGGTCGCCCACGCGCAGGCCGTACCATTCGCCTTCGAGGTCGTCGGCGTTGTCCTCAAAGAGGTCGGCGCGGTTCTTGTGCAGTTTCTTCAGGGCTGACTTGAGGTTCTTGACGCGCTTGTCGTCAACACCGTACATGTAGTCGTCCATCGAGGCACGGAATTCAATGAGGTTTTCCCACTCGTTCGACTTCATGTTGAAGGCGTCTTTCTTGCGCAACTGAATCTCTGCACCTTCGCGGCCTACGGGCACGTAGCGCAGCGAGTCGGGACAAGAGATGCCCAGGCGTTCGGCGGCCGACACCCAGATGGTGTCGCGCTTGATGATGCCCTTCTGCACAGCCTCGCGCTCGGTCATGCCAGCCTCGAGTTGGTCGTCGCTGAGTTCGCCTTCCTTGACGACGCGGTCAATCATCTTTCCGTTTTTCACGAAGTCAATCAGCGAGTCGATGGTGCCGCAGTACCAGCCATAGACCATGCGGTACTGTTCCTCGGCCGAGCGGATTTCCCACAGACGGGCCTTAACGATTTCTTCTCTCTCTGCGCGCTTTTTGTCGAAAGCGATGTCACTGTAGATGCTCATGTAGCAGGCATAGGCCAGACCCAGCGTACATACAACGAGAATCCAGTTAATTACGGATTTTTTCATTGATTTATGTTTTTTGTTGATGATTATTCGGTTCTAAATTCGTAATTTTGCAACAAGATTGCATAATTCGATGCAAAAATACTAAAAAGGAATGATATTTAACACATCCGAGCGGTTTTTTTTGAAAAAAAGATGGTAATTGACTACTTGAAAGAGCAAATCACGGCAAATTTTGGACATTTGCCGACACAGGACCAGCAGAAAGCCATCGACCTGTTGGCGCAGTTCATTCTCTCGCCTGAGACGCATCGCGTGTTCGTGCTCCGGGGATTTGCCGGCACAGGAAAAACATCGTTGCTCGCTGCGGTGGTCAAGACGCTCGAGCAGTTGGAGCGGCCCTGTGTGCTCATGGCTCCTACGGGGCGTGCTGCAAAGGTCTTTTCGCTCTATGCCGACCATCCCGCCTACACCATCCACAAGCGCATTTACCGCCAGAAAAGCATCGACCAGGACAGCATCTTCTCGCTCAGTTTCAACATGTTGCGCCGTGTGTTCTTCGTCGTCGATGAAGCCTCGATGATCAGCAACACGCAGGACTATGCCTCGCAGCAAAGTTCGCTGCTCGACGACCTCATCTCCTTTGTCTATGCGGGCGACCAGCAGTGCCGCCTCATCCTTGTCGGCGACACCGCCCAGTTGCCACCTGTGGGCGAGGCCGAAAGCCCGGCCTTGCAGGCCGACGTGCTGCGCAGTTATGGACTCGATGTCATGCAGACCACACTGCGGCAAATCGTTCGTCAGCAGGAAGCGTCGGGCATCCTGTGGAATGCCACCGTGCTGCGCCGTCTCATCGACACCGAACAGGTGTTCGACCTCCCGAAGATTCGCTTTTTCGGCTTCAAGGACGTGCGAAACGTCCCGGGCGACGAACTTATCGACACGCTTTCGAACTGCTACGCCCGCTACGGACTCGACGAGACGATGGTCGTCTGCCGTTCCAACAAGCGTGCCATCGTCTATAACAACGGCATCCGGGCACAGATTCTCGGACG
>ONXQ01000123.1 GCA_900321835.1 uncultured Prevotellaceae bacterium
GAGGCGACCATCTACGTCAACGACGTGAAAGTCTCGGGCGACGAGTTGCAGGCATTTCTGCGCGGACTTCGGGGCGACGACATCGAACGCATAGAGGTGAAGGAAGTACGGGGCGCCGACGAACCCGCCGACCAGAAGGGCGGCACGCTGCGCATTGTGACCAAGCAGCGGCTGGGGCTCAGCGGCGCTTTTGCCCTGTTCGGCCTGCAAAGTCTTCAAAGTCCGAAGTACAACTACTATCCCTACGTCACGGCCTTCTTCGGTACGGAGCGCTGGAACCTCTACGCTGCGGCCTATCATGCGCAGGGCAACCATTACGAAACCAGCACCATGCGCAACGAATATCTGCTCACTGGGGAGGTTCACGACAATCTGTCACGCCTCTATAATCTTTCCAAAATACCGTATCTGCGGCTCGGCGGCACCTACAGCATCGACCCAGCGAAGCGGCACAACATCGGTGCAGAAGTGCGTATTGGCGTGAACCACAAACGGGCCAACGACGAGAACGAGATGACCTACACCGATGCCGAAGGGAACGCCTACGAGGGCAGCGGACGGCAGCACATCAAGGACAACACCGGACTCGTCTCGACCGCACTTTTCTACGAATGGAAACTCGACGAGCGCAAGAGCAGCCTGAAGGTGCAGGCCGGTTACAACCTTCGCACGATGAACATCGACAACGACTTCCTGACCGTCTATCCCCACCTCGCCAGCCGCAACTTCACGGAGCAGGATCATGCCCGCAGCCATTCCGACAACTTCATTGCCCGCACCGACCTGCGCAAGTCGCTGCCTGGGGGATGGAGCCTGCGCAGCGGCCTGTATTTCAACGCGTCGGTGCGCAAGGACGAGCAGCACAACGTGTTGACCACCACGCCGTCGAGCGGGGCAGGGGAGAGCAGTGTCCTCTCCGACTTCCGCTACCGTGAGGCCATCACGGCAGCCTATGCCGGTGTGACGCGGCAGTTCGGAGAAAAAGTGTTTGCGAACCTGAGCCTGCGCATGGAGCATACGCACATGTCGGCCACCGACCGCATGGCAGGCCGTCGCGAGGTGGAGCGCACCTACACCGACTGGATGCCCTATTTCTTCCTCTCCTACACCACCTCGCAGCGCTGGGCCTACTCGCTCGCCTACACCCGCAGCATCTACCGCCCGCCCTTCAACCTCCTGACCACCTACGAAAACCGAATCACGGAGGTGATGATTGACCGCGGAAATCCCGACCTGCAACCTTCGATGACCGACAAAGTCAGCCTCTCGGCCGCCTTCCGCCAGCACACACTCACGCTGGAGGCATGGCGTGTACGCGACGAGGTCACAGAGTTCTTCGACATTCAGAGCGGCATGATCAGCCACGTTTACACGAACTTCGGCCACCGCGATTGTGTGTCGCTGGAGTACGGCTACAGCGGGCGAGTCGTGCCGTGGTGGTTGCTCAATGCCAATGCCGGCGTCACGTGGCGAGCCATTCCCAGCAGTTACAACGTGCGTTACCACTGGAGCCCCTACGTCACACTGGTTAACCAGTTCAGCGTCAAGCATATCGGTGCATTTGAAGTTGAGTTTGAGAGCAACGGCAGCACGAACAGCGGCAACCAGTACTGGCGTGGACAGACCTTCGTACACCTCGCCTACAGCCGTCGCTTCCTGAACGACCGCCTTTCGGTCCGTTTCCGTTTCGACGACGTGTTCGGCACCATCAGCAACCACAGTGTCAACCACGTGCCCACGCACACCTCCACCTTCGACCGCCGGCCGTCGATGCAGAAAGTCGCCCTCACACTGACGTGGTCCTTCGGCAACCGTGCCCGTGTGCGCCGGGAACAGGTGGACGAAAGCGGCACTGCCAACGACCGACTGTAGCATCGCATACGACATAAACTTCCAAGCACTTAGAAAAAAACTTTTAAGTGCTTGAAACTAAAAATCCGAGCGCTCAGACATTTTCGTCGAGAGCGCTCGGAGGTTGCGTTGAATTGGGGAGAAAGTGGGGTCAGCGTATGAAGTTGGTGCGGGCAGGGACTTCCTGCTCGGGCAGCGGTTCGCTGTCCACCTTCAGACGCTGAATCATCCAGGCCATGTTGCGGCCCAGCGTGCGCATGGTCTGCATACCTTCCTCGTCCTGCGCTGCCTGACCGGGCGTCTGGCCATAGACCATGTTCCAGTATTGCGAGGAGACGACGGGCATGTTCAGAATCGTGAAATACTTGTTCAGACGGTCGAAAGCGGCACTGGCTCCGCCGCGGCGGCAAACGACGACGCTGGCAGCGGGACGGTACTGCAAATGGCGGCCGAGCGAATAGCAGACGCGGTCCATCAGCGCACAGACCGAACCGTTCGGACCGCCGTAATAGACGGGCGAACCGACGACGAGACCGTCGATGCCGTCGCGCACTGCATCGAGAATTTGCTCGTACACTTTGTCGTTGTACGTGCAGCGTCCGTTGCGACCGCACCATCCGCAGGCTATGCAGCCTTGCATGGCCTGCTTGCCGATGTTGACGATAAGGGTTTCGACACCGCAGCCGTTGAGCGTGCGTGCCACTTCTTCGAGGGCCAGGCGCGTGTTGCCATGTTCGCGCGGACTTCCGTTGATGAGGAGAACTTTGGACATAGTGTTGAAGTTGAGATTGGAGTCGGTTAAGAGGCCATGCACATGGGGTCGTGCCAGAGGACGACCTGTCCGGCACGCAGCGAGGCAGGCACGTCGATGAGGCGCTGGTTGCTGCTGCCCCGGAACAGGAGGTCGGGGTCCTTCAGCCGTTCGACGAAAGGACCATCGACCAGCACGTCGCACAGGCTGAGCAGATGGCGCTGGCGCGGCATCTGGAGCAGCGCCTCGAAGGTGAATCCGGTGTAGCACCAGATGGTTTTCCGAGTACGTTGGCGGATGGCCTGGGCCAGTTCGGCAAATGCGTCGGGCTGATACATCGGGTCGCCGCCCGAGAAAGTGACGTTGGCGAAGGGGTCGGCCTCGATGACATGCATGATGTCCTCGACCGACACGTCGCGTCCGCCGTCCCTGGCCCACGACTGCGGATTGTGACAACCGGGACAGCGGTGGTCGCAGCCTGCGCAGTAGATACTGGTGCGCAGGCCGGGACCATCGACCATCGTGTCCTCAATGATGTCGAGCAGGCGGATCATAAGCGCTGGTTGGCGAAGAGAGGCAGTTGGTTTCCGCTATCGACGTGGGTCACGCGGTCGTTCAGTTCGGCCAGTTTGCCGGCGTTCCAGCGGTCGGTCGTGCCCACGAGGTAGCCCGTGATGCGCTGCAGGCGGTCGATGTGCTTGCTGCCGCACTTGGGGCAAACGTGCAGGTCGGGGTCGGCATTTTCGTAGCCGCAGTCCATGCAGCGGTTGCGGTTGTGATTGACGCTTCCGTAGCCCATGTCCATCTGGTCCATCATGTCCACAATGTTCATGATGACTTGGGGATTGTGTGTGGCGTCGCCATCAATTTCGACGTAGAAGATGTGTCCACCGCGTGTCTTCTCGTGGTAGGGCGCCTCGACCTCGGCCTTGTGGCGTGCCGAGCACTTGTAGTAAACGGGCACGTGGTTGGAGTTGGTGTAGTAGTCGCGGTCGGTGACGCCGGGAATGACGCCGAAGTCCTTGCGGTCGCGCTTGGTGAAGCGGCCGGCCAGACCCTCTGCAGGCGTGGCCAGCACGGAGTAGTTGTGGTGGTAGCGTTCGCAGAAGTCGTTGACGCGCTGACGCATGTATTCCACAATCTTCAGACCCAGTTCCTGTGCCTTCTCCGATTCGCCGTGATGACAGCCGATGAGCGCTTTCAGACATTCGGCAAGGCCGATGAAGCCGATGCCGAGTGTGCCCTGGTTGATGACGCTCTCAATCGTGTCGTTGGGCGAAAGTTTGTCGGCGCCGATCCAGAGGCTGCGCATGAGCAGGGGGAACTGCTTGACGAAGGCGGTCTTCTGGAACTGGAAACGGTCGTCGAGTTGCTTGGCCGTCACTTCGAGCATGTGGTCGAGTTTTGAGAAGAAAAGGTTGATGCGCTCCTGCTCGTCTTTCACATCCATGCACTCAATGGCCAGACGCACGATGTTGATGGTCGAGAACGAGATGTTGCCGCGGCCGATGGAGGTTTTCTCTCCGAACCGGTTTTCAAACACACGGGTCCGGCAGCCCATCGTAGCCACTTCGTGCAGGTAGCGCTTGGGGTCGTCGGCACGCCAGTCAGCGTCTTGGTTGAAGGAGGCGTCCAGATTGAGGAAGTTGGGGAAGAAGCGTCGTGCCGTCACCTTGCAAGCCAGTTGGTAAAGGTCGTAGTTGCGGTCTTCGGGCAGATAGTTGACGCCGCGTTTTTTCTTCCAAATCTGGATGGGGAAGATGGCCGTCTCGCCGTTGCCCACACCCTCGTAGGTGCTCTTCAGGATTTCGCGCATGACGCAACGACCTTCGGCGCTCGTGTCGGTTCCGTAGTTGATCGACGAGAACACCACTTGGTTGCCGCCGCGCGAGTGGATGGTATTCATGTTGTGGATGAAGGCCTCCATCGCCTGGTGCACACGTCCGACGGTGCGGTTGATGGCGTGCTGGAGCACGCGCTGCTTGCCCTGCAGCCCTTCGAGCGGACGCTCGAGATAGTCGTCGAACTGTGCATCGAGCAGGTCGCTGCAGTCCTCGTCGCACAGGGCCGAGGCAATCTTCACCTCCTCCTGGAACGACGTGCGCACGAAGGGAGCAAGGTAGAAGTCGAAGGCAGGAATGGCCTGTCCGCCGTGCATCTCGTTCTGCGCCGTCTCCATCGAGATGCAGGCGAGGATGGCCGCCGTCTCGATGCGCTTGGCCGGGCGCGACGAACCGTGTCCGGCAGCGAAGCCGCCGTTCAGGATATGGTCGAGCGGATGCTGCACACAGGTCAGCGACTTCGTCGGATAATAGTCCTTGTCGTGGATGTGCAGGTAGTTGTGGACGACGGCGTCGCGCACCTCGTCGCTGAGCAGGTAGTCATCGACGAACGGCTTCGTCGATTCGCTCGCAAACTTCATCATCATGCCTGCCGGCGTGTCGGCGTTCATGTTGGCATTCTCGCGAGTGACGTCGTTGCTCTTGATGTTGATGATTTCGAGGAACACGTCGCGCGTCTTGGCCTTGCGGGCAATGCTGCGCTGGTTGCGGTAGGCAATGTAGCGCTGCGCCACGTCCTTGCGCGACGACTTCATCAGTTCGACCTCGACCGAGTCCTGAATCTCCTCGACCGTCATCTGTGAGCGGCCGTGAACGGCGATGTGGTCCGTGATTTTCTGGATGAGTTGCTCGTCCTCACCCTTGTCGGTGTGCATCATGGCCTTGCGGATGGCAGCCATGATTTTCTGTTCGTTGAACCCGACGGTGCGTCCGTCGCGCTTCACAACTGTCTGAATCATAGTCCGTATAGATGTTAGATGTTGAGTGTCTCTCTTTCGTGTC
>ONXQ01000097.1 GCA_900321835.1 uncultured Prevotellaceae bacterium
TTCGACCGAACAGAACAAGCAGACCTTCTACATGACCAACATGCAGCCGCAGTATTCGAACCACAACAGCGGCGTATGGAGCACGCTCGAAGGCTATGTAAGAAGCAAGTGGCAACCCACCAACAGCACCGACACCCTCTACGTGGTCAAGGCAGCCACCATCGCCGACGTCACGCTGAACGGCTCAACGAGCGACGGTACGCTGGGAACGACAACCGACAACGGCGGTCACACCCTTCCCGTGCCCAAGTACTTCTACATGGCATTCCTCTACTACGACAAGGCGCAGAACTCCTACAAGGCATTTGCCCTCTGGACAGAGCATCTGAACAGCAACAACCCCTCGGCACCCACCGTCATCAACAACCGCATCAGCATCGACGAACTGGAGGCACGCACGGGCATCGACTTCTTCTGCAACCTGCCCGACGACATCGAGGCCACCGTTGAGGCCACGGCCACCTACTGGGACTATAGCACTTCCAGCGCCAAAGAGCGCCCGGACGACGACTTCTTCGCTCCGGAGGAAGAAGTGGAAGAAGAGGACGAGGCTGTGGAGATTGCCATGTGGTAATTTTGTTCCAACACGTCAAAGAGCGCAGACAAGAGCCGCCGGCTGCACACGTGGAGTGCAGCCGGCGGCCGTCATTTTGCGGTTACGTTTATCCGTTGATTCCGCTGCCAGCATTCGAGTCGTCATCCTCGTTCACACCGATGAGGCGAACCTGCTGGAGTTTGCGCCACAGAGCCTTCGAGGGCAGGTAGAGAATCTTGCGACGGTACACCTGGGCAGCACCAGCCTCCTTCTCGGTGTCGGTCGCCTTCGCGTTCACACCGAAGCGGAAGGAGCCCACCAGGGGAATCTCGACGCTGTGACCGTTGAGCAACTGGTTCTCAAACTCGCGGCAGATGGCGTCGGCGGCTGCATAGACGATGCCTCGGCTGATGCCGCTGTTGTCGGCTGCACGCTCCAGGAGTTGCTCCTTGTCGATGCGCGGCAGGGTGACGCTGCGGGTTACATACGCTTCTTTCTTCTTCATTGCCAAGTTCTGCAACTTGGTCTTCAACCATACTTTTGCCATAGTCTTCAAAAAAACTGATTAAAAGTTAAACAATAAGGTTCTCACACTCTCTCCGTTTGCGCGCTGTGGATAGGGGTGTTTGTCTTTCGACGGTGCAAAGGTAGGTATTCCAGAATAAAAAAGGGGGAAATCGGGGGTGTCCGAACGCAAACCGCAAAACTTTAACATTTTGCAGGGAGAAACCCCACACCTGCCTAAACTCTGTCGCCCCTTCGGGACTTCTATTAAGAGTCCCTACAAACACCCCATTTCCTTCTGAAAGAAATTTCCAGAAATAAATCCACAAACTATTGGTTTTCACGCAGAAAGCGCAGAAATACGCAGAATCTTTTGCAATCATCTATTTCATTGCCATCCATAAAAAACCTTTTTTTTCTGCGTATTTCTGCGCTTTCTGCGTGCCCATCAAATATCGTTTTCGCATTTTTCGTACTATTTCGCATTCTTTCGGGATTAAAAAGTGTCAATCGAAAAAATACGTGTCATCCGCGTGATACGTGGAATAAACACTCACGCTCGGGAATTCTCAAATAAATTTGGAATTCCGCTCGCTTAATCGTACCGCTGGCTGTGCCGAAGGTACTCACGCTCGGGAATTCTCAAATAAATTTGGAATTCCGCTCGCTTAATCGTACCTTTGCAAAAGAAAAAGGAAACATCACATGGCAGAACTCAATTTCAGAAGCGGCGAGATGATTCGCGCAGGACGCGTCGAGGTCATCTGCGGCTCCATGTTCTCGGGAAAGACCGAAGAACTCATCCGCCGTATGCGACGCGCACAGTTCGCGCGCCAGCGTGTACAAATCTTCAAACCCTCGATCGACGTACGCTACAGCGAAGAGGAAGTCGTCAGCCATGAGGGCACCAGCATCATGTCCACGCCCGTCGATTCGTCGCAGAGCATCCTCCTGCTGTGCGGCGACTCGGAAGTCATCGGCATCGACGAGGCACAGTTCTTCGACGACGGCATCGTCGCCGTGTGCAACGAACTCGCCAACCGCGGCGTGCGCGTCATCGTGGCCGGCCTCGACCTCGACTTCCGCGGCGAACCCTTCGGCCCCATGCCCCGCCTGCTCGCCATCGCCGACGACGTGCTCAAGGTACACGCCATCTGTATGCGCTGCGGCTCGCTCGCCTACGTCAGCCACCGCATCGTCGAGGGCGACCGACAGGTCATGCTCGGCGAGACGAAGGAATACGAACCCCTCTGCCGCGAATGCTACAAACAGGCCATGCACGAGCACTGAACCTCCGCCGCCTTTGCAAGAAACCACCGACATGCAGCGAAAAGACTTTGAAATCATGGCGCCCGTAGGCTCGCGCGAAAGCCTCGCCGCCGCCATCCGCGCCGGTGCCGACAGCATCTACTTCGGCATCGGACAACTGAACATGCGCGCCCACTCGGCCAACGACTTCGGACTCGACGACCTGCGCGACATCGCCGAACAGTGCCACCGCCACGGTCTGCAGAGTTACCTCACCCTCAACACCGTCATCTACGGCGAAGACATGGACACGATGCACGAAATGGTCGATGCAGCACGCGAGGCAGGCATCTCGGCCGTCATCGCCAGCGACGTGGCCGTCATGCAATACTGCCGAAAGGTCGGACAGGAAGTTCACCTGAGCACCCAACTCAACATCTCCAACGTCGAAGCCCTGCGCTTCTACGCCAAGTTTGCCGACGTCGTCGTCCTGGCCCGCGAACTCAACCTCTGGCAAGTGCGCGACATCCACGAAGCCATCGAGCGAGAACACATCTGCGGACCCTCCGGACGCCCCGTGCGCATCGAGATGTTCTGCCACGGCGCCCTCTGCATGGCCGTCAGCGGCAAGTGCTACCTCAGCCTCCAGAACGCCGGACGAAGCGCCAACCGCGGCGAGTGCGTGCAAATCTGCCGACGCGGCTACGACGTGCGCGACCGCGAGACAGGCACCGAACTGCACATCGACAACAAGTACATCATGTCGCCACGCGACCTCAAGACCATCCGCTTCATCGACCTCATGATGGCCGCAGGCGTGCGCGTCTTCAAGATTGAAGGACGCGCCCGCGGACCCGAATACGTCGCCACCGTCGTCCGAGCCTACGACGAAGCCATCCGCGCCGTGGTTGACGGCACTTTCCACCAGGACGCACAGCGCCAGGAACGCTGGGACCAGGAACTCGCCACCGTCTTCAACCGCGGCTTCTGGGACGGCTACTATCAGGGCGCACGCCTCGGCGAATGGTGCGAAGTCTATGGGTCGAAAGCCACCGAGAAGAAGGTCTATTCAGGGCGCTGCGTCAAATACTTCAGCCGCCTGGGCGTCGCCGAATTCCTCATCGAGAACGAGCCCCTGCACCAGGGCGATAAGATTCTCGTCACAGGCCCCACCACAGGCGCACTCATCCAGCAGGCCGGCGAAATCCGCTTCGACCTCCAGCCCGTCGCCACCGCAGAGCGCGGACAGCACGTCAGCCTCAAAGTCGATGAAAAAGTCAGGCCCAACGACCGCCTGTACGTGCTCCAAAGCCGAAACCTCGAAATCTGACATTGAAAGAAATTTTGATCAATTGGGATTAATTTTGCACTTCGTGCATGTATTGAATCCGTTGCCGAAGGCAATAAAATTTATCATAATTTCTCTTAATTTCTTTCAGAAAAAAATATTTGCTGTTGACTGTAACTTTTTATACTTCGAATCCGTCTTAACATTTAGAGAGCGATGAAAGAACTGAGTTTCCGCAACGATGTCTTGCCGCTGAAGGACCGGCTGTTCCGCCTGGCAATGCGCATTACGCTCGTCCGCGAAGACGCCGAGGACATGGTGCAGGAAACGCTCATCCGCCTGTGGAAATCAATGCAGGAAGGGACACAGATCGACAACCTCGAAGCCTTTGCGCTCACCGTCTGCCGCAACCTCTGCCTCGACTACATGGCGCGCCGCGAGCAGCAGAACGTCGCCTTCGACGAGGAACTGCACGACCGCCCCGACGCCACCCGTTCGCCCTACGACGACATCGTGCGCTCAGAACAGTCAGCACGCCTCAACGCTCTCATCAACACCCTGCCGGAGAAGCAGCGCACTGCCATGCAACTGCGCGACATCGAAGGACGCACCTACCGCGAAATCGCAGACATCATGCAAATCAGCGAAAGCGATGTCAAGGTCAACATCTTCCGCGCCCGGCGCACCGTCAGGGAACACCTCCAGCGCAAGGGAACTTAACCAGAGACCCTTTTCAACACTACATTCGTCAATTTCAAAAATCAATTCATGAAATGGACTACAAATACATAGAACAGTTACTCGACCGCTACTGGGAGTGCCACACAACGGCCGAAGAAGAGCAAATCCTGCGTTCCTTCTTCAGTCAGCACGACCTGCCAGCCCATCTGGCTCAGTACGCTCCGCTTTTTGCCTTTGTCAAGGAAGAAGCCGAGGCGCACGTGTCGGACAACTTCGACCAGCGTTTCAGCCAACTGCTGGCCGAGGACGACAGCCGCCAGTCGGCACGTCGCACCTTTGCCCGCCGGCTCACTCTCGGACGCCGAGTGGCTCCCCTGCTCAAGGCCGCCGCTGCCGTTGCCATCCTCTTCACCATCGGCACGGCTACCGAGCGTGCCATCGTCGGCAGCCAAACCGATGAGGGCGCCACGGCTCCTGTGCTCACCGACACCTACGTCCGCAGCGCCGACGTCGAGGCGGTCCTCCAGCCTACGGGGCGCACCACCGACGCCACGGCCACGGTTCAGAAGGCCGACTCGCTCGCAAAGGCCGTTCTCCCATTCTCCGAGAACGAATGAGCCGGTTTCCGAAACTTTTACTTTTACTAAATAACATCATTTCTGCTACTTAAAAACAACCCTCGAAGTTGAGGCTGTGAAGTTTCAATTCTCTCGAAAACAACAGTGCTGACGCCCCTGCGGCAGATGCACGGAGAAATCCCATCGGACACGTGCCGGTGGGATTTTTTTGTTGACAGGCAAGGCCGGAGGTGCAGAAAAGTCTGGAAAAGGCGGCGAGTGTTAAAAAAAAAGAGGTTTCCGCTTGTCGGTCTGCGAAAAACTTGTTATTTTTGCATGATTATAACACCTAATCTTATCAAATTATGAAGATTCACCGCGTAAGATTGACGGCGATGCTGCTGGCAGTAGCCTCGCTGATGCTCATGGCTGTATCGGCCTGCAAACAGGGCAATGGGAACGCCACCGGCACAGAGGCTACGACCGAGGTGTCGCAGGACGAACTGGAGGCACTTGCGGCTGTCCTGCCGAAATACTCCTATGTGAACAATTTCCACGAAGGTCTGGCCGTTGTCTGCGATGCGAAGACCGAACTCTGCGGCTACATCGACCGGACGGGCCGGGAGGTCATTCCCTGCCAGTTTTTCGTGGCTGCCGACTTCTGCGAAGGCATGGCCCGCGTGATGTTCGACGAAGGGCACAACGGATTCATCGACCACGAGGGCAACGTCGTCATGAAGTTTGGCGACACCCAGCGCGGCTACACCTTCCACGACGGTCTGCTCTGCTTCTGCGACGAGTTTGAAGGCACGAGGGCTGGCGACTATGTCCAACTGGAGGACGGAACCCTCGTCGGCGGACTGCTTGGTTTCTTCGACAAGAAGGGGAACGTGGCCATCGCTGCCGACACCTACGAGGTGGCTTATCACGAAAACGGAGATGCCGACCTGACCGACTTCCACGACGGGCTGTGCCGTGTGTGGAAGGAGGGACAGACCAGTTTCATCGACACAAAAGGGCAGCTGGTCTTCGACTGCAACTATCTCGACTGCAGCGACTTCAGCGACGGTCTCTGCCGCGTGTCCAACGAAGATCTGCTGACGGGTTATCTGGACAAGTCGGGGCACGAAGTGATTCCCTGCCGCTACACGCTTGCAGGCGACTTCAGCGAGGGTCACGCCTTCGCCGTGAGGGACGACCGTCTCATCATCATCGACCGTAAAGGCAACGAAACCCCGCTCTTCGACTTCGACGCTACACTGTTCAACTTCGACGAGATAGACGCACCAGAGCCCTTCATCGGCAAGTTCAGCGAAGGGCTGGGCGTGGCCATCCGCGACGGCAAGTTCGGTTATGTCGATACCGAGGGAAACATCGTCATTCCCTTCCGCTATCCCATAGGTCAGGAGGAATACTACTACACACAGACGGCCTGCGACTTCCACGAAGGCCTGGCCCTCGTCTATGACAGCCAGAAGAAGTGCGGATTCATCGACCGCGAGGGCAACCAAGTCATTCCCTGCCGGTTTGACTCGGGCGAAGAGATGAGCGAAGGTCTCGCCGCCGTGGTCCTCGATGGCCGCTACGGCTATGTGACTGCCGACGGGCGCTGCACCTTTGACCTGGGAAAATGATTTCCTGCTTGAGGAACGAATGCACCGCAGACGAACTGAATTTCGTCCGCAGATGAAATTTTTTTCGTCCGCAGTCCATTTTTATTTCGTCCACAGACGAAATTTGAATGAAAAATGAAGAATGTCGGCTTCGCCTCCGAATGAAGAATAAGAGTAACTTCCATTCTTCACTTCACCGACGCGACGTTTCCGAAAAAACATTGCACATCAACAACCCTTTATAACTCCTAATCATTATGAACAAAAAGAACACCTGGAAGATGCTCGGCGCAGCGTCAGCACTTCTGCTCATGGCCACGCTCAGCATGGCCTGCAACTCGGGCGGCAACACCGCCTCGGCAACCGCCGGAGAAGAACAAACTGAAGTGACGGAGGAAGAAATGGAGGCGCTGGCCAAGGCCCTGCCCAAGTATGTCATGGTCAACAGTTTCCAAGAAGGACTGGCAGCCGTCTGCGACCGTGAAACCGAACTTTGGGGCTTCATCGACAAGACCGGTAAGGAGGTCATTCCCTGCAAGTACCAGTACATCCCCTGCGAATTTGAGAACGGTGTGGCCATCGTCTGCAACCCCGACGATACGCGGCAAATCATCGACCGCGAGGGCAATGTTGTCGCGCCGTTCGACTACATCTACATGGGCAGCGGATTCTGCGACGGCCTGATGGCCTTTGTCAAAGTTAACGAGATAGAAGGCGACGAAATCGACTGGGCACACTTCGGCAAAGTCGGCTACATGGACACGAAGGGCAAGGTGGTCATCCCAGCCGACAAGTACGACGTCATGATGGGCGAAGGCCCCATCATCAACGACTTCAGCGAAGGCCTGTGCGCCCAGTACGACGCTGAGAAAAATCAGGCCTACTTCATCGACAAGAAGGGCAACGTCGCCTTCCGTGTAGAAGG
>ONXQ01000098.1 GCA_900321835.1 uncultured Prevotellaceae bacterium
TTCAAGCCCTACGTAGGCATCGGCTTCGGCCGCGCCGTGAAGTCGGCCCCCGGCCTCTCCTTCAACTTCGACGCAGGCGTACAGTTCTGGGGCAAGCCCAAAGTGTACGGTATGGTACAGACATTCGACAACCTGGGCTTCGTGACAGGCTACGAGTTCAAGGAAGTGGACGTCGACAACTACCAGGGCGACGGCAAGGAAGAAGCAGACGAAGCAGCCAAGTGGGTTTCAAGACTCAAGGTTTGGCCCACCATCAGTTTCCGCCTCACCTACACCATCTTCTAACCCCAGTTTAGAGTGTTTTCAATTCACCTATATTTATTAACTATCAAAACCAAGAGAACAATGAAAAAGTATTTAGTAATGGCACTCGCAGCCATGCTGCCCCTCGCATTCGTATCCTGCGGCAGCGACAGCGACGACACCCCGTCCAAAAAGCCGACGACACTCACCAAACTCAGCACTGAGGAAGCACGTCTGTTTGAGAAAATCACCGCCGCCAGCGGAACGGACAGTGAGATGACGAAAAAGACACCCGGCAGCATTGAATTTACCCCTGAGAAGATGGTGCTTATCCACTACGACCTGCCTGACGGCGCTTCCGGCAAAGGCAAGACAAAAGATCTGAGTGATTTCAAAGCAAAACTGCGCACAGGCGTTGCTGGTGCAGAACCCTCTGATCCCTGGGACTTCGAATGGGTTATTGGCGAATACACCGTCAGCGGTTCCAACTACAGCATTCCCGGCTACGGCTCCATCGACATCAGCGGCGGCGCTACCAACCTGAACTTCCAGTTCTTCGACGGCACACAGTGCTACGCATCGTCTACCCCCGTTGACTACAACCAATACAACGCCAGCCAGGTGGGCGCATGGACATGCCGCTTATGGCGTCCGACAGCCACACGCATCGTTGTCATGGAAGGTGCAAACGAGAAGTTCTCTGGCCAGTGGAACGAACAGAACCGCCGCAACGGCTGCAACCTCGCCACCATCGCCACCAACATCAAGAACACCATCGGTGACTTCGACGATGCTGAACTGCAGGAACTCGGCGAACTCCGCCGCATCTACTTCTCGCCCGCAGGCCGTGTAACCTTCTACTTCCAGCGCGCTGCTTACCGCATCTACAACGGTTCATGGAGCCTTGATGCCAACCAGTCGTTCTCGTGGGTTCTCGACGGCAACGTAGGCAACTCTCTCATCAACGCCGTTGGTTCAGGCTCTATCGAATTCGACGGTAATGAAGCAGCCGTAACACTCTATTTCGTCGCCAACAAGCACAAGTACAACGGCTACGTAATGTTCCGCCTCGCACCAATCAATAGTTAACCCTATAGCGATAATACACAAAGAGAGGGCAGGGAAGCCGACTTCCCTGCCCTCTCTTTGTGTCTTCTCCAAGAAAACGAACGCTGTGTGCCTCAGCCTTCGCTCTCCTGCTTGTCAGTCGAAACCTCAAGCGTCACGTGCTTCAAGCCCAGTTTGTAGAGCGCCGAACGAATCTCGTGCTTCGTCACGTCGGCCTGTTCAGGATGGAAAAGCGAAATGTGGGCCATCAGCGCCATCTCAGTCCTGTTCACCGTCATGATGTGCATGTGACCGAAACCGCGCACATTGCCGTGCGTCTTGAACACCGTCGCCACATAGTCGCGGTTGATGCCGTCCGTAGCGCCGCCCATAGCATAGCGCAGCACGGGGTAAAGCAGGATGATGCCCTCGACGAGCATGAGCGCAGCGCCAAAGAAAGCCGCCACATTGTCGAACAAGTCGTCCTCGACCTGCATCACAATCACACCGCCGATGGCAGTCACCAACGACAGCGCCGTGGACAGCCAGAAGGCCGTCGGCGTGCCGGCCACACTGTTGTGCTTTCGCTCCCGCGTCAGCAAAAATGCCGTAACGGCGTGCAGCACGATACCGATGACCGCTACGCGCAGCATCATGCCGCCGTCGGGCAAAGGCAGCGTTTCGTCGAGTTCGATGGGCAGGTTCATCCTGCGCACAGCCTCGAAGGCGAGCGCACCGGCCGACGTCAGCATCAGCACAATGGAGACGAGGCGCAGATAGATGCTGCGATAACGGTAGGCATACGACTTGCTTGGCTTGTCGTTGCTGGCGTTCATGCGATGGATGAACAGGGCAACGGTGATGGCAAGCACGTTGGCCACAGTGAACAGCGCATCGGAGATCAGTCCGATGGACGATGCGATGTAGCCTGCCGCAAAGGCGACAACAAGATAGATGATGTTGAGGCAGATTACGATGTTCAGCATGAGGCTGAACGTCCCTTTGGCCTGTGGCTTGGCCTTTTTCGAGCGGTGGTGATGGTGGTGATGATGCTGGTGCTCTTCAGTTTTTTCTTGTGCCATAGTATTTTTAGTAAGATTTTGACTGCAAAGTTACGCAATTTATTGCAATTCTGCGCAATAAACGCCGGGGTTTTTACACATCAACGGTCTGTAAGCGCGAAAAGGACAGACGGCTGCGACGTATGGGGAAGGTGACGTCGAAGCGTCCTTTGACCTTCTTCTTGCCCAGATGCGCCGGGCGGAACTTCATCTTGCGGCACACGCGCTGTGCCTCTGCGTCGAAGTCCTTGCCGAGGGAACGGACGATGTGGGTTTCCTCCACCTTTCCCTTTTCGCCAACGATGCAAGCAACCACGACGACGCCCTCGACCTCGCGACCTTCGACCACAGGGTTCTTGAAATTCTTCTGCACAAAAGCCTGCACGGCCTTGTCGCCGCCCTTGAATTCAGGGGCTGTGTATTTCTGCTGCTGCACCTGCTGACGGCGCTGCATGAAGGGGTCGTCTCCGAAACCGAAATCGAAGAACTGGGCACGGCTCAGCACCGGCCATGCCACGAGAGTGAGGACAAACAACAGTTTTCTTGTCATACGAAAATTCTTTTCTTTCTGCAAAAGTACGACTTTATCTTGACAAAAATGTTAAAATTCCGTATCTTTGCAAAGATTTTTAAGAAAGTTTACGAAAATGATTACAGCAGACCAACTGAAAGACGTTCGCGAGCGCACGGAATCCCTTCGCCGCTACCTCAACATCGAGCAGAAACTCGTCGAGGTGGAGGAAGAGGAACTGCGCACACAGGCTCCCGGTTTCTGGGACGATGCAAAGGCTGCCGAGGTGCAGATGAAAAAGGTGAAAGACCTGCGCAAGTGGATTGACGGATACAACGAGGTGAAGAATGCCTGCGACGAATTGGAACTGGCCTTCGAATACTACAAGGAAGAACTTGTGACCGAGGAAGAGGTCGACCGCGACTATGCGACGGCCATCTCGCTCATCGAGGACCTCGAACTGAAGAACATGCTGCGCGACGAGGCCGACTCGATGGATGCCGTGCTGAAAATCAACTCAGGTGCAGGCGGCACGGAGTCGCAGGACTGGGCGCAGATGCTCATGCGCATGTACCAGCGCTGGGCCGAGGCACACAAATACAAGGTGACCATCGTCAACTATCAGGATGGTGACGAGGCCGGCATCAAGACCGTCACGATGGAAATCGAAGGCGACCAGGCCTACGGTTTCCTCAAGGGCGAGAGCGGAGTGCACCGCCTCGTGCGCGTCAGCCCCTACAACGCGCAGGGAAAACGCATGACGTCGTTCGCCTCGGTCTTTGTCACACCGCTTGTGGACGACAGCATCGAGATCACCATCGACAAGAGCAAACTCTCCTGGGACACGTTCCGCTCCAGCGGCGCCGGCGGTCAGAACGTCAACAAGGTGGAGACGGGTGTGCGCCTGCGCTACCAGTACGTCGATCCCGACACGGGTGAGGAAGAGGAAATCCTCATCGAGAACACCGAGACGCGCAAACAGCAGGAGAACCGCGAGAACGCCTTGCGTCTGCTGCGCTCCCAACTCTACGACCGCGCCATGAAAAAGCGCATGGCCGAGCAGGAGAAGATTGAGGCCGGCAAGAAGAAGATTGAGTGGGGCAGCCAAATCCGTTCCTACGTCTTCGACGACCGCCGCGTCAAGGACCACCGCACGCAGTACCAAACGTCGGACGTGACAGGCGTGATGGACGGCAAAATCGACGACTTCATCAAGGCCTACCTCATGGAGTTCGCCGGGAAAGAATAAATAAGGAGGACTCTCCCCCACCCCTTAACTGTGAGGGAGGGGAGCAGTCAGAAAAAAAATATCAATCAATATGGATCATCAAGGGCAAACAGTAACTACTCCCCTCCCTCACAGGGAGGGGCCGGGGGAGAGTCTCCATTTTGAGATTGAACGTAAATTCATCGTCACTGGTCCCTGGAAGCACCTGGCGACGAGCCACACGCACATCGAACAGGGATACTTCGAGACGGCACCGGGACGCACGGTGCGGGTGCGCATCCGCGACGACAAGGCCTACCTGACCATCAAGGGACCGTCGAACGACGAGGGCCTCGCCCGCTATGAGTTTGAAACCGAGGTGCCGATGGAGGACGGCAAGAAGATGCTTGAACTGTGCCGCCCCGGACGCATCGTCAAGGACCGCTGGCTCGTGCCCGACGGACAGCACACGGTCGAGGTCGATGAGTTTCACGGCGACAACGAAGGGCTCATCATGGCCGAAATCGAACTGGGCAGCGAGAACGAGGAGTTCGTGAAACCCACGTTCCTGGGCCGCGAAGTGACGGGCGACCGCCGCTTCTACAACAACCACCTCATGCGCTATCCCTACATCATCTGGGGACGGCAGTTCGAGGCCGAACAGGCATAGGCCGCACGGCGGTTGCCTGAGATGCAGAACGCCAGACACTTAGCAGCAGCGTGCGAAGTTTCTGGCGTTTTTGTGTGGATGAACGGAAAATCGTTTGTGGACGAAAAAAATTTCGTCTGCGGACGATTTTTATTTCGTCTGCGGACGATTTTTATTTCAACTGCGGACGAAATTCGCCTCATCTGCGGCAGAGTCGCTGCCACAGCCTGCGTGCATGGGGGCGGACCAGCCACAGGCCGACGGGCAGGGCCAGGAGCGTGCCCACGGTGTCGGCATAGAAGTCGAGCCACTCGCCCGAACGGCACGTCGTCAGGTAGGCCTGCCAGAGTTCCAGGCCTCCGCCCAGAAGGATGGGCCATACCACCACGCCGGCGACCACGCCCCACGTGAGCCTGCGGTCGGCACGGCTGCGGTAGCAGTCGAACCACACGGCCAGCGCCACGAAGGCATACATCAGCATGTGGACCCACTTGTCGAACAGGGGGACGTCCTCCACTTCGGGAACCTCGGGAATGGGGACGACCGACAGCACAAACACCGTCGCAGAGGCCAGAATCGACCAAAAACATTTCAGAAAAACACGTTTCATAGCAGTTTTACTTACAATTATGGCGCAAAGTTACGGAAAATGTTGTAAATTTGCAGCATGGAACGCGAAAATTTCGGCAGCAAGATAGGTGCGATACTGGCAGCGGCAGGCTCGGCAGTGGGTCTGGGCAACATCTGGCGCTTCCCCATCGAGACGGGCCGCAACGGCGGAGCCGCCTTCATCCTCGTCTATATCGGCTGCATCATCCTGCTGGGAATGCCCATCATGATGAGCGAGTTTCTCATCGGACGCCACACCCAGTCGAACACCGCCCGTGCCTACCAGAAGTTGGCACCCGGCACACCGTGGAAGTGGGTGGGCCGCCTGGGCGTGTTCACCGGATTCTTCATCCTCAGTTACTACGCCGTCGTGGCCGGATGGACGGTGGAGTATGCCCTCCTGGCCCTGGGCAACCAGTTTCAGGGCATGACCACAAAGGAGGAGTATGAGCGTGTGTTCACCGATTTCTCGTCCGACCCCGTCTGGCCCATTGTCTGGCTTATAGTCTTCATCCTGCTCACCCACTTTGTCATCGTGCGCGGCGTGGCCCGCGGCATCGAGCGATGGTCAAAAGTGCTCATGCCCCTGCTGTTCATCATCGTCGCCGTCCTCGTGGTCTGCTCGGTCAGTATGCCCGGCGCCGGCAGCGGCGTGGAGTTCCTGCTGCGGCCCGACTTCTCGAAGGTGACGGGCAAGGTGGTGCTCAACGCTATGGGCCAGGCCTTCTATTCGCTCTCGCTCGGCATGGGCTGTCTCTGCACCTACGCCTCCTACTTCGACCGCAAGACCAACCTGGCCAAGACGACGCTGCAGGTGTGCATCATCGACACCCTGATTGCGCTGATGGCCGGCTTCATCATCTTCCCCGCCGCAGCCGCCGCCAACTACGGACTCGCTCCGCAGGACATCGGACCCAACCTCATCTTCATCACCCTGCCCAACGTGTTCCAGCATGCCTTCGGCGCCGTGCCGGCACTGGCCTACGTGTTCAGCGCCATGTTCTACCTGCTACTCATCGTGGCAGCGCTGACCAGCACGATTTCGATGCACGAGGTGGTGACGAGTTACATGTCCGAGGAGTTCAACCTCAAACGCAGCCGTTCGGCACTCATCGAGACCACCCTGAGCATCGTGCTCGGCATCTTCTGCGCCCTGTCGTTCGGTAAACTCGCCGACTGGCGGCTGCTGGACATGACCATCTTCGACATCTTCGACTGGACTGCCAGCAACATCTGCCTGCCCGTCGGCGGCATGTTCATCGCCCTGTTCACCGGCTGGTATCTCGACCGCCAACTGTTCCGCGACGAAATCACCAACGGAGGCACCGTCCGCGCCCCCTACTTCAAGGTGCTCATCTTTGTGCTCCGCTACATCACGCCGCTCCTCATCCTCGCCATCATCCTCAGCAACTTCGGCCTCTTCTGAACTGCGGATTGAACAGGAGTTTTTTCACTACGAATTTCACGAATTTGACGAATTAATATAGCTATAACCGCAGATTTTGGGGATTGAAAGGATTTATTATTTGCTTACATCCTTGAAATCCCAAAAATCTGCGGTTCAATAATATGTACTGCGGATTGAACAGGAGTTTTTTTCACTACGAATTTCACGAATTACACGAATTGCTTATAACCGCAGATTTTGGGGATTGAAAAGATTTATAATTTGCTTACATCCTTAAAATCCTAAAAATCTGCGGTTCAATAATATGAACTGCGGATTGAACAGGAGTTTTTTCACTACGAGTTTGACGAATTAATATAACTATAACCGCAGATTTTGGGGGTTGAAAGGATTTATAATTTGCTTACATCCTTAAAATCCTAAAAATCTGCGGTTCAATAATATGAACTGCGGATTGAACAGGAGTTTTTTCACTACGAATTAATATGAACTGCGGATTGAACAGGAGTTTTTTCACTACGAATTTCACGAATTTGACGAATTAATATAACTATAACCGCAGATTTTAGGGATTGAAAGGATTTTTAATTTGCTTACATCCTTAAAATCCTAAAAATCTGCGGTTCAATAATAATTTGTGTCATCCGTGTTCTCCGTGGTGCCTTACTGCCGCTTCAGGTTGCGTTCGGCATCCATGCGGAGGAAGATGAACAGCAGGATGGTGAAGCCCCAGAGCGAGGAGCCGCCGTAGGAGAAGAACGGCAACGGAATACCGATGACAGGCGTGAGACCCAGCACCATTCCGACATTGATGAAAAGGTGAAAAAGGAAAATGCACGACACGCTGTAGCCATAGACCCGGCCCAGGGTGTCGGGCTGCCGCTCGCTGACCGACGAAACCCTCCTCCTCGCCAACGGTGCAGAAGATGAAGTCGGTGTTCTGCTCGGGCACATACTTGAGTTTGGTCTGCGTCCCGTTCAGGAATCCTTTGCCTGTGATGCCGCCGCTGCCAATGGCAATCTTGGCCTGGTTGACGTTGTAGCCCGCTCCGCGCAGGTCGTCGCGCTTGCCCAGCAACACCTCGATGCGCACACGCTGATGGTCGTCCAGATGTTCCAGAATCGTGTCGCAGACATAGAACATCGACGCCGAAAAAAGCGCAAAAAGCGCAATGAGCGCATGACGCCACGACTGGCGATGCACCGAAAGATAAACGAGGAAGCCGGCCTGCAACACTACCACAGCCAGCAGCACCCAGCACAGGTTGAACGGAATGACAAACCTGGAGAACAGGAAGGCAAGCAGACTCAGTCCCAGTCCGCCGTAGAGCATGATGCGCGTGTCCTTCCAGCGTTCGCCATAGACCTGCGTCATGGCCGTCGTAAAGAACTGTGCCAGCAACAGCACTGCAAACTCACCAACGACGACGGGCATGTTCTCAATCGTGTCTTCCCCATAACGCACGCCCACCACAAAATAGACCACGGCGGCAAAGGCGGTGAACAGCAGCGAACCCGTCATACCTTCACGGTAGAGCACAAGGAAGAAGGTGAGATAGACAAGTGCCGTGCCCGTCTCCTTCTGCAGCACAATGAGCAGCATGGGCAAGATGAAAAAGGCAAAGGTGGCTACAAAGTTCTTCGGTTTGCCCAGATAAAAACCGTAGCGGCTCATGAACTTTCCCATCGCCAGCGCCACGGTGAACTTGGCAAACTCGGCTGGTTGCAACTTGATGCCAGCGCCCAGCGGAATCCACGAATGTGAGCCTTTCGTGTCGGGCGCAATGAAGATGGTGACAACGAGCAACAGCATCATCACGCCATAGAGGAAGTAGGCGGAAAGTTCGTAGAAACGCTTTTCGATGAACAGCAACACGCCCGCCAGAAAAACGCTTGTGCCTATCCAGACAAGTTGCTTGCCCGAAAACTCCTCGAAACTGAACAGATTGGGATTCTCGAAACTGTAACTCGCGCCGCACACACTGAACCATCCCCACACAAGCAGCACGAGGTAGAGGACGATGGTGGTCCAGTCGAGCGAAAGGAAGATGCCTTTGTTGTTACTTTCTGTTTCCATAAGCAATGTGGCGGTTTTGGAAGGCGGTGGCTTTGGCTTCGCTGGCAGGCGAAAGATGACCGTTGATGTACTGCTCCATCATCAGTGCCCCGATGGGTACACCGAATGTGGCTCCCCACTTTCCGTTCTCGACATAGACGCAAATCGCAATCTTGGGGTCGTCCTTCGGTGCAAAACCCATGAAGGCGCTGTGGTCCTGACCATGTGGGTTCTGCGCCGTACCGGTCTTTCCGCAAGTCTCAAACCAGGGATTGTTTGCACCCTTACACGTTCCGCCGAGCACTGCCTTGCGCATTCCTTCGACGACGTATTCGTAGTAGGTCGAATCAACGAGCGTCTTGTGCTTCACCAGCAGGCTGTCGGCCAGGCTTCCGCCCTTTACCTCCTTCACCACGTGCGGCGTGATGTAGTAGCCGCGGTTGGCAATCGTGGCACCGAGGTTAGCAATCTGAAGCGGGGTGAGCAGCACTTCGCCCTGTCCGATGGAGATGGAGATGACGGAGAGGGCATTCCAGTTCGGTCGGTTGTTCTTTTTGTCGAAATGGGCTTTGTCGTAGTAGGGAGCGTTGGGTATCAAGCCGCGCAGTTCGCTGGGCAGATCAATGCCGAGTTTGTAGCCGAAGCCCATCGACACCATGTAGTCTTTCCATGTCGTCAGGGCGTCCTGAATAGTCTTGTACTTCGTGCGGTTGTTCAGCATGTGGTAAAGTCCCCATCCGAAGTAACCGTTGCACGACGTGGCGATGGCTGGGATGAGGGGCAGCGGAGCAGGGTGTCCGTGACAGCCCATCTTGAAGCCGCCCAGACGAAAACCTCGGGAGCAGGGATAGGCAGTCTGTGGCGTGATGATGCCTTCTTGGAGGAACGTGAGGGCCTGTGAAGTCTTGAACGTCGAGCCAGGCGGGTAGGTGCCCATCACGGCACGGTTGAGTAGCGGCTTCAGCGGGTCCTTTCCCATTTCAATCATCTTCTTTCCGCGCTCTTTTCCTTCGAGCAGACGAGGGTCGTAGGTAGGCGACGACACCATGCAGAGCACCTCACCGGTTTTCGGTTCGATGGCAACGATGGCGCCGAGTTTCCCTTCCATCAGTCGCTCGCCCAGAGCCTGAAGGTCCAGGTCGATGCTCAGGATGAGATCCTTGCCGGGCACAAGCTTACGGTCGCGTGCGCCGTTCTTGTAGTGTCCCTGAATGCGGCCACGGGCATCACGCAAGAGCACTTCGACGCCTTTCACGCCGCGCAGGTCCTGTTCGTAACTGCGCTCCACACCCTGTTTGCCAATGTAGTCGCCCGACTGATAGTAGTCGTCGCGGTCCACCTCGGCCTGCGACACTTCGGCCACATCGCCCAGCACGTGGGCCAGGTAGGGATAGGCATACTTGCGCACAGTGCGGCGCCGGATGTAGAAGCCGTTGTAGCGGAACATCTTCTCCTGCAGGACCGAAAATTCGGTCACAGGAATCTGTGTCAGGAACACCTGCTGGGTGTAGGAAGAGTAGCCTGGATTCTTGTTACGGTCGCGTATCTGGTCGAGGCGCTGTTCGAAGGCTTCACGGGTCATGCCCATCGTGCGGCAAAAGTCGAGCGTGTCCAGTCCTTCGAGTTCGTTGGTCACGACCATGAGGTCGTAGGCCGGCTGGTTATAGACAAGCATCTTGCCCGTGCGGTCGTAGATGGTGCCGCGCGAGGGATAGAGCACATTGTTGTAGAAGGCATTGTTGTCGGCACTCGCCTTGAAGTCCTCGCTCATGAGTTGCAGAAAGGCAAGGCGGATGATATAGACCACAACAATGACGACAGCAATGCCGCTCAGCACATAGCGTCTATTTTCGAGTATGTTGCTGCTCACGGGAAGAATGGATGGAGGATAACAGGATTTGGACGAACAGCACAAAGAGGAATGCCATGACCGTGGAGCAGCCGATGGCCATGAGTGTCACCTGCCAGTTTTGCAGGGTAAAGGCGTCGAGTGCATAGAACACGGTATGGTAGATGAGCATGGTCAGCAGCACGTAGAGCAGATAGGGCTGTGTGCCCATCGTGCGCATTGTGGGTCGCAGGTCGTCGGGAGCATCGGCAGGGGCGAAAAGATTGAGCAGCACGGGCTGAAGCATGGCTGTGAGCGTACCAGTGGCCATGCCCAGACCCATCGTGTTGGAGAAGACATCATAGATGAGTCCGGCGCAGAATCCCCAGAGGAGCAGTCCCACTCGCGAGGCTCCGCGATGGAAGGGAATGGTCAGGTAGGCCATCACGACGGGGGTGGCATATCCGAGCAGGTGGATATGGTTGAGCAGAAGCAACTGCACCAGCAGGAGCAGCAGCATTCGCCAGAGCCGTGTCAGTATTGTTGTACTCATTCTTCGCTGGCCGACATGAGGGAGTCGGCCTTTTGTTCGAGCAGACGCCGTTCGGGTTTCGTGTAGTTGGTGATGACCGACACATTGCGCAGCGTATTGAAATCGACGCCCAACTTGACCGTCAGGCGGTAGGCCATACCGTCGGCCGAGTCACCGATTTTCACCACCTGTCCCACAGGGATGCCTTCGGGAAAGATGTCCGAGTATCCGTTCGTTTCAATCCAGTCGCCTTTCTTCACCTTAGCATGGCGCGGAATGCCGTTCACATAACTGTAGTCGGCCCTTCCACGTTCCCACTGCATCGTGCCGAAATACTCCGAGCCGCGCAGCCGGCAGGAAATCTGCGATTGGCGGTTGAGCAGGGGGATAACAACGCTGTAGTGGCGGGAGGTGAGATAGACAATGCCCACCACGCCGTTCGAACTGACCACGCCCATCTCAGGGCGCACACCGTCGCGCTCGCCCTTGTCGATGGTCATGAGGTTGTTGGCCTTGTGGACGGTCATGCTGACCACCTGTCCCAGCACAAATCTGTATTCGCTTTCCGTCTCTTCCACCGGTTCGGGCAGCGAGTCGGACGCTGCGTCGCGCTGCCGCAACTGCTGCTGCAGGTCGTGCAACTGTTTGCGCAGCAGTTCGTTCTCCGCTTCGAGGGCTTCGTTCTCGGTGCCGAGGTGGAAGTAGGCCACGACGTTGCTGCCCAGGCGGTAGGCGGTGCCCACGGCGTCGTTGGCGGTGGTGAAGGCCACACTGCCCTGATAACTGTTGTACCTGACAAGCGAAAGCAGGCTGACGACCTCGAGAACGAGGAACACCAGCCAATACAAATAGCGTTGCAGAAACTCAATCAGGTTGCGCATCGGTCACACTCTACCCTCAAGCATTCGAAGGATTTCCGAGGAGCGTCTTTGCGAGGACAATCCTGTTCCAATCCTTCGAATCCCTGGCATTATTCTTATCGCATCAAGAACGAGAAGTTGTGTACGTTCTTCAGTGCGATGCCTGTGCCTTTGGCCACGCTGTGCAGCGGATCCTCGGCCACCTTGAACTGAATCTTGATTTTGTCGGTCAGTCGTTTGTCAAGTCCGCGCAGCAGGGCTCCGCCGCCTGTGAGCCAGATGCCGTTCTTCACGATGTCGGCATAGAGTTCGGGCGGTGTGTTCTCAAGGGCCGAAAGCACGGCGGTCTCAATCTTGGCGATGGTCTTGTCGATGCAGTGCGCAATTTCCTGATAGTTCACCTCGAGGTGCATCGGCAGGGCCGTGATGCGGTTAGGGCCGTGTACGAGATAGTTCTCGGGCGGGTTGTCCAGTTCGGTCAGCGCACTGCCTACATTGATTTTGATGCGTTCGGCCATACGCTCACTGACCTTCACGTTGTGCTGGCGCGACATGTAGTCCTGGATGTCGGCGGTGAGTTCGTCGCCGGCCTCGCGGATGCTGCTGTTGGTCACGATGCCGCCGAGCGAGATGACGGCGATTTCGGTCGAACCGCCACCTATGTCAACCACCATGTTTCCTTCCGGAGCCTCAACGTCGAGGCCCACACCGATGGCTGCGGCCATGGGTTCAAAGATGAGATAGACGTCGCGGCCGCCGGCATGTTCCGCACTGTCGCGCACAGCACGCAACTCCACTTCGGTGGCGCCGCTGGGCACGCCGATGACCATGCGCAGCGACTGTGAGAACAGGTGGTGGCCGGTCTTCATCATCTTGATCATTCCCTGCATCATCACTTCGCAGGCCTTGAAGTCGGCAATCACACCGTCGCGCAGCGGGCGGCAGGTCTGAATGTTCTCGTTGGTCTTCTCATACATCATTTTCGCCTGAGTGCCCACGGCAATCATCTTCTTCGTGTTGCGGTCGATGGCAACGACCGACGGCTCGTCCACCACAATCTTCCCGTTGCAGGTGATGATGGTGTTCGCCGTGCCGAGGTCCATGGCAATATCCTGTGTCAGACTTAAAAATCCCATTTTATCAAATTAAATGAATATTAAATACTATTAAAGTGCTCATTCGTTTGGAGTTTCCCCACGCAGGGAGGAGTCAGGAGCGGCCTTCAAACCATTCGTGAATGGCCGTGTCGTAGTGGCTGCTCACGCCGAACGCACGGGTGGCAAACCAGCGGCGCTGCTCCTTCGTGGTCGTGGCACCCTGCTTCCTGACGATGTCGAGCAGAGGCTGGTATTCGGCCTTGCTGGGCACGATGACCACGTCGTTGAAGTTCTTCGCAGCGGCGCGGATGAGCGAAATGCCGCCGATGTCGATTTTCTCGATGATGTCGGCCTCCACGTCCGTGTTTTGCACCGTCTCCTCGAAGGGATAGAGGTCAACGACGACGAGGTCGATTTCGGGAATCTCATACTGCTGCATCTCGGCGCGGTCGGCCTCCAGGTCGCGACGGCCCAGAATGCCGCCGAACACCTTCGGGTGGAGCGTCTTCACACGTCCGCCCAGTATCGACGGATAGGTCGTCAGCGTCTCTACCTTCTCGCACGGATAGCCCAGGCTCTCGATGAAAGCCTGTGTTCCGCCCGTTGAAAGAAACTTCACACCCTCAGCGTGGAGGGCAGCCAGCAGGTCGTCCAGCCCATCCTTGTGATAGACCGACACGAGCGCTGTCTTCATCCTTTTAGCATCTTCCATACCTTTACTACTTATTAAGAGTTTTACACACGTGTTTGAACTGCAAAGTTACTGATTTTTCACGACACGCATTCCATCCTTTCAGAACTTTTTGCGCTCTGCCACACATTTTTTTATTTTTTGTC
>ONXQ01000152.1 GCA_900321835.1 uncultured Prevotellaceae bacterium
CCGTGGAGGACGGCACGCTCACCGAGGAGCGCATCAACCAGAGCGTGCGCCGCATACTGAAAATGAAAAAGCAAATAAAAGATAATAGATGAGACAGAAGAAACTATGGATGCTCGCCGCCATCCTCATGATTTGCGGCACCACTGCAACGCGTGCATCGTGCCCGAAAGACGATGACAGCCCGACAGGCGCCCCATTGCTGACACAGAATGCCCCAACGCAAGCGAATGGCCCCTGGCTGAAACGGCAGGTAAAGGCGCTGGGCCAGTTGCTCGACGAGTGGGCAATAGAAGGGGTTGACACCAACTACCTGGCGCTGCCCCGCTATGGTTGGCAGGCTGCCGTAACCGCCAACTTCGCCGGCATCAATACCAAGGTGGAAGGTCACAACATACCCACCTACGGCAGTATCAACGTGGACATGCACTCCAGCCTTAGCGGTCAGACATCGGTGTCGCTGGGCTACCGCTCGCTTTCGTTCGACTACTCTTTCGACATGGCCAACGGCTTTTCTGAGGACTTCAACCTCTCGTGGCTCGACAATGCCTGGGGCATAGAATACCGCAGTCACTCCACCGAGGGACTGCATGGCGAGCTCGATGCCTCAGCCACTCCGCAGTCGCTGCCCGTGAGCAAGGGCGACACGCGGATGAAAGCCACGCTCATCAACGGCTACTACGTGTTCAACCCGCGCAGATACTCGCTGCCTGCGGCTATGGACCAGTCGCTCATACAGAAGCGCTCGGCAGGGTCGTTCACGGCCTATGCCCTGCTGCTCTCTGCCCGGCTGGAACCACAGAACAAGACGCTCAGCACCATGCTCGGCGGACTGAAGAAGATTGAGTTCTATCAGGTGGCGCTGGGTCTGGGCTACGGCTATAACTACACCCCCAACCGCGGGCGGCTGCTCATTCATGCCTCGGCGGCCCCGCTGCTGGTGTTCTACAACAAAAACTTCCTCACTGCCAGCACCGGCATCCCGCTGCCCGACGGCACGGTTTACCAGACCGACATCAGCAAGGAGATAGAAACCAAGCATCGCTACTTCCTTACCGGCGTGGCCCGCGCCTCGGTCTATTACAATATCAGCCCGCATGTTCACATCGGAGCCAACGCCCTGCTCAATGACGTGCGCTTCGAATCGGCTTCGGGGTTAGAGATGCGCATGGACGACTGGATTGTGAACGCCAGCATCGGCGTGAGATTCTAAAACAATAAAGTGTTTATTCTAAAACAACAAAGTGATGAGACAAAGATTGACGAAATGGATGATGGCTGCCATCCTGATATGTAGCTGGACGATGGCCGATGCCGACACCGTGCGCGGACGAGTGATTGACGCTGATACGGGTGAGCCACTGGCAGGTGCCACCGTCACCGTGGTGGAGACAGCGCAGCACAGTGTGACCACGACGGAGGGCTACTATACCATCAACGACATACCTATCGGGCGCTACACGCTGGAGGCACGATGTGTGGGATACGAGCCCCAGCTGCAGGTGGAGGTGCTGGTGGCCGGGCGCAGCAGTTCGGCAGCCGACTTCCAGTTGTGGCAGAAGGCGGAGCAGTTGCAGGAAGTGACGGTGCGCCCCGTGGTGAACAAGGCACGCCCGCTGAACCCCACTGCTCTGGCCGGAGCGCAGATGATCAGTACCGAAGAGGCGCAGCGCTTCGCAGGTTCGTTTGAAGATATCGGCCGTGTGGTGCGACGCTACGTTGGCAACACCGGCTCGACAGAGAATGCGGGCATATCCGCACACGGCAACCCTTACAGCTCTACGACCTACCGACTGGAGGGCGTGGAGATACCGGCTCCGCTGCACTTCTACGGAACGGGCACGCATGGAGCTGGAGAGATTTCGGCCCTGCACACCGACCTTTTGCAGAACGGTGACTACTATTCAGGGGCTGCTCCGGCAGAGTTTGGCAATGCCCTTGGCGGCGTGATGGACTTAAGGCTGCGCCCAGGCAGTAACGACACTTACCAACATTCGGCTAAGGTCTCAACCCTCGGCGTCAACCTGACCAGCGAGGGGCCGCTGTCGCGGAAGTCGGGAGCCTCTTCCTACATCGTGAGCTACCGCTACGGACTGACCAAGCTGCTCAATGATATGGGCGTGGGAATTATTGATGGCGACCAGGGCGACTATCACGACCTCAACGTCAAGCTCAATTTTCCCCTTGGCAGCCACGCCACCCTGTCGGCATGGGCGTTAGGAAGCTGGGACCACAGCTATGTGGACTGGGACGAGATGTCCGAGGAATGGACAAACCTCTATGACCAAGCCGATTTCTACACCCGCGTGAACTTGTGCATGGGCGGACTGACGCTCGATGCCTCAGCGGGTCACGGATGGCGGCTGAAGGCCAGTGTGACAGGTGCTTGGCGTGACTTCACTGCCGAAGACCGCTATGCCATCTACGCCACCGACGGCTCGCTGCTCACCGATGAGAACCACTACAGCAAGCCCTTTGCGCCATCCATGCCCTTCGCGCGGTCCAGCAATCAGACCACGTGGCTCATGGGCGCGGTGGATGCACAGCGCCGTTTCTCGGCCCGCTATCTGCTGAAGGCTGGTGCCTCACTGCGTCACATCGACTACAGTCAGACGCTCTCGCGGGCTGCTTCAATCTTTACGGGGCAGCTGTTGCCCCTGGCCGATGGCGATGCCACCTGCGAACAGGTAGATGCCTACGTGAACAACAACCTGCGTCTGGGCCGATGGACGCTGAACGCCGGTCTGCATCTGGCAGTTTGGACACTGGCCTCAGACTGGACCCTGCAGCCGCGCTTTTCAGCAGAGTGGCAGCCCGCCGACGGCCATACGCTGTCAATGGCCTACGGCCTCACCACTCACACAGAGTCGATGGACACCTATTTCGCTTCAGTGAAAGATGCAAATAGGAAGTTGAAGCCTGTGCGCAGCCATCAATTTGTGTTTGACTACAAATGGCAACCCACTGAGCGACTGAAACTGAGTACCGAGGTATGGGCCGAATGGCAGACCGCCGTGCCTGTCAGTCCAACTTCGACCTACTGTGTGCTCAACCGCTATCTCTTCTATGCTGCCGAGCCGTTGACGGGCGACGGACGAGCACGGGGCTACGGCATCTCCGTTGGTGCCGAACAGTATATGACGCACGGCCTCTACTGGCTCATCAATGGCGCTGTCTATAAGAACGAATACCGCGACCACAATGGGCTGTGGCATCCCACGCGGATGGACCGTGGCTGGGCCGTGAACGCTGCGGCGGGCAAGGAGTGGAACGTGGGGCGCCGCGGCATGCTCAGCGTGAACATAGCCACCACGGCTATGGGCGGACTGCGCGAGACACCCTATGACGAGCCCCTGTCGGCTGCCCTCTATGCTGCCGGAAGCCCTTATGTAGCCCGCGACGAGAGCCGTCCGATGGCCGACCGTAACGATGCGGTCATAGACCTGTCACTGAACGTCAGCTACCGCATCCACACACGCCGCATTGACCACGTCATCGGCTTGGACTATATGAACTTGCTGGGTCAGGAAGAGCCGGTGTCGCCCTACTACAACTATCAAACCCACCGTGTGCAGATGGTCAAGGACTGCTACAGCATCCCTAACATCAGCTATGCAATCATCTTCTAAACAAAATAACGAATGAAACAAAGAAAACTATGGATGCTCGCCGCCATCATCGTAATTATCTCCGGCGCATGTGTGATTACCTGTTGCAACAGTGAGGACGACAATCCTATTGTCAGTCTCACGGATGACAGCAGCCAGTTTGTAACTCTTACCGATGCCGTGCCCGACGCCATCTTGGAGATTCGCTACTACGGCACCTATAACTTCGTGGGCCAGCGCATCGACGGCTATGAGGAACCTACGGCTCTGCTGACTAAGCAAGCCGCACAGGCACTGAAGGAGGTATCTGACGACGTGCGCTCGCAAGGCTATCGTCTGAAAATCTACGATGCCTACCGTCCGCAGAAGGGTGTGGACCACTTCGTGCGCTGGGCCGCTGACCTCACAGCTACGGAGATGAAGCCCTACTTCTATCCCGACCTCGACAAGAGTGTGCTCTTTGAGCAGGAGTACATTATGGAGAAGAGCGGTCACACGCGCGGCTCCACCGTTGACCTGACGCTTTTCGACATGGCTTCGGAAAAGGAACTCGACATGGGCGGCACTTTCGACTGGTTCGGCCCCGAGAGTCACCCCGACTTCTGCGGTAATCCCGACACGGGCGAATACACTGGCGATAACTCGAAATCGCCCGCCACGCCGAAGCGCAGCATCACCGAGCAGCAGTTCAAGAATCGCATGATTCTGCGCCGCGCCATGCTCGCCCACGGCTTCAAGCCCCTCGACACTGAGTGGTGGCACTTCACGCTGAAGGATGAG
>ONXQ01000055.1 GCA_900321835.1 uncultured Prevotellaceae bacterium
GCGAGGGCAGCGACGATGACGACCCGTCGGCCAAGCACCGCTCCAACGATTGGGGTGACCTCTGGTAGGAGGCATCGCCCAGAAACACTGAATTTCGTCTGTGGATGAAAAAAATTTCGTCCGCGGACGAAATTTTTTTGCACTGCGGACGAAATTCAGTTCAACTGCGGAGTGCGCAAACATGAGACAACACCAGGCCGCCTTTCCAGTCATACTTCAAAAAGAAAACCTCTGGGCACTGCCGTGTCCAGAGGCTTTCCGTTTTTTTTGATGCGTACGGAGTGTCTATTTCTTGCGGACGAAGGTCAGCGTAATGCCGTCCTCGCTGGCCTGCAGTTTCTTGCCGTCCTCGAGAATCTGGAACGCAGTCCCGTCGACATCCACCGTCTTGCCTTTGACTTCGTAGGTTTCGGTGCTGTTAAAATCCTTCGCCATTTCGCGTGCAGCCTCGTTGAAGGCATCACGCATGTCGGCGAAGCCGGGAACCATTTTCGTCTTCTCGCTGTCGAGCGTGATGGAGGCGCTGGTGGTCACTTTCTGGTCCTTCTTGAACTTCATCGTGAGTTTCATCTTCATGCAGTTGATGATGGTCGAGTACAGTTGCTTTTCCATGAATCCCATGCTCTGGAACTCGGGGTCGGACTTCATCTCGGCGGTAATCTGTTCGCGCAGCATTTCGCTGTCATTGCATTCATAGACACGTCCGGTCCAGTCTTGTGCCATAGCGCTGAGCGACAGGGTCAGCAGTGTCAGTGTGAGAAAAAGGGTCTTTTTCATGTCTTTGATAGGATTTAGTTAAAAATGGGGTTTATTTGTAGATTTCAGCCAGTTTCTCCTCGATGGCTTCGCCGCGCAGGTCGCGCGCCACGATGGTGCCGTCGGGGCCGAAAAGGATGATTTGCGGAATGCCTTCAATGCCGTAGGCGTCGCTGCCGGCCTGTTGGGCGTTCATGATTTGGGGGTACGGAATCTTCAGTTCCTCGATGGCCTTCAGCGTGTCCTCGGGCTTGTCCCAAGTGGCGACGCCGAGCACCACGAGACCCTTTGCCTTGTACTTGTTGTAGGCGGCGATCAGGTTGGGAATCTCCATGCGGCACGGTCCGCACCACGATGCCCAGAAGTCGCAGAGCACGTAGTTGCCCTTGCCCACGTAGTCGCTCAGCCTTTGCACCTTGCCGTCGTAGGTCGCTTCAAAGTCGGTGAACATCTTGCCTTCGCCCGTCTCAGCCTTCTTTTCGTAGGCCTCCTTCATGGCCTTGAAGTTCTCGTCCTCGCCGAAAGTCGGCTCCATCAGGGCGAACAGTTCGTTCATCTCGTCCTGCTCGATGCCTTCGTTGAACTGTGTGAGCACGAAGTAGCCGAGCAGGTCGTCCTTGTGCTGGCGTACGGTGCCGGCGGTGATGCTGCCCAGGCGCTGGAGAAAGTCGTCGGCGTCGGGGTCCTCAGCCTTCTCGTATTCGTCGCTGAGGTCCATAACGGCCTTCACCATCTTGCCGGCGTCGTCGTTGAGCGGTGTGCCCGAGAGTTTGGTGGGGAAGTAGCCGTTGATGCTGCCTTCAAGGGTGATGGTGCCCTCCTCGAGGAAGATGGGCTGCAGGCCGGCGGAGCGGTCCTTGTTGGTCAGGACGGCGTAGGTCGGCTCCTTGACCGTGCCTTCGACGGGTGTGATTTGTCCCTTCACCACGGGGACGAGGGCCACGGTGTCCTCCGTCATGGCATTGACGAGCAGGAGGGTGTCGTCTCCGGCCATGTCTGTGATTTTGCCTTCGAGGCGGAACTTCAGTCCGCTCTCCGTGCAACTGATGCATCCGGCCACGACCGCAGCCAGGAGCATCGTCTTCAGAATCGTCTTTTTCATTGTGTTGAGTGTTTTATGAAAAGTGAATGGTTGTCTAATTCCGCCACAAAGATACGATTAAGTGACAAAAGACGAAGTTTTTTGGTTTGGGATTCCCGAACGTGAGTATCTTCGACCATAGTCAAAGATACGACAATTAGATTTATTGCAAAAATGAATGGGGAAAAAAGTGTGAAAAAAAAGTGGGGAAGGGATTGTAAAAACGCAGCCATGCCCTGCACGACCTTCGCAGGCAGTGCAGGGCGCCTATAGGCATAGTTGTCTTTGTTCTAATCGAATCTTTTTATCAAAACTAACTTACACAACTGTTGTTTAGCGGATGATGCGGCCTCCCGTGTCGGTGTGGATGCGGCCGGCCCTGGATTCGGACCATACGATGTTTTGGCGCAGGGTGTTGACGTCGTTGGGCTGGCTCAGCCATGCGTCGCCGTCCATCCACTGACGTGATTTGCCTTCGGCCTCATACACACAGATGCGCTTCACGCTTTCGGGCAGCGGGGCATAGATAAGGACGAGACGGATGGTGCGACCTGTCATGCCGTGAATCCAGAAGCACTGGTCCATCGGCAGGTGCTCGACTTCGCGCAGCAGGTAGCGGTCGCCCGTGTCGGCATCGATGAGGCACGAACCCGTCGTGAAACGGAAGAAGAACCAGTCCTGCGGAATCACGTAGTCGTAGGTAAGGTAGGTGGCATCCTTGCAGCGATAGAGCCGCCACGTGGCGTTGCTTCCGTCACCCTGGCTGCCCATCAGCGGGAGTCCCTGACGGACAGGGGGTTCATAGATGTGGGAGAAGACGGCGAACGAGTTTTCGTTCTGCGTGTCATAGTTGGGCCATGCCGGCCGTTCGATGGTGGGGATTTCGTTCGTCGGACGTTCGTCGTAGAGGGGAAGCGAGGATACAGCCTGTTTCTGTGTGCCGCATGCGCAGAGCAGGAGCAGTGCGGCGGCGAGGAATGTGTATTGTTTCATAATCAGGAGTGTTTGAGGGTTAGGGAATAATCTTCATGGGCTTTCGCGTGATGTCCTTCACGTTGTAGAATTCGGACATTTCGCTCGTCTCGTAGTCGTAGAGGGCGATGCGGTTCACCTTCTTGTCCAGCGGTGGGAAGACGAAGGTGGCCATGAGGAGCCTGTCGTCGTCCACCTCCGTCTCGAGCGAAACGTCCTGGGCGAGATCTTCGCCTTTGCCTGTGTAGATGCGCACGCCGCGGCACATGTATTTGTCGCCCGTGTCGGGGTCGAGCAGGCAGGCGCGTCGGGTGTGGAGGGTGAAGTTGCCGAGTTTGACAATCTTTGCAGGAACCGGACACACGAAGTGCGTCTCGCTGTCAGTCTGTTCGAGCCAGCCCTGCGACGTGGGCATTTTGTCCGCGTTCGGCACTTCGCCCGGAATCCTGAAGAGGGGGTGATGGTACGACACTGGCTGGCGGTGGTACTGCTGGCGCTGTGCGTCGGCCTCGACGGCAGGTTTCATCCAGCGGATGTGCCAACCACGCCCCAGATGCTCGCGGTCTTCCCATTGCAGGTCGATGTTGTACGTACCCTCCGCAGCCTCGCGGAAGCGGTACTCGTGGGTGTGTTCCGACTGCTCGTCGTCGAGCCACACCGTCGCCACACGGATGGTGTCGCTCGAGAAGTTCGGCTCAAAGCGTCCGACATAGACGCCCTTGCCAATCTTCTGCGCGCCGATGGCTGTCATCGTGGAGTCGAGCAGCAGTTCGGGCGAAAACTCTTCGCGGATCTCCTCCAGCGCGGCTGCGTTCTGAACGGTGTCCGCCACGGGAATCTCGGATTCGGCGCTGGGCATTTCTGCAACGGCGTCGGCGACGGAAATATCCTCTCTTTGAGTGGGAATCGGGGGAAGGCTCCGTTTCACCTGCTCCTCAATCTCTTCCATCGCCTCGGGCTTTGCGAAAGCCATGACGGTGAAGGCGGCAAGCGGAAGGACATAAAGGGCCTTGAGCGCGGAACGCCTTGTTGATTTCTTTTTGAACATCATAATCATTCTTTTTTTTGTTTTACTTTCGTTGAATGCGTTCGTCACAGGCTGCAGTCCGGCGCGAGCGGCTTTTTTTATAATCAACATGTTGTATTCGATTTTGTCGGCACCGCTGCGCAGGACGGCGCGGTCGGCTTCAAATTCATGGACGTCGGCGAGGTCCTGGCGCAGCATCCAAGCGAAGGGCAGGAACCAGAGCAGACGGCAGGTGAGTTCGCAGAGGATTTTGTCCCACGAGTGTCCGCAGCGCAGGTGGGCACATTCGTGACGGAGAATGGCCGCTTCGCCGACTTCGGCCTGTGAGGGAACCTTGTCGGCAGGAGTCAGGACCACCCAGCGGAGCCACGAGCAGGAGTTCGGCACTTCGTGCGAAACGACGACGCGCACCCAGTGGGGTGCCTGCGGACATTCCACACGCTCGGCACGGCGGAGCAGCAGCATGAAGCGCACGAGGCTGATGATATAGATAAGGAGGAAGGCGGCTGCACCGGCGAGATAGGCGAAGATGACGATTGACAGAGCCGACAGGCCCTCCAGACCCACCCCCGACCTCTCCCCTGAAGGGAGGGGAGGGGTTTCTATATCCTCTGGAGAAGTAGTATATACTCCCCTCCCTTCAGGGGAGAGGTCGGGGGAGGGTGTGTCCGTCACGAGGCTTTCCAAGCGTTCCACTCCCCGGTTGAGGGGCGAGGCATGGCGGGTGGTCAGGTGGAAGCAGGGCATCACCAGGCTCACGAGCAGGATGCCCACGAGCACCACGCGGTTGAGGCTGTGGAAGGTTTCGCGGCGCAGGAACAAGCCGTAGAGGCTGTAGAGCAGGGTGAGGGTGACAGCCCACTTGATGACGTAGATGACAAATGCAGCCATGCGTTCACTTCCTTTCGCTGATAAGCGTGTGCAACAATTCGATGAGTTCGGCCTCGGTCAGTTTTTCGTCCTGCACAAACTGTGACACCACGTCGGTGTAGTTCGATCCGAAATATTTATCGACAAAGTCGCCCAGGCGGTTGCGTCCGTAGTCCTTCTTCTCGATTTTCGGTTCGTACAGATAGCCGCGGCCCTGCGGCTTGTGGCCGAGAAAACCCTTGCGCTCGAGCGACTGGAATGTGTTCGAGATGCTCGTGATGAGCGGACGGGGTTCGTCGTAGGTGGCGAGCACCTCCTTCGGGGTACACGCGCCGAGGTTCCAGATGCGCTCCATCACCTCTTCTTCTTTTTGTGTCAATCGTATCATAGTGCTATTCGGTTTTGATGGTGGAAAAACGTGCCGGTTTCAACACATTTTTTTGTTGAACGCTGCAAAGGTAATGTATTTCCTCCGTACGCTCCAAATTTTTCGTGATTGTTTAACATCAGTTAAATGTTGAAACGGTTTTTGCTCGCGCACGTACGCACGTAAAGGTCTGAGCGCTCGGAAAGAAACGTCTGAGCGCTCGGAAGAAATCGTCTGAGCGCTCGGACGAATATTTCCAAGCGCTCGGAGAGGCCGTCGGAGTGTAGCGGAAAGAGGGGCGAATCGGACCGTTCGGGACAAATATCCGCCGTCGGCTGCCATTTTTCCGGCATCATACTGCTTTTTTCATTTTTTTGTCGTAACTTTGCATCCGTAATGTGTATGGATGACATGAGCACACAACTCGAACACACAAACGAGCAGTTCCGTCAGGCCTTGAAAGCGTGCCGCGAACTGTTCAGCAAGAAGTTGAAGGACTACGGTGCTGCCTGGCGCATCATGCGTCCGTCGTCGGTGACCGACCAGATTTTCATCAAGGCCAACCGCATCCGCAGCCTCGAGACCAAAGGCGAGGCGATGGTCGATGAAGGAATCTTCCCGGAGTTTCAGGGCATCGTCAACTACGGCATCGTCGCGCTGATCCAACTCGAGCACGGATTTGCCGACCGCGAGGACATGACGCCCGACGAGGCCCTGGCCGAATACGACCGCCAGGCCGAACGCGCCCTGCAACTCATGATTCGCAAGAACCATGACTACGACGAGGCTTGGCGCTCCATGCGCGTGAGCAGTTATACTGACCTGATTCTGATGAAGATATACAGGACGAAGGAGATTGAGTCGAACGACGGACGGACCCTCGTGTCGGAAGGCATCGACGCCAACTACATGGACATGATTAACTACGCCGTCTTCGGACTCATCAAACTGACCGAGGCCAATGAGCAAAGCGCTTAGAAAAGGACTGTTCTGGCTGGTCAACGCAGCGGCGTTGCTCCTGGCCCTGACCTTCCTGTTCTCCGGCTGGGTGAAGGCCAACGACCCCATCGGCACGATGTTCAAACTGGCCGACTACACCGCAGCCATGGGCATTCCCCTGGGCGAAGGACTCCTGCTGCTGACAGCGGCCATCGCGCTGGCCTTCGTCGAGTTCTCGCTCGGCGTCTGCCTGCTCTTCGGACTCAACCGCAAGTTCGTTCCGCGGCTCACCCTGCTGCTCATGGCGGTGATGACCCTGCTGACCCTCTGGCTGGCCCTGTTCAACCCGGTCGAAGATTGTGGCTGCTTCGGCGACGCCTTGATTCTGACCAACACCGAGACGCTGCTCAAGAACCTCGTGCTCACGGCCTGCGCCCTGCTCGTGTGGTGGCGTCCGCGCTACCAGATGCGACTTGTCCGCACCTCCGGCGCATGGCTCATCTCGACCCCCCTCATGGCAGGCATCGTCTGTTACGCTTTCTACTGCATCAACTACCTGCCCGTGGTCGATTTCCGCCCCTGGCACGTCGGTGCCGATGTGCGCCACATGATGGAACAACCCGTGCTCCATTCGCCCCACAGTTACCGCATCCACGAACTCGATGTGGCCGACTTCTACGCCTACGACACAGCCAACGGCGACGACCGCACCGCCGACCTCATCTATGCCGAAGGCCCCGTGATGCTCATCGTCGCACCCGACCTCAGCGCGGCCGACCAGGGCTGCGTCGGACTGCTCAACGAAGCCTACGACTACGCTGTGCTGCACGGCATTCCCTGCTACTGCCTCACCGCCAGCGATGCCGAGGCACAGGCCAACTGGAACGAACATACCGGCGCCGAGTACCCCTGTCTCCAGAGCGACGAACGGATGCTCAAGACCATCGTCCGTGCCAACCCCGGCCTCGTCGTCCTCAGCGACGGAAAAGTCGTGGCCAAGTGGAGCAACTGGAACTTGCCCGACGAGGCGGAACTGGACTCCCTCCTCTTTCCCCGTCAACCCCAACCGACCCAATTCAACCATTAACCCCATAAAAAACAAAAGCATTATGAGAAAGAAAATTGTTGCAGGCAACTGGAAAATGAACAAGAACCTGCAGGAAGGCATGGCACTGGCTGCCGAACTCAACGACATTCTGAAGGCTGAAAAGCCCAACTGCGACGTTGTCATCTGCACGCCCTTCATCCACCTCGCAAAGGTGAGCGACATGATCGACCACAGCGTCATCGGTCTCGGCGCAGAGAACTGCGCCGACAAGAAGAGCGGTGCCTACACTGGCGAGGTAAGCGCCGAAATGGTACGTTCGACGGGCGCCGAATACGTCATCCTCGGACACTCCGAGCGCCGCGAATACTATCACGAGACGCCCGAAATCCTCCGCGAGAAAGTGCTGCTCGCCCTCGAACAGGGCCTGAAGGTCATCTTCTGCATCGGCGAAAGCCTGGCAGAGCGTGAGGCTAACAAGCAGAACGCCGTCGTGAAGGCCGAACTCGAAGGCAGCGTCTTCAACCTCAGCGCCGACGACTTCAAAAAGATTGTCATCGCCTACGAGCCCATCTGGGCCATCGGTACGGGCAAGACCGCCACGAGCGACCAGGCCGAGGAAATCCACGCCTACATCCGCTCGGTCATCGCCGAGAAGTATGGCAAGGAAGTGGCTGAAGAGACCAGCATCCTCTACGGCGGTTCGTGCAAGGCTTCGAATGCACCCGAACTGTTTGCCAAGCCCGACATCGACGGCGGTCTCATTGGCGGTGCATCGCTGAAGGCTGCCGACTTCAAGGGCATCATCGACGCCTGGAAATAAAACGTAACTCATGAAGCGAACCATCTTAGCAGGTATTTTGCTTGTCGCCGCTGTGCTGTGCAGCCGTGCGCAGACCTTTACCGAATATCTGGAGCAGACGTCCGCCGGACAGGGCACTGTGACCCTCACCCAGGACCCGCGCCTCACTGAAATCGTCAATGGGGCGGACATCGAAATGGCCTCCGACGAGGCGCCGAAGAACGACTTCTCCATGCACATCGGCAAACGCCAGCGCCTGAAAGGCTACCGCATCCAAGTGTATTGGGGCAGCAGCCAGCGCGTTGACCAGCAGAAGGCACAGCGCGTCGGGGCACAGGTCACCGCCTCGTTCCCCGAACTGCGCTCCTATGTCACCTTCAGTGCGCCCCACTGGCGCTGCCACGTCGGCGACTTCGCCACCCGCGAGGAGGCCAACGAGTACCTCTCGAAGGTCAAGCGCATCAGCCGCGACGCCATTGTCGTGCGCAGTGAAATCATCCAATTCAAATGATGGACGAAGAACAGAAAAACGAGGAGTTGCAGCGGCTCGTCGGCCGTATGCTGCAACTCATGGGCGAGGACCCTGCGCGTGAGGGCCTGCTGAAGACACCTGGCCGCGTGGCCCGCACCATGTCGCAACTCACGTGCGGCTATGGCATGGACCCCGTCGCAGTGCTCAACTCGGCCAAGTTCCACGAGGACTACAAGCAGATGATTGTGGTCAAGGACATCGAGTTCTATTCGCTCTGCGAGCACCACATCCTCCCCTTCTTCGGCCGTGTACACGTGGGCTACATCCCCGACGGCGAGATTGTCGGGCTGAGCAAGATTCCCCGCGTGGTCGATATCTTTGCCCGCCGTCTGCAGGTTCAGGAACATCTGACCGTGCAGATTCGCCGCTGCATCCAGGAGACGCTCCACCCGAAGGGCGTCATCGTCGTGGTCGAGGCCCAGCACCTGTGTATGCAGATGCGCGGCGTAGAGAAACAGGGCAGCGTGACGAAGACCATCGACTTCTGCGGCGAATTCAAGGACGAGGCACGCCGCGACGAGTTTTTCAGCCTGCTGAAGTGAATCCTGCGTTCTAAGTGCTTGAAATTTTAGTTTCAAGTGCTTAGAACTTTTTTTTCAAGTGCTTAAAACTGCCGGAAGGGCATACCCCATGATTGACCAGGCTACCATCGACCGCATCATGGACGCCGCCAACATCGTCGATGTGGTGTCGGACTATGTCACCTTGCGCCGCTCGGGTGCGAGTTACAAAGGCCTGTGCCCCTTCCACGACGACAAGACGCCGTCGTTCTACGTCAATCCGGCCCGCGGCATCTGCAAGTGCTTCTCCTGCGGCAAGGGCGGCAACGTCGTCCACTTCATCATGGAACAGGAGCAGTTGCGCTACTACGAAGCGCTGAAGTTCCTGGCCAAGCGCTACGGCATCGAAGTGAAGGAGCGCGAGATGACCAGCGAGGAGCGCCAGAGCCAGAACGACCGCGAGAGCATGTTCGCCGTCAACGAGTGGGCGAGCCACTATTTCCACGACACGATGCTGAAGGACGAGGACGGACGCGCCGTCGGCCTCGCCTACTTCCGCAGCCGCCAGTTCCGCGACGACATCATAGAACGTTTCCGCCTCGGCTACAGCCCCGACTCGTGGGATGCAATGTCTAATGCCGCGCTGAAGGCTGGATACAAGGAGGAATTCCTCGTCCGCACCAGTCTGAGCATCAAGCGCGACAAGGGCGGGCTCATCGACAAGTACAGGGGCCGCGTCATCTTCCCGTGGTTTAACGTCAGCGGCAAGGTCGTCGCTTTCGGCGGACGCAAACTCGACAGCCGCACCAAAGGGGTTGAGCAGAAATACATCAACTCCAACGACAGCGACATCTTCCACAAGGCCAACGAACTCTACGGAATTTTTCAGGCGAAGAAGCAGATTGCGAAGGACGACCTTGTCTATATGGTCGAAGGCTACACCGACGTCATCTCCATGCACCAGTGCGGCATCGAGAACGTCGTCGCCAACTCCGGAACGGCGCTCAACGAGGCGCAAATCCGTCTGCTCCACCGCTTCACCTCGAACATCACCCTCATCTACGACGGCGACGAAGCCGGCATCCACGCAGCCCTGCGCGGAACCGACATGTTGCTGGCCGAGGGCATGAACGTCAAGGTTCTGCTCCTGCCCGATGGCGACGACCCCGACTCGTTTGCCCGAAAGCACAACGCCACCGAGTTCAAACAATATGTCGAGCAGCACCAGACCGACTTCATCCTCTTCAAGGTCAACCTCCTCGTCAACGAGGCCGGCAACGACCCGCTGCGCCGCAGCCAACTCGTCAACAACATTCTGGACAGCATCAAGGTCATCCCCGACGAAATCCTGCGTTCGACCTACCTGCACGAGTGCGCCGAACTCATGCACATGGACGAGCAGATGCTGACTCGCAACTGTGTCAAGTTGCGCCGTGCATACATCGAACAGCGAAAGGTGGAACGGGAGCGAGAGCGCGAACGCAAACTGCGCCTGCAAGAGCAGCATGAGCAACAGCAGCAGGCCGTTCCCTCCCAACTGGTCAGTCCGTCGGCATCGTCCGAAGACCTGCCCGACTTCGACCCTTCGGGGCTCGACATCCCTCCAGAGAGCGACGAACCGCAGACGCCCGGTCAGTCGTCAGGAGTGGAAGAAAAAGACATTGCGCCGCGTCCGTCGCGCCAAGCCAGCGACCCCTACGTCCGTCTGGAGCGCATGATCATGACCCTTGTGGTGCGCTATGGCGAGCAACTCATGACGTTTGTCAATCTGGAAGGGAAGAACGAGACGTCCTCCGTGGCCCAATATGTGCAGCACGAACTCGCAATCGACGGCCTGACGTTCCACCATCCTCTCTACGTCCGTATGCTCGATGAGGCCTGTCAGCACACGGGCAGCGAAGACTTTTCGTGCAGCCGTTTCTTCACCTCCAGTCCCGACCTCGACGTGAGCCGCGAAGCCACCGACCTGCTGGCCGACCGCTACCAACTGAGCAGCACACAGCAGATGCCTGCCGAGGAAGAACTGATGAGCGAGTACATCAGTCGGCTGCTCCTTGATTACAAGTTTCTCATTGTGAACGACGAACTGAAATCGCTGAAAAAGCAACTTGCCGATCCCGCCGTCATGGGCGACATCGGCAAGCAGACCGAAGTGATGGAGCAGTTCGTCCGTATGTCGGCCGTCTCACGGGCGCTGGCCAAGCGTGTGGGCGACCGAATCTATCTGAAATAGTGTCAGCCCTCGCCATGAGGGTTGAGCCTTGAGCAGCGGAACCAGCAAGAGGTTCCGCTTTTGCATGTTCTGCATGATGGAATCGACGCTGACCTCCAGTTCCGGCGGCAGCACTTCGAGGTGGACGGGAGCGACGCCTGCCGTGATGATGTCGATGTCGCGGGCGCCGGCGTTGGAAAGATCAACGATGCGGCCAGGGCCGTAGGGACCACGGTCGGTCACGGTGACGATGGTCGATTTCCCGTTTTTCTTGTTCGTCACCTTGATGCGCGTACCGAAAGGCAGCGTCTTGTGGGCGCAGATGTGGGCATCTTTGTCGTAGATGCCGCCGTCGGCCGTCCGGCGTCCGTGCCAGGCAGAGCCGTAGTACGACGCTTCTCCGTCTTCCTCGAACGGCTTCTGTGCCATCGCCAGCAGCGGGATGAAGAAGAGCAGGAAAAGCAAGGCGCCTCTTGCGGTTTGACACTTCACGCAGAACATACTACAACTGCTTTACGGGGAAATTGAAATAGGTGTCGGGGTAGGGCTCGTCTTTGAGCGTGAAGTGCCACCACTCCGTCGGCATGGGTTTGAAACCGTGGCGCATCATGGCGCGGCGCAGAATCATGCGGTTGGTGAACTGCTCTGCGGTGAGGTGCGGATTGGGCTTATAGACGCCGGTCTCTGGGTTTCCGCCGAAGTCGGGGTGGCTTTCAGGGCCGAACCAGTCGAACGTGCCGCCCATATCGACTTCCTTCTCCGTCTGCATGTCGAACAGCGTGAGGTCGAGCGTGGAGCCGCGTGTGTGTCCGCTCTTTGCGCAGATGTACTGCTGGGGGAACAGCACTTTTTTCGACAGGCTGGGGTAGAAGTACGACTTCATCTCCGTCGCATCCATGTCGGCAGCCCAGCGCACGAAGTGGTCCACTGCCTGTTGCGGACGATAGGCATCGTAGATTTTCAGTCGGTAGCCTTGCTCCATCACGTCGTCGCTCACGGCACGGAGGCTGTCGGCAGCCTGGCGTGTGAGCAGGGCGACAGGCTGTTCGTAGCCGTCGATGCGCGTTCCGACGAAGTTGTAAGTGCCGAAGTAGCGGATTTCGAGAATGACATCGGGCACGACGTCGGTCAGTGTGACAAAACCGCTGGTGTCGTCACAGGGGTCGGCGGTCTGCACATCGGCCGACGTGGCAGGTGCAGGGTTGGTTGGGGCGGTGGCGCTTGTGCCGCTGCCCTGGGTGCAGGCGGTGAGGCCGATGGCTGCGGCCAGCATCCAGAGGGTGATTTGTCTGTTCATGGTTGTCATGGTTTTGAATGAAAAGAAATGTGCGGTACGATTGGGCTGGTGGCGGACATGGCACGTTTTCATTGCTTCATCCACCACTGCCTTTCCTCCTCCGTCATGCACTCGATGGCATAGCGCAGGGTGGTGCGCGGCATGTCGGGCAGGTGGCTGCGGAGAAAGTCGCGCAGCAGGTCCATGCTTACGCGCTTTCCCATCTCGCGCAGCATCCATCCCACGGCTTTGTGCATCAGGTCGTGGGGATGTCGCAAGTGGATTTCGGCATATCGCAGACAGTAGGACGGCTGTCCCTGCTGGGTGGTTTTCCAGGTGCAGACCATGCTGATGCGCTGTTTCCACAGGTTGTCGCTGTGGGCCAGACGGTCGATTGTCTGAATCTTCATCCGCTGTCGCTGCGCTTCGTCGTCGCCACCCACCGAGGTGGGGAGCAGGAGCCAGTGGCCCAGGATTTTCGGAGCCGAGAGGTCCACGAGGTCCCAGTTGTTGGCACGTTCGGCGTGTTGGAGGTACAGCCTGACGATGGCGTCGCGCTGTCGGATGGCCTGCGGGTCGTGGGCGAGGCGTTTTGTGGCCAGACGCTCAAACTTGGCGACGAGGATGAGCAGGCCGCACAGCCTGACTTCGTGCCAGCGGTTCTTGAGCAGCAGTGGCACTTCGGCCAGCGGTGTGTCGGGCGCCACCATCTTCACCACCGCGCGGGTTTCGGGAACGCGCAGGCCCAGGAAGTCGTCGCCGTGTCCGTATTCGCCCGGTGCGGTCTTGAAAAATCGCATGAGCACGGTGCGCTGCTTCTCGTTGCGCAGCGATTCCATGTAGGAGATGATTTCGCGGGCGTCCATGTGGTTCGTTCGGTGTTTGGGCGGGCAGGAGGTTATTGCAGCCGTAGGTCGGAAGGTGTCATGCCCATTGTGCGGCGCACGAATCGGGTGAAGTAGGAGAGCGACGAGAATCCGAAACGGTCGGAAATCTCGGTCGGTGTCAGGTTTTTCTCGCGCAGCAGGCGTGAAATTTCGAGGGTGGCGAAGCGGTGAATCCAGTAGATGGCCGAGTGGCCGCTGACGAGGTTCGTGACTTCGGACAGATACTTGGGCGACACGCACAGGCGGTCGGCATAGTAGGCCACGGTGCGCTCCGTGCGGTAGATGCCCGTGTCGAGCAGGGCGAGAAACTGGGTCATGATTTCGCCGGCTCGCTCGGGGATGGATTCTTCGGCGGCCGAGATGCGGCGGTGAAATTCAAAGAAGTCG
>ONXQ01000099.1 GCA_900321835.1 uncultured Prevotellaceae bacterium
CTGTCAACGGACGGCGCTATGCCGGTGCACACGACCCGTCGATCGTGTACGACCATACGCAGAACCGCTTCTACATCTTTGGTACTCACCAGTCGTGGGCCTGGACTGCCGACATGCAGAACTGGGAGCACATCGGTGCTTGGTGGGCACCGTCGAACAATATCTACAGCGACTTCAACACCAACCAGAAGAAGACGGTCACGGTGGGCGGAGTGACGAAGACCTTCGGCAACTTCAACGCCCAGGAATGGGCAGGTGCCTACGGCGGCGACTACAACATCGGCGGCAACCTGTGGGCACCCTGCGTCATCTGGAACAAGAAGATGAAGAAGTGGTGCCAGTACCTCAGTGTCAACGGACCCAACTACAACTCGGTCATCATCATGCTCACAGCCGACAAAATCATTGGTCCCTACACCTATCAGGGTCCCGTCGTGTATAGCGGATTCGGCAACACCGGTGTGGCCGCCCTGTCGTGGAGGAACACCGACCTGCCCCTCGTGCTGGGCAGCAGCGTGAACAGCCTTCCGGCCCGCTACAGCATCTCGATGTGGGAATGGGGTGGCCAATGGCTCAACTGCATCGACCCCTGCACGTTCTACGATGCCGACGACAACCTCTACATGGTCTATGGCTCGTGGTTTGGCGGACTCTGGATTCTGCAACTGGACGAAGCGACCGGCCTGCGCGACTACGACGTGAAGTATGGCAGCGACTACGACGCCCTGCGTCAGGGCTGCACCCGCGACCCCTACTACGGTGTGAAGGTCCACGGTGGTTTCAGTGCCAGCGGCGAAGGCCCCTTCATCGAGCGTATCGGCAACTATTACTACCTGTTCGTCTCGAACGGCGGACTTGCTCAGAAGGGAGGCTATCAGATGCGTGTGTTCCGCAGTGCGAAACCCGAAGGCCCGTATGTTGACAGCCGGGGCGTTTCTGCTGTGCTCACGGGCTGGGTGAACAACTATGGCCCCATTCCCGATACACGCGGCGAAAAAATCCTCGGTCCCTTCAATAATTGGGGCTTCCAGACCAACGGTGAGGTGGCTCAAGGCCACAACTCCATCATCGCTGCACCCGACGGACGCACCTATCTGATTTATCACACCCGCTTCACCAACACAGGCGAAGCCTTCCAGGATCGTGTCCACCAGGTGTTCCTCAACGAGGACAACTGGCTCGTCGCTTCACCCTTTGAATATGCCGGCGAAACCGTGACCGATGCCGACATCGCATCGACCGAGACTTTCGACAAGGACGAAATCGTAGGCACCTACGACATCATTGTCCACAAGTACGGCATCGACCACGAAAACCTCGAAGTGGTCACTCCGGTCCAGATCACCCTCGAAGAGAACGGAAAGGTGACGGGCGCCTACACTGGCACATGGAGCACCGTGGCAGGCACCTCCTACATCCACATCACGTTGGGCGGCGTGCTCTACAAGGGCGTCCTGCTCGACAAGGTGATGGACGGCATGAGCATCCGCACCGTCTCCTTCTCGGCTATGGCAGCCTCGACCGGCGTCAATGTCTGGGGCTACAGGTATCAGGACAAGTACGCACTGGCCTGGCAACTGAACCACCAGACCCTACCCATCGCTGACGGACGTACCATCAGCAGCAGTGTGGACCTCGTCGGAATGAATGTGGGCGACGACAAGGTGAAGGTGGAATGGACTTCCGACCATCCCGACATCATCTCCGAAATGGGACGCTACAACCCCACGGGCCTGACCGAGGACACGCCAGTCAAACTGTCCGTTCGCGTCAGTTGCGGCAAATACTACTGGACACAGGACTTCAACGTGACGGCACGTGCAGAGACCACGCCTGCCGGCGACTACTACAGCAACATGCTGGCCTACTACTGTTTCGACGAGACTCCCGTCACCAACGCCTTCAACACCACGGAGCGTGCCACGATGAAGCGTAACGGTTCGGGCACACGTCCCACCCTCCAGGAGGGCGGAGTGCGCAACGGCAAGGTCGCACACATCAGTGCCGGCACAAACGGCAACGAGAGCCTTGTGCAGGTGAAGAACCCCTTCTACCAGCAGACCATTGACAAGGGCGTGACGCTTGCCTTCTGGGTGAAACAGAAAGAAGTGGACCTCGTGAAACCGCTCATTGCCATCGCAAGCGGCAAGAAGTATTTCTATCTGACCGGCAATTCCTACTTCGCCTTCAACGACGGAGGCAGCAACTGGTTCAACATCAACCATCCCGACGCCGTGAAGCCAGGCTATTTCACAGCACGTGAATGGGCTTTCGTCACCATCACCCTCTCGCGCACAGGTGGTGTCCGTCTCTATCTCAACGGCACACGCCAGACACTGGATTCGTTTGAGGGAGAGTTGGAAGGCAAGTCCATCAAGCGTCAGAACAGTTACGACTACGACCTGCTGCTCGACATGCTGACCGAGTGCAACTACATCTATCTCGGCTTCGGCGCATCCAACGGTTCGCCCGACGCCAGTTACGACGACCTCATGATCTACGACCGTGTGCTCTCCATCAGCGACGTAACTTCCTTGCGCATGATGGCCAACCGCGTCTATGACTTCAACCAAGTCGCCACAGGCATTGCAGAAGTACAGGAAACTCCGGTCAAGGTACAAGCCGACGATGCCGTCTATGACCTGCAGGGCCGCCGTGTCGCTACGTCGCCCAAGTCGCTCGGTCGCGGTATTTACATCTACCAGGGCAAGAAGATTTTTGTGAAATAAATGAAACGTTTTTTCAACCGATTGCTCCATGTTGCAGGGTGTGCCGTTCTGACGGTTGCACTCTGCAACTTTGTTTCGTGTCGTGAGGACGACAAGGGCGAGCAGCAGGCAGCGGCATTGCTGCAGGAGGCTCGTCAGGCCCTGACCGACGCACGTCTGTCCGAGGCACACACGCTGCTCGACAGCCTCCGCCATGCCTATCCGCGTGCCGTCGATGTGCGGCGCGAGGCACTCCGCTTCGAGGACAGCCTGAATCTGGCTGAGGCCCGTGTCGAAAAGGCTGCCATCGACAGCATCTACACCTTCGCCTGTCTCGACCGCGAGGAACTGCGCAGCACCGGCATCGACACGCTTTCCGCCCGTTTCAAGCAGTTGCGCGACCGTGCCGATTCGCTCCGCTATGCCGTCGATCGTGCCTGGCAGAAAGTCCGTTTCTACGAACGGAAGTTGGCAGAACAATGATTGAGCGTCATCCCCTCCATCCCTTCCTTCCGCCCAATGCCCGCGTGCTGTTTCTCGGCAGTTTTCCGCCGCCACGCCAGCGGTGGTGTATGGATTTTTTCTACCCGAACTACATCAACGACCACTGGCGCATTCAGGGACTCGTGTGGTTTGGCGACAAGGATCGTTTTGTGGACTTGGAGCACAAGCGTTTCCGACTTCCCGACATCATCGACTTCTGCACAGAGAAAGGTCTGGCCTACTTCGACACCGCCACTGCAGTTCGCCGTCTGACGGGAAACGCCAGCGACAAATTTCTCGAGGTGGTCGAGGCCACCGACATCGGCGCCCTCACGTCCCAGTTGCCCTGCCTTCAGGCCATTGCCGTGACGGGCGAAAAGGCCCGGCAGACGCTTGCCCAGCAAACTACGGTGCCCATTGTCCGTCTGCCTTCTTCGTCGCGTGCCTATCCGCTTGCCCTCGAGAAGAAGGCCGAGGCCTATGCCGGCCTTTTCCGTTCGCTCGGCATGTTGTCCTGAAACCGTGTCTTCTATATATACGTCTGAGCGCTCAGACGAAAATTTCCGAACGCTCGGACGTATAGTTAGCGGAAAATGTCGTAACTTTGCATCCACAACCCAACTATCACGACACAACCGATGAAAAAATTTCTTTCAACCTTTCTCCTGCTGTGCTGGGTGCTGACGGCTGTCGCTGTCGAACCGTCCGACTCGCTGCTCAGTTTTGTCAAGCACGCCATGCTGTTCAACTCGGTCTATCCGCAGGAGAAAGTCTATCTCCACTTCGACAACACCGGCTATTTCAAGGGCGAACACATCTGGTTCAAGGCCTATGTGACCCGTGCCGACCAGCAGACGCCCACCAGTGTGAGCCGTGTGCTCTATGTCGATTTGCTCAATCCCAGCGGCGATGTGGTCGAACGACGAAAACTGCGCATCGACAACGGGATGGCACACGGCGACATCCTGCTCGACTCGATTCTGGGAACAGGTTTCTACGAAGTACGTGCCTACACGCGCTACATGATGAACTGGGGCGGACAGACGGCCTTTTCGCGCGTCTTCCCGATTTTCAGAAAACCGGCACAGGAAGGCGACTACCGTAGGCCGACCATCGACAAAATGAGCATCCGTAACCGTTTGCCTGGCCGCGAAAAAGAGCAGGACGATGCAGCCCTGACGGCTGACAACCGCAGCGGACTTGACAAGCGACTGACGGTGAACTTCTACCCCGAAGGCGGCGACCTTGTGCAGGGCTTGCGCAGCCGTGTGGCTTTTGAGGTGATGGACGGCGACGGCCGACACGTGACCGCCACGGGCGTCCTGACCGACCAGAACGGTGAGACGCAGGCGATTGTCCGTGCCGACGAGACTGGGCGAGGACTCTTTGAGGTCGATGCCACCCCTGCACTGTCGCAGTTGATTCTCACCGACAGCAACGGCCGCAAACATGAGTTCCGCCTGCCTGCCCCCAAAGCCGAAGGCTGCGTCGTGCGCATGGATGTCATCGACGACGAAGGCATCACGGCCCAGATCAGTTCGACCCAGGGAATGCAGGGACGCCTGCTCGGCTACACCGTGATGTGCGGCGGCAAAATCACCCATGTTGACACCATCACGGCCGAACCCGTCATCATGCTGGCCTTCAAGCGCCAGTCGCTCCGTCCCGGTGTCAACCAACTCACCGTCTTCACCTCCGACGGCCGCGTTCAGGCCGAGCGCCTCTTCTTCGTTGCTCCGACCGACATGGCCGGACAGCGCATCCAGATTGTGAACCAAACCAACGAACCGCGACCCTGCGGCCTTGTCTCGCTCAACCTGCACACTGCGCCGAACGCTTCGCTTTCGTTCTCGGCGATGGACGAACGTACGCTCACCAACGGCAAGGACGGCAACATCCTCTCCTATATGCTCCTGTCGAGCGACCTGAAAGGTTATATCCCCAATCCCGACTACTACCTCGAGGCCGACGACCGTGAGCACCGTCTGGCCGCCGACACCCTGATGCTCATCAACGGCTGGCGCCGCTACGACTGGCGCGTGATGGCCGACGTCGAACCCTGGGGCGGAGAGCGTCAGCAGATTGAGGACCGTCTCTATGTGTTCGGAAGGCTCTATCCGTCCATCGGCGCTCTGAAACGCAAGAATCCCGTCAACGATGTCGATATGAACGTGTACCTGTTCAACGAGACAGGCGCTCACCTCACAGGTCACACCCGAACGGACTCTGTCGGCAACTATGCTTTCGCTCTGCCCGACGACGTGATGGGCGACTGGAACATGCAAATCAAGACGCGCATCGAGGACAAACTCAAGTCGTACAGCGTGCGCATCAACCGCCATTTTGCGCCGACTCCGCGCTTTGTCTTTCCCGAAGAAACCGAGATGATGCCCAAGAACAAGGCCAACCTCTTCAAGCGTGCAGAGCAGTTTGCACGCGGAGACGACGACCCCGACAACCAGAGCGCCATCGTTGCGCAGACGGGCAACAACGCGTTTTCAATCAAGACCGTCAAAATTAAGGCCCGTCGCCGCTACTGGACCGACTACAACGGAGGCTGGTACAACGAGAAAAACGGTCGGCGCCTGGCCGAACTCTACTACAACGTCGGCGATGCTGCCGAGGAAATCAACGACCGGGGCGAAGTGATTCCGTCGCTCACCCGTTGGCTGGAGCAGAAAAACAACCTCTTCCACGACGACAAGACGTTCGACTTGCCCGACTCAGGCGGATTCTTCAACCTCAATGGCTACAACTACGACGGTCGGCCCGTGGTGTGGATTGTCAACAACTCCTTCCACACCGTCACCTTCCTGCCCTTCAGCGACAAACGGATGGAGGATGTCGTGAGCAACGCCTATATCCCCGACCGCAACCTGAAGTCCTTCCCCGTCTATATTGACGAAGTGAAATCGGTTTACATCGTCAGCGACAACCCGCAGGTGATGGTTCCCTACATCCAGTCGGTTGACATTGAAGGTTCAAACCCCGTCGTCATCTTCGTCTATACCTATCCTTCCTACTCGACAGAGAGCAAGAAAGGCACGCGCCGTACACGATTCCAGGGCTTCAACGTGCCTTCGACCTTCGAGATGGAGGACTACAGCATCATGCCGCCGATGGAGGACTTCCGCCGCACGCTCTTTTGGAATCCCGATGTGAAGACCGACGCCTCGGGCAAGGCTCATGTCGAGTTCTACAACAACTCGTCTGCCCATGAGATGCTCCTCTCGGTTGAGGGCATGACAGGGGACGGCACATTCCTGACAAACGAATAGGCCCCCCTCACGGACTCTCCCCCGACCCCTCACAGGGAGGGGCCGGGGGAGAGTCCGCCGTTGGGGAGAGGTCTTTTTAGTAGTTCTCCTTCTTCAGTTCAAAATACGCGCGGGGGTGGTTGCAGACGGGGCAGACCTCGGGTGCCTCCTTGCCCACGTGGATGTGTCCGCAGTTGCGGCACTGCCACACGCGGTCGCCCTCGCGGCTGAAGACGATGCCATCCTCGATGTTCTGGAGCAGGCGGCGATACTTCTCCTCGTGCACCTTCTCCACGGCTGCCACACCGTCGAACAGCGCGGCGATGTCGTCGAAACCCTCCTGACGGGCCTCCTCCGCCATGCGCGGATACATGTCCGTCCATTCGTCGTTCTCGCCGGCAGCAGCGTCGCGCAGGTTGTCCATCGTGTCGCCCACGCCGTGGAACAGTTTGAACCAAATCTTCGCGTGTTCCTTCTCCTGGTTCGCCGTTTCGGTGAACAGTTCGGCAATCTGTTCGTAGCCTTCCTTCTTCGCCTTCGAAGCGTAGTAGGTGTACTTGTTTCGTGCCTGCGATTCGCCGGCAAACGCTGCCATCAGGTTCTGCAGCGTCTTCGTTCCTTTCAGTTCTTTTGCCATAGGTGTCTGGTTTTTGTGCTTCGCCAGAAGCGGTGATACATTGCAGCAAAATCTCCGCCCGGCTCTCTTTCGATTCCGTCCCTCCGGGACACCCTCCTGAATTTTCTGCAAGTTTTTTCGTCGTTTGTTTGGTGGTTTAGAGAAAAGTCTTTACCTTTGCTGTGTCTTAAATGACTAAGACACCTAAAACATTGTGTCTATGATAGATATTCAGAAACTCAGTTATGGCTATGGGAGACGTGGGGCGCTGGTTTTCAGCGACTTCTCGCTCCGTCTGGACGAAGGCTGCCTGTATGGACTGCTGGCACCGAATGGGGTGGGGAAGAGCACGCTGCTCTGCCTCATCATGGGTGGTTTGCTGCCGGACAAAGCGAAGGGTGGTTGTGTGCTCGTCGATGGGCAGCCCTCGGCCAGCCGCACGCATGACGTGCTCCGACGGCTCTACCTGCTGCCCGAGGAGGTGGCACTGCCGTCGGTCAAGTTCGACACGTACGTGCGCACGCGCGAACCTTTTTATAAAGACTTCAGCCGCGAGGTGCTCGACGACTGCCTCTGCGAGTTCGGCCTGCCGCAGAACCCCGACATCGCATCCCTGTCGATGGGGCAGCGGAAGAAGGTCGCCATCTGTTTCGCCCTCGCCACGCAGACGAAGTATCTGCTGATGGACGAACCGACCAACGGGCTCGAT
>ONXQ01000100.1 GCA_900321835.1 uncultured Prevotellaceae bacterium
TTCAGAGGTTTTTCAGTTTTTCAATGACGTCTTTGTCGGCTGGGAGCCACTTGACGGTGTCGAGTTCGTGCTGGCGGAGCCACCGGGCGGCTTCGTGTTCGTTGAGGTGCATCTGGTTGTGCTGCAGGGTGCAGAGGTAGCAGTGGAGGATGAGGTGGAAGGTGGGATAGTCGTATTCGACGGTGCAGAGCAGGGGGCCGATGCTGATTCGGGCCGAGAGTTCTTCACGGATTTCGCGGTGAAGGGCTTGTTCGGGTGTTTCGCCCGGTTCCATCTTTCCTCCGGGAAATTCCCACCAGTCTTTCCATTCGCCGTATCCGCGCTGGGTGGCAAAGATGCGTCCGTCGGCATCGCGGATGATGGCGGCTACGACTTCTGTTTGTTTCATCGTCTGTTTTCTATGTAAAAATGGGTGATTGTCTTGACATTTGTTCGCGGTGCAAAGTTACAAGTTTTTGGGGGAGAATTTGGTCTGTGGATGAAATAAATTTGGACTGTGGACGAAATTTATTTCATCTGCGGACGAAATTTATTTCGACTGTGGACGAAATTTATTTCGACTGCGGGGCGGATGGGAATGAAGTTTCTCACCCCTCCGCCCCTCCGGGGCACCTCCCCTATCTGGGGCGGAGTTCCCCACACCTGCCATAGTCTTCCATCAAAAAACAATGGGTCAGTCCCTATATTGTTCCCTTTTCTTTTTAATTCCGCTCGTTTCATCGTACCTTTGGCCTGCGGCCGAAGGTACTTTCGTTCGGGAATTGAAATAAAAAATTGCATTTTTTCTTTTTAATTCCGCTCACTTATTCGTACCTTTGCAACGAAACTGAATAACACTCGTGATATGCACATCGCTGTTGCCGGAAATATGGGGAGCGGAAAGACGACGCTGACGACGTTGCTGGCCGAGCACTATGGCTGGACACCGTTCTTCGAGCAGGTGGACGACAATCCGTATCTGGACGACTACTACAGGGACATTCCGCGGTGGTCGTTCGCGATGGAGGTGTTCTTCCTGCGCCACCGTTTCAAGGATTTGATGAGAATCCAGGACGACGGGGTGACGTACATCCAGGACCGCTCGATCTACGAAGGTGTGTATGTGTTCACGGCGAACAACTGGCGCATGGGCAACCTCTCCGACCGCGACTACCAGACCTACATGGAACTGTTCGACCTGATGATGTCGCTGGTCAAGACGCCTGACTTGATGATTTACCTGCGGGCCTCGGTGCCGCATCTGGTGGCGAACATCCAGAAGCGGGGTCGTGAGTATGAGCAGGCCATCCAACTGGAGTATCTCGAGAACCTGAATGCGCTCTATGAGGAGTTCATCTACAAGCAGTACAAAGGGCGTGTGCTGACCATCGACGTGGACAACATCGACTACCTGCACAACAAGGAGGACCTGGCGACCATTCTGGACAAGATTGACGGACTGCTCTATGGTCTGTTTCCCGAATCATAGTTTTCATTTTTTTTTAATTCTCTATTTTCTATTATATCATGCACATCGCAATTGCCGGAAACATTGGCTGTGGCAAGACCACACTGACACGGATGCTGGCCGAGCGCTATGGCTGGGAGCCTCGCTACGAGCCTGTGGACAACAATCCGTACCTCTCGGACTTCTATGCCGACATGGCGCGCTGGTCGTTCAATTTGCAGATTTACTTCCTGAACAAACGCTTCAAGGAGGTGGTGGAGATTTCGAAGGAGTCGAAATACATCATTCAGGACCGCACCATTTTCGAGGACGCTCGCATCTTCGCCGTCAACCTGCACAACCAGGGGATGATGTCCGACCGCGACTTTGCGAACTACAGCGACTTGTTCGACCTGATGATGTCGCTCGTCAAGTTGCCTGACCTGATGATTTACATCCGCTCGTCCATCCCTACCCTCGTGCAGCAGATTCAGAAGCGCGGACGTGAGTACGAACAGACCATCCGCCTCGACTATCTGCAGGGTCTCAGCAACCTCTACGAGGCGTGGATTGAGACGTACAAAGGGCCGCTCATCATCATCGACGGCGACACGGTGAAGTTTGGCGAAAATCCGCTTGACTTCCAGAAAGTGACCGACATGATTGACGCCAAACTTTTTGGCCTTTTCTCCTAAAACAAGGCCATGAAACAGACGATTTTCAGCCTGCTTTGGCTTTGCGCCACGATGGTCTTGGCACAAAGCCGCACCTCGGAACTCTGGAACTTCGGCTGGCGTTTCCATGCCGGCGAGGTGGAGAATGCCGCGTCGGCGACGCTCGACGACAGCCAGTGGCGCAACGTCGATTTGCCCCACGACTTCCAGATCGAACAGCCGTGGGTGGCACCGTCGGCCGACGAACAAGCCGACACCTCCGACCCCGGCGCCAACCGCAAAAGCCGCCTCTCGGCACGCGGTTTCAAGGAGATGGGCGTCGGGTGGTATCGCAAGACGTTCACGCCTGCCGACTCGCTTCGAGGCCGCCGCATCCTGCTCGACTTCGAGGGCATCATGCTGGTGGGCGACGTCTATCTGAACGGCGAACGGGTCGGCGGAACCGACTATGGCTACCTCGGCTTCGAAATAGACGTGACGAAACGGCTGAAGTTTGGCGAACGGAATGTCGTGGCGGTGCGTGCCGACACACGCGGTGTGAACAACTCGCGCTGGTACACCGGCGGCGGACTTTACCGCGACGTCCACCTCGTCACGACCGACGCACGCCAGTTCTTCACACGCCATCCCCTGCAGATCCTCACGCCGCAGGTCAGCAGCGAGAAGGCTGTGGTGACCGTGCAGGCGGAGTGTACCGTGCCGTTCGATTCGAAGACGAAGAAACTGGACTTTGCTGTACGTATTTTCGACAAGGAAGGCAAAGTCGTGAGCGACGTGCTGTGCCATCCTGTCTATCGTGCCCGGCAGAAAACCAACGAATACCTCATCGACAGCATCACGCTGGCGCAGCCCCACCTGTGGTCGTGCGAAGACCCCTATCTCTACACCTGCGAAGTGCGTCTTCTGCGACCCGACGGCACGGTGGCCGACATTGCGACCTCGCGCTTCGGCATCCGCACCCTGGAGTATTCGCCGCAGTTCGGACTGAAACTTAATGGGCGGAAGGTTTTGCTGAAGGGCATTGCCAACCATCACACGCTGGGCGCTCTCGGTGCCGCTGCCTACCCCCGCGCCATCGAAAAGCGCATACAACTGCTGAAACAGTTCGGGTTCAACCACATCCGCACGTCGCACAACCCCTACAGCGAGAGTCTGCTCGACCTGTGCGACGAGTACGGAATCCTCGTCGTCGATGAACTCTACGACAAATGGCTGAAGCAGTATTGCGGTGGTCGCGTTGCATGGGAGGAACTGTGGCAGCACGACGTGCCGGAATGGGTGAAGCGCGACAGGAACCATCCCTCCGTGGTCATGTGGAGCCTGGGCAACGAACTGCAGACCTACTGGGAGCAGGCCTATGCCGACTGGGGTGTGACGCCCTACCGCCTTCAGCGCACCCTCCTGCGCCGCTACGACCAGACACGTCCCGTCACCGTGGCGATGCATCCGCGCGGACGCAGTCTCGAAACCGATTCGCTGCCGGCGCCGCTGGCCCTCGAGACTGACATTGCCGCCTACAACTACCGCTACATGTATTTTCCCGGCGACGGCCGCCGATTCCCCCACATGATTTTCTACCAGAGCGAGGCCAACAACGCAATGATGGGTCCGAACTGGTTCGAAATGGACCTCGACCGTGTGCTCGGACTCGCCTATTGGGGCATGATCGACTATCTGGGCGAGAGTCAGGGATGGCCGACCAAGGGCTGGAACCTCGGCGTGTTCGACATTGCGCTCGAGCCGAAGCCGAACGCCTGGTTCCTGCGCAGTTATTTCAGCGACGAACCGCTGGTGCATATCGGTGTGTTCGAAACGGCACGGCTGGAAGAATGGAACGGTGAACGGCAAGGCGGAGCACGCCTGACGCACAACTGGAACCAGCCCGCCGGCAGCCGCCTCACGCTGCACACCTACACCAACTGCGACGAGGTCGAACTCCTGCTCAACGGGCGCAGTCTCGGCACCAAGCAGAACAACAAGCACGACCCCAAGCAGCGCAACAAACTGGTGTGGACCGACGTGCCCTATGCCGAAGGAACGATCGTCGCCATCGGTCGCAACGGCGGTCGCGAAGTCTGCCGCCATCAACTCGAAACCACAGGGCAGGCCGTTCGTCTGAGCCTCGAAGCCGACAATGCCCATTGGCGTGCCGACGGACTCGACCTGCAGCACATCCGCGTGTGGGCCGTCGATTCGAAAGGCCGTCGCGTCTATGACGCCACGCACGACGTACACTTCAGCGTCGCCGGCCCTGCCTCGCTCGTGGCCCTTTCGAGCGGCAACCACGACAGCGACGAACTCAACGTGACAGACCATCGCCGTCTCTACCAGGGTTCGGCGCTCTGCATCCTCAGAGCCAGCCGCGAACCCGGCAGCGTTGTCCTCACCGCCACCGCCGACGGGCTGAAGTCTGCCACACTGAAAATGAAAACCGGGAAATGAGCGCAGGACTGTTAGATTTCAGCACCCCCTACTCTCTTTATTCCGACAAAAATAACGTCTAACCTCAAAACCTTACATCAAAATGGGAACTGTAAAGAAGCAAATCAGCAAGGCCGCTTGGCTCAAACTCGCCCAGAAGTTCGTGGGTGACAACGTCAAACTCCTCGCCCTCGCCGGCGAAGCCGTACGCTACGTCAGCGGCAAGAAAGGCGGCGTCAAGGAAATCAAGGACGACGTCCTCCTGCTCTGTGCCTACGTGCGCGACGTCGCCACCGGCCGCTACAAGCACTATAAAGTGTGGAACCTCACCATCATCGTAGCCGCCATCATCTACCTCGTCTCCCCCATCGACGCCATTCCCGACTTCATCGTCGGCGGCTTCATCGACGACATGAGCGTCATCGCCTGGGCCTTCTCGAAGGTGGGCAAGGAACTCAAAATGTACCGCCTGCTCAACACCCCCATCGCCCAGCCTTCTGAAGGCGCATTGGCAAAGGCCTGACCACCAGCATCTGCAAACCACCGGAATTTCGTCCACAGTCGAACTGAATTTGCACTGTGGACGAAATTTTTTTCGTCTGCGGACGAAATTAAAATGGACTGCGGACGAAATTTTTTTCATCCGCAGTCCATTTTTCAGATTTGACTTTTGTGAAGTGGACTATGATTTAGATAGTGCCCCCTCCGTCGCTTCGCGGCACCTTCCCTTTCCGAGGAGGTTTTTTTAGCCAACGGAAAGTTGTTTTTTGCGCTGGCGAAGGGTCAGGACTACACCGAGGATGACGAGCAGGATGAGCAGGCCGAGGGCGATGTAGGCGATGAGTTCGGTGGTGTGAACCGATTGCGGGTCGAACACCATCTCAATCTTGTGATGGCCGGCAGGCACCTTCAGGGCACGCAGCACGTAGTCGGCTCGGACCATCGTGGCCGGCTTGCCGTCGATGGTAGCGGTCCAGCCCGGGTAGTAGATTTCGGAGAAGACAGCGAGGCCGTCAGCAGCGTTGTCCGTCTCGTAGGTCACCGAGTTGGGCGTGAGGGAAGTCTGGACGATGGTGGAAGAAGATCCACCGTCTTCACTTTGTACTTTGTACTTTGCACTTTGTACTTCCGCGAAGGTGTTGGTGTCGATGACTGCCGTGCGGCGCGGATTGATGCGGTGCAGGGCATCGAGTTCTTCGTTGGCGTTGCTGACGGGCAGGACTTCATCGACAAACCAGGCGTTGCCGTAGGCAGCAGGATTCTCGACGGGGATGCGGGCATTGTTCTGTCCGCCGAGGATGAACCAGCGCGTGTTGAGCATGTTGAGCACAGGCATGAGACTGTCGGTGTTGACTGCGGAGAAGTCGTAGATGGGGTGCTGATAGTCGCCGGCAGCCATCATGGCCACGGTGTCGAGTTGTGCCTGCGAGAGAGCGGTGTAGAAGTTCTGGAGTTCGGGGGCGATGCAGGCCTCGACGAGTTCCTGATAGCGGCGAAGTTTGGCGGCGTGGTAGCCTCCGATGCTGCTGAAGAAGAAGGCGTCGGAGTTGTCGTTGAAGGTCGAGACAGTGAGGTCGGCCACGCGGTAGTTACGTCCGTCGCCGCTCTTCGAGAGAATGTACTGCTGCGCTTCGTTGGGCTGCGGCAGTGCCACCTCTTTCGGAGCCGTGGTGAACATGGCGTCGTTGATGTAGCGCTTGTTCACCTGCCACATATCCACAAGGCACAGCACAAGCAGCAGGCCGCCCATGAGCAGACTGTGGGCCGCTTTCTTTTTCCACATCCAGTACATCAGCACGGCGCCGAGCATGATGATGAGCACCGAGCGCCAGGCATCGGCCGAGAGCAGGGCGTGGCGCATGGTGGAAATGCTGGCGAGGATGCTCTGTCCGGTGTATTGGTCGAAATAGCCCTGTTCGACATACTGTGCAATGGCGTTGCGGTCGTTGCTCGAAACGCCGTCGCCCAGCATCGAGGGAACGACGGCGAACACCAGGCACAGGCCGACGGTGAGCGCTGTCGAAAGCACCAGCGCACGCAGCATTCGCGGACGCTGTGCCGGGTCGGAACAGGCCTCGCAGAAGCGTTTCAGACCCAGCAGGGCGAGCAGCGGAATCGTGAACTCCGCCACGACCAGTATGCTGGCCACGGTGCGGAACTTAGCATACATCGGCACGTGGTCGATGAAGAAATCGGTGAAGGGCATGAAGTTCTTTCCCCACGACAGGAGCAGACTCAGCACGGTGGCCGCCACAAGAGCCCACTTCAGGGCACTGCGGTTGGGCAGGATGATGAGTGCGAGGACGAAGAGCATACACACGAGGGCGCCGACATAGACAGGGCCGCTCGTCATGGGCTGTTCACCCCAGTATTGCGTGAAGGCCTGGTAAACACCGGCGTTGGCGAGGCTGGGGTCGGCCTTTTTCATCGCAGTCTTGCTCTCCGAGAGCGGCACACTGGCACCGCCTTTGGCATTGGGCACGAGCAGTGTCCACGTCTCGTCGATGCCGTAACTCCACGCCGTGATGTAGTCGCGTTCGAG
>ONXQ01000101.1 GCA_900321835.1 uncultured Prevotellaceae bacterium
TTTATCAAATATAATTTGTTTAATTTGAAATCAATTTGTGAAATTTCCACACGAAGTGTGCCCCAAACAACAATTTTTCGCTCACGAAAAATAAATTCCTCAAAATTTATTCCAATTATTGGAGCAGCAAGTGTCAACATGCTTGCATGATTGACCGAGTCGTGACAATAATCTTTATAAAAAATTTCTTTCAGTCAAACTTTTAACTTACATCATGAAACGCATAGGACTCCTCTCCGACACCCACGGCTTTTGGGACGACCGTTACCAGAAATACTTCAGCGAATGTGACGAGATATGGCATGCCGGCGACATCGGCACCGTCGAACTCGCCGAACGCCTCAGGCAGATAGCACCCCTGCGCGCCGTCTATGGCAACATCGACGGAGGCGACCTACGTCACATGTTCAGCGAAAAATACAGGTTCCGTTGCGAAGACGTCGAAGTACTCATGAAGCACATCGGCGGCTATCCCGGTCACTACGACCCCAGCATCCGCGGCAGCCTCTATGCCCGTCCGCCCCAACTCTTCGTCAGCGGCCATTCGCACATCCTCAAGGTGCTGTACGACAAGACCCTTCAGTGCCTCCACATCAACCCAGGCGCAGCAGGCATCAGCGGATTCCACAAAGTCCGCACCCTCGTCCGCTTCACCATCGACGGCCACGAAATCAAAGACTTAGAAGTCATTGAACTGGCGGAGCAGCGAGAGCAGCGTCAAACTCGTTTAAACTCTGCCGAGTCGTGACGCCAGAAGGCAAAGCCAACTGGCTAATACTATTTAAGCCGACTTTGTCGGGAAATTATTCAAATTTTGTCCAAATTTCTCAAATTTAATTGGTTTAATTTGAAATCAATTTGTGAAATTTCCACACGAAGTGTGCCCAAAAATATTTTTCTGCGGTTTTCAGCGTTTTCTGCGTGACCAAATCTCAGTGTTTTCTGCGTGACTTCTTTCAGCAAAAAACCTTCATCGCCTCCGCAACACTTTCCAGCCACACCCGATCCACCTCGTCAAACGTGTTCAGGTCAGCCGAGTCGATGTCCAGCACCGCAAACACATCCCCCCTGCCGTCACGGAGCGGCACGACAATCTCGCTGCGGCTCGCGCTGCTACAAGCGATGTGGCCAGGGAACTGCTCCACGTCGGGCACGACAATCGTTTCGTTTTGAGCCCAAGCCGTACCGCACACACCCCTACCCTTTTTGATGCGTGTGCAAGCCAGCGGACCTTGGAACGGTCCGAGCACCAGTTCGTCACCCTCGACGCGGTAGAATCCCGTCCACCAGAAGCCGAACTTCACCTGCTCCAGCAGCAACTTGTAGCGTTCTGCCTTCGTGCCCTGTGCAATCTTCAGTTCTTCCATATCCATAGTTTTGTGCGAAGGTACGAATAAAAATTATTGAGTCCGTGCCTGGTATAGTTTGAACAACTCGGCTACACATTGACTCTCTGTCATTGATTTGACGTTGAACCCATAAGCCTGCATGACGGCACGGTCGTTCTGCTGGTGGGCACGTCGCAGTTCTACAGGCATGGTCAGTTCGTCGTACAGGTCGGCAAGCGACGAGTCGGGGTAGAGAGCACGGGCGTCGAGGATGGCCTGTGCCGTCTCGGCGATACGCTGTTGCTGTTCGTCCGTCGGCTTTGGCCACGGGAAATTGTTATAGACCACATCCTTCGAGTAGCGATAGTCGCTCTTCAATCGGCCGCAAACAGCACGCATCCATGCCATGTGGACGTTCGACGTCAACACACCAAAGTGGTAGAGCGTGGCGTTGGGGATGAGGTGAACAGCATCACTTGCCAATGTTGTTGGTTGCATAAATCCCATCGGAATGTAGCGACGACGCTCGGAGGAAACGCGTGGCACAATGATATAGTTTCCCTCGGGCATGTTCTCGACGTGGAAACGTGTGGGACGGTCGGCCAGTTTTCTTGTGCCCTCGCTTGTACTTGCCAAACGAATGTCACGCACGGCTTGCACACGTTGCAGACAATGCGGCATACTGCGTAATTCGGCAGGAGAGCAGTCGCCCAGCCAGAGGCAATAGCGTGGACGCTGATGGATAAATTCGACGGAACCATACCAGGGCTTGAAGTATTTTGCTGAATTAGGTTCAAGTCTGATGAATTCCTCCATCTCCTCTTTCTCGAACAGATAGTTGCCACCATCGATGGGCTTGTTGCCGATACCGATTTCGGGCACGTCAAACAAAGGCTTTGTTCGGCTCTCGACAAAGACGTTGGGAGCATCGGTCAGATAGGCATTGATGTTGTTGGCAGGGATGATGTGGTCATTGTCGTAGATGACCTTATCCCCAGACTTACCCATTGAGAAGCCTACGATGATGCAATGGACGTGTGCCTTGAGCGAAGCCTCCGAGTCCCAGCGGAACGTACGGTAGGCAAAGTCGATGTGGAGGCCATCGTCGAAAAGCGGTTTCCACAGGTTGGCTACCTGCTCACCCTGACAGATGCTGTTGGTCGAAACAAGTGCCGCACGACCATTGGGGGTTTCCTTCAGCAACTCAACGGCTTTCTTGTACCAGCAGCACACGTAGTCCATGTTGCCGACATTCTTCCATTTTGCGCCGAAGATGTTAATCACGTCCTGCTTCTGCTCTTCTGACATTAGGCGTGCCCCCACAAACGGAGGATTACCAATGATATAGTCAGGCAAATGCATCTCCTGCTGGTGCGCAGGCGTCCCGCCTGCTGTAATGTAGGATGCAGGCGAGACGCCTGCGCTCCTGTTGGTCCCGCCTGCTGTAATGTAGGATGCAGGCGAGACGCCTGCGCTCCTGTTGGGAGTCCAGGGCCAGTCTTCGGGACGAGCCACAAGGCGCGCCTTGACTGGGTTGAACTCGATGTAGTTGAGTGCATCCTGAAAATGCTTTTCGTCGCGAATGAAACGGTCGAAATAGTCTTTCATCCAGAAAGTCCCTGTGCGTCCCAGTAATTTGTTGGCTTCGTGTGCTACGTATGACCGCCATGTATGGAGAATGTCTGCCAATCGACAACCCTGAAAAACTTCAACGAGGACGTGAACGTGATTGGGCATGATGCAGTAACTAATGAGGTGGTAACGACATCCGTCGTCATGCTTGAGCGCATCCACCATCAATTGAGCAATGCGGGCATCGTTGAAATAGCACGCCCCATATCCGTTGTCTTCATATTCGTCGATTTGTCTGCGCAGTTCCTGTTCGGCTTGAAAGTTATCGGGCAGTTTATGTAATGTGTCAGCCATCGATTTCCATTCATCAATGAGATGTTGAGGAACAGAGTCGTACAGACGGAATGTAATCATCTGATAGCGTTGATAGTCGATGTGTGGCAAGTAACCTCGCGAATGCCATTCAGGTTCCTCCTGCTGGTGCGCAGGCGTCTCGCCTGCTGTAATGTCAGATGCAGGCGAGACGCCTGCGCTCCTGTTGGTTCCGCCTGCTGTAATGTCAGATGCAGGCGAGACGCCTGCGCTCCTGTTGGTAAATACGCTGCGCCAGTCGATGCGTAGGGCATTGCCTTCGACGATGTTGGTATAAGTTTTCAGCGGCAGGAAGTCGAAGTCGTGATGGGCGATGCGTTCGGTTTCAGTCAGCATCTGCGCCTCGGAAATCCACAGGGCCGTGGTGGCGACAGCCACGGCAAAGTCGTTGATTTCGATGCCATAGAACTGCTGGATGCTCACCCGCACGGGGTTGACAAACTCGCCCATCATCACCTGGCCGTGAAAGCGTTCGCGCAGGGCTTCGTTCTCCAACCGACGCAGCGACAGGTAGGTCTCGGTGAGGAAATTGCCCGAGCCGCAGGCAGGGTCGAAGAAGGTGAGCGAGGCAAGGTGTTGCTGGTAGGCTTCGAGGCGTTGCTGTCGTTGTTTCTCGACCTTTTCTTCCAGGATGTCGTCCAGTTCGCGGCGCAGGTCGTTGAGGAACAGCGGGTCGATGACCTTGTGGATGTTCTCAATCGACGTGTAGTGCATGCCACCGCTGCGACGTGTCTCGGGGTTGAGCGTCGATTCGAAGACACCGCCGAAGATGGTCGGCGAGATTTCGCTCCAGTCGAAGTCGAGCGAGGCATTCTGCAACAACGTATGCTTCAGTTCTTCCGTAAACTGCGGAATCTCGATGTCTTCTTCAAACAGTCCGCCGTTGGTATAGGGAAAGGCGCTAAGATCTTCCTTCAGGTATTTGCTGCGTTTTTCCAACGGTGTGTTCAGCACCTCGAACAGGTCGCGCAAGGCTCGGCGCATGTCTTCGGCATCGTAGCGCACCAGATAGTCGTGGAACTGGTCGTGCGTGAACACGCCAGCATCTTCGGCATAGAGGCAGAACACGATACGCACACACAGGATGTTGAGCCAGCGCAGGGCTTCGGGCGAATTGTCGTTGTATTGGGCGAGAAGTGCATCATAGATTTTGCCGACAATCTCGCCCGCTTGCATGGACACCTCCATTTCCTTCGACAGGTGCTCGCTCTTGGTATCGACGAGAAACATCAGCCGGTAGTATTCCTTGCCCAGGTTCTCCAACAGAATCTGCTCGGGTTCGCCGTTCGGCTGCTCCATGTCATAAATCAGGAACTCGGAGAAATTGCACGTGACAATCCAGCGCGGATGCTCCGACACAGGCAGCCCGACCACGTAGCGGCGAGCCTGCTGGAAGGGATTGAGCAGCGCTCCGTCGCTCTGACGTATCGGAGCCCGCAGGTCCTTCCCTAATGATTTCTGCTCAATCAGCACCCGTGTTGTAGGAATACGTCCGTCCACAAAGTTCGACTCGTCCACCTTGTGATGTTCCTCAAAGCGGATGAAGCCGTCGGTCGGCGTCTCGATGCCAAAGACATTGCTCAGCAGGTCGAGCCAGAAAGGTTGCGACTCACCTCTCTCATACCCCCTGCCCTTCCATCGTGTGGCAAATTCGGCTGCTGCCGCTGCTATCTGTTTCTCAGTTTTCATGTTTATCTATTTTCAGACAAAGTTACAAAGAAAATATGAAATCAAGGCACGAATACAAAAAAAGATTTTTTCAAAAAAAGCCACTGACTCAAAAGATAACATTTTTGTATCCTAAAAGCCCCGTATTTTTGCAGCAAAAATTGGGAAGTAGCCGAGGGCTTATGCCGTGGTATCTCACGCAGGCCGACACTCAGGTAAACCCAGAACAGTAAAACACAGGTATAGTAACCGACGTGTTCGGTTGGCAAGGTAACATAGTGTCCCTTGCAATATTCATAAAAAAAAGAAAAAAAAATAAAAAATGCTGTTTTGGCAACAATTTAATAATCAGTGGATTACACATAACTACGCTTTCAAGATTTCGACTTGCGGTATCAATTGCCGAATTCCTACGTACTTTTGCAGCACAAAAAAAATGCAGCAAAAAAAACCAGATAGTATTCTCAAATGATAAAAAATATGTTAAAAATTCATAAATATGTGCCAAATGACCAAACAGAACAACCCACAGCTCTCGATATTCAGACACGGATACAGGAACAAGGATGGTGATGCGGTGCTTCAGACGAAGCCCGAAGGAGTAGCCGACATCTTGTCTGTCTACCAGTACATAACCTCTACGAAGGCCAAGGACGCGCAGGATGCTCTCAGGGCCATGCGCTTGACGGCGAGCAAGGAGGAGCGTGGAGACTTCAAGAAACTGAACTTCCGTTTCGTCACCTTCCGAGGCATTTTCTCCTCACGCAAAGCATCGGAGTTGACGTTGCTTTCTCCTTACATCGTTATCGACATCGACGGACTTCCTTCGACAGACGAGGCACGCCAATTGGTTTGTCAGATGTCAGCCGATCGATACGTTGAGACGGCTCTGGCTTTCGTATCACCCGGCGGCTTGGGTGTCAAATGGGTGGTGGAGATTCCCGACTGGCTACAAGGCCAGGATTACAAGGAACAATATCTGGGGCTGTGTCGCCACGTGGTGCTGCAATATGGCTACGAGCCTGACTGGGGCTGTTCAGACGTGTGTCGCGCTTGTTTTCTCGGACATGATCCTCAATGTTTTATAAACCTAAAGTATTTAAATGATGAAACAATTTAATTCTTCCATGACTGACCAGCAGCACTTTGAACTGCTCTGTCAACGCATCTATGATGCCAGAGTTAACATCGCTCACTCGTACGACGAGTACCTGCGGTTCGCCTTTGTGTGTTCCTCCTTTGGGGGAGTCGGCAGGGTGTGGTTCCACAAGATTTGTGCTTTTGACGAAAAGTATGATTATCAGCAGGCAGACCATCAGTTCGACAATTGTCAAAAGACATCTCGCCACGAGATAACCTTGGGCACGCTCGTCTACATGGCTGGGCAAAAAGGCATAGACACATCTGTGCCTGAAGAGGCCAAACCACGTAGAGGACGTCCTCGAAAGACTGACTCAGAACGGGAAGAGGAACGTCAGAACCAGTTCGAGCAGGTGAGCCAGTTTCTGAACGACGGATATCAGTTCCGTTACAACATTCTCAGTGAACGCATTGAGGTGAAAGATGGTGAAGCATCATGGTGCGATTTCGACGACCGCGAACTTAACGGCGTCCTCACAAAACTTCACAGCAGCAACGTGAAGGTGTCGAAGGACAATCTGTCCACCTATATCAACTCGGGTGTTTTCTCAACGCCTTACAACCCCGTCGAGGAGTATGTCAAGTCACTGAAGCCCTGGAACAAGCGTACAGACTACATTCGGCGCGTGTTCGACTATCTTCACTTGGAAGAGGGGGCTGATGTCGAGTTTCTATACGAGTGTTTCAAACTCTACTTCGTCGATATGGTTGCCTGTGGCGCAGGCCTTGATGTCAAGAACCAACTTATGCTGGTCCTTGCTGGCGAAAAAGAAGGCACAGGAAAGACGGAGTTTGTCCTGCGTTTGCTGCCACCGGCTCTAAGTAGATACCTGACATCTCCCGTACAACTTTCTACGTTCAAAGACAAGGACGAGTCGCTGGCAACAGCCAACAACTTGCTGTTCTTTCTCGACGAGATCAACCTGAACCGCCAGACCTTCAACAAACTAAAAAACATGGTAGGTGGCGCAGGAGCCAACATCACAAACGAACGTGCACCTTATGGTCACAATGCCAAGGTGCGCAAGGTTCATGCCTCATTCGCCGCTACCACAAACCATATCGACTTTCTGCCTGAGGACTTAGGTGATCGTCGTTTTCTGGTACTCCCTGTCATAGGCAGCGAACCTTATGATGGCATGCCCATTGCCCAAGCCTTCGCCCAAGCCTACTATCTGGCCACACATCCGCGTAGATTCTCCACACAAATCAAGCCTGAAATGATGGCTCGATTGAAAGAAATCAACTGGAAATACGTGGCCGAAGACATCTGCACAGCCGTATTACCCACTGTTTTGCGAGAACCCAAGCAGGGTGAACAGGCTCAGGCGGTCACGGTTGGTGAAATCATCAGTTGGCTTAGCCACAAAACAGGGCCAAACAAAGAATACACTCCCCATAAAGTGAATTCTGCTTTGAAGAAACTGAAGTTTAAGCCCAAAAGGACCAACAAGGGGAATATATATATTGTAAAACATATTAATGGCGATGACCTCAAACGCGAGGGTGAACAACTTGCGAATCAGGAACTTAAAGAAGAAACTGAACCGCAACTGCCATTCTGAAAAGTGACGAGTGACGATGAACGTAAAAACTTTCCAAGAAAAAAAGAAAAATAATACACAGGTGGTTTATTTTTTCATCCGAAAGTCTATTAAATTGACGTCACTCGTCACCACTCAGCAACCTGGCTTTTTTCACCCCACACCTCTCAAAAAAATTGGAAAAAAGGTGAAAAATCATGCGTAATTATTTGGAAATGTGGGGATTATTTCGTAACTTTGTAGGGTAAAGGATGGGGAGGTACAGGGGCCGGAACGGGA
>ONXQ01000102.1 GCA_900321835.1 uncultured Prevotellaceae bacterium
CCCTTTGCCCGACGGCAGGCCATGCAGTGTTCATCAACATCGAATCATTAACTAACTTAATAACAACACGATGAAAAAACTATTGACCCTACTGCTTGCGCTCCTGTGCGTAGGCGTTCAGGAAACTATGGCCCAAAGCGGCAAGTGGGTGGACGTGACTGCGACCTACCTGCAAAATCCGACGTTCGCCACCAACGACCGTAACGGCTGGACAACCGATACCGACGCCCAGGGCACGAACGTGCGTCTGGAGGCAGCCGAATTCTGGAACAGCACCTACTTCGACACCTATCAGGAAGTCACGCTGCCAGCCGGACACTACCGTCTGACCGTCAAGGCCTTCTACCGCAACTCGGGCAACACCGACTGGGCGGGCTATCAGGCCTATGTGAACAAGACCGAAGAAATGCTGGCCGTGCTCTATGCCGGCAACGACCAGGTGGCCGTCAAGAGCCTCTTCTCGCACGAGATGAGCGACGGCGACCCCGACGTCAAGTGGGTCGCTCCCGAGGACTACAGTGAGTTCCACATCTTTGCCAACGGAATGGAGTCGGGCGTACTTGCCTTCAAGTCGAACGCCTACGACAACGTCCTCGAATTCTACTCCACCGGCGAACCCATCCGCATCGGCGTGAAGAAAGACGGAGGCGTGAGCGAAGACTGGTTCATGTACGACAACTTCGTGCTCGAACAGTGGGCCACAGGCAACGTCGCCATCAGCAGCATCAGCATCGCCCCCGAAAAGTCCGTGCTCGCCGTCGGTGATGCCGTCACCCTGACCGCCAGTGTGATGCCCGAACAGGCCGACAACAAGGACATCGTCTGGTCGAGCAGCAACACCGCCATCGCCACCGTCTCGCCCACCGGCGTCGTCACCGGCAAGGGCGAAGGCACAGCCACCATCACCGCCACGGCTGCCGACGGCAGCGGCGTGCAGAACACAGCCACCGTCTATGTCTTCGACAACACCTACAACTGGGTAGATGTGACCGAAGGATACATCAGTAACCCCTCGTTCGCCTACAACTCAACCGAAGGCTGGCAATCGACAGGCGGCGGACACGACACACAGTACGAATGCCACGAAGTCTATGAGCAGGCATTCGACTTCTATGTGGAAATCGACAACGTCCCCAACGGACGCTACCGCCTGAGCGCACAGGCCTTCTACCGCACAGGTGCCAACTCCGACGACCGCCGCAATGCAGGCCTCGAAGGTACAGACGTGCCGCAGGCCTATCTCTACGGAAACGATTTCTCCACACCGCTCGCCAACATCTACAGCGAAGCCCCCAGCGACTACTCGCAGGGCGCCTACTGGAACTATCCCAACGGCAGCGGCGGCGGAGGCTGGTGGGGACAGCAGAACCCCGTCGAGGCACGCTATCCCAACAACATGCAGGCAGCAGCCTACTGCTTCCGCCAGCAAATGTACCAGAACAGCATTGAGTTCGTCGTCACCGACGGACACATGCGCATCGGCATTGCATCGCCCAACTACACCTACTACGGCTGGTGCATCTTCGACAATTTCACACTCGAATACTACGGCAACATAGTCGAACCCACAGGCATCACCCTCGACCACAGCAACGTGGCACTCGTCATTGGCGAGAACATCCAACTCACAGCCACCGTCAAGCCCAAAGAGGCCACCTTCAAGAAGGTTGTCTGGGAAAGCGAAGACCCCACCATCGCCACCGTCGATCAGAACGGACTCGTCTCCGCACAGACAACGCCCGGCACCACATACATCTATGCCACGACCTACGACGGAAACTACGAAGCCGTGTGCGAAGTAACCGTCACCGTGCCCGATGCCACAGCCGACCAGTACGTCATCAACGAAATCATGACGGGCAACGCCGAGCAATTCATCGACCCAACGTACAACTTCGGCGCATGGATCGAAATCTACAACCCCACCAGCAAGGCTGCACCCCTCGCCGGATTCTGGCTCAGCGACGACGCCACCAACCTCCAGAAGTGGCACATGCCCGCTGAAATGGGTGCCGTACCCGCCCACGGATACAAAACCATTTGGTTCGACAACAGCGGACCCAAGCACAAGACGCAGTGCAAATTCAACCTCGACTGCGACGGCGGAGTCATCTACCTCAGCGACGCCAGCGGAAAACTCCTCACCTCGCAGGACTATCCCGAAGTCATCACACGTATGTCCTACGCCCGCACCACCGACGCAGGAAAAACTTGGATGTTCACCGCCGAACCCACACTCGAGGCCAGCAACAACACCGCAACCTACTGCGACGAACAACTCGAGCGACCCTATGTTGACAAGGAAGGCCAACTCTTTGAAGGCACACTCAACATCAGCGTCGAAATACCTGACGGCGCCACGCTCCGCTACACCACCGACGGTTCCGTTCCAACGTTGACCAACGGCGAAACCAGCGAGACCGGCTTCTTCAGCATCGACGAAACCACCGTCTTCCGTTTCCGCCTCTTCCAGGACGGATTCCTCCCCAGCGAAGTGGCTACACGCTCTTACATCTACAAGGACCGTGAGTACACCCTGCCCATCATCTCCGTCGTCACCGATCCCAAGATGCTCTACGACAACACCATCGGTTGCTACGTCCGCGGAACGAACGGTATGCGAGGCCGTGGTCAGTCGTCGCCGGCCAACTGGAACCAGGAATGGGACCGCCCCGTCAACTTCGAATACCTTGTCGATGGAGAGGACGTGCTCAACCAGGAAGTCACCTTCTCGACCTGCGGCGGTTGGAGTCGCGGCTGGGCTCCGGCGTCTTTCAAACTCAAAGGAAACAAGAAGTTTGGCACAAGCGTCAGCAACGACCCCGTCGTCTCGCACCAGAAGACGCTCAACTATCCGTTCTTCAAGGACAAGCCCTACATACGTAACCGCACGCTGCAGAACCGTAACGGTGGTAACGATATTGAGTCGCAGAAGCCGGGACGTATGCTCGACGCCGTTGTGCAGCGCATCGCTCTGACGTCGGGTATTGACATCGACGGACAGTCGGCCGAACCTGTCCTCTACTTCATCAACGGTCAGGTGGCCAAGTACAACGACCGCAGTTACAACAACCACGACGGCTACATAAATCTCAACATGCGTGAGCCGAACAACAAGCACTACGTCTATGCCAACTATGGTTGGGACGACGAGGAAATCGACATCTGGGAGATGGATGTTGACTCGGGCTATGTGCAGATGTGTGGCGACCGTGTGGCTTTTGAGAAACTGTACGAACTGTCGGCCGACGCTGCAGACCCCGTGATTTACGAGCAGATTCGCGGTTTGCTCGACATCGAGGAGTTCCAGAACTACATGGCAGTGTATCTGTATTCGGGCAGTACCGACTGGCCGCACAACAACACCAAGGCGTTCCGCAATCGCAACGACGGCCGCTTCCGCTTCATCCTCTTCGACATGGACTGGACCTTCCGCTCGAGCAGCGATGCCTTCAACCGTCTCGACGGCTATTATAAGACGCTGCACACGTTCTACCCCCTGTATGACGTTTATGATGAGAACGGCAACAAGGTGAACAACTGGCAGCGCGAGGTGGAGTTCGTCGCCATCTTCCGCGACCTGTTGCAGAACGACGAGTTCCGTCGAGGATTCATCGACCGCTTCTGCATCGTCGGCGGCAGTGTCTATGAACCGTCGCGCGTGGAGCGCATCGTCACGGACTTTGCCGAGCGCAAGAAGGACATGCTTGCCTACGATGGTCTGCCCAACTCGATGTCCTATGCCCAGGAAATCATCAACAACTTTGCCAAACGCGAGCCTACCATGACCTCGGCTTTGCAGCGCTACTACTACATGCAACTCAGCGGTGTGGAGGCGCAGAAGGTGAAACTCTCGTCGAGCCACGACGCAGGCACCCTCTACATCAACGACATTGAGGTGCCCGAGGACTACTTCGACGGCCATCTTTTCGCACCCGTCACCCTGCGTGCCGAAGTGCCTGCCGGCTACAAGTTCAAGGGATGGATGGACATGAATGCAACGGACTCTGCCGCCGAGCCGCTCTTTGAAACGGGTGAGCAGTGGTCCTACTACGACCAGGGTTCGCTCGACCAGACCGGCTGGCAGAATCCCGACTACGACGATGCCGGCTGGAGCACAGGCTATGCGCCCTTCGGCTTCGGCAGCAGCGGCAAGCCCATGAGCAATGCCACCACGACCCTCGACTGGGGCGACGACTCGCGCAACAAGCGCATCACCTACTACATGCGCAAGGAGGTCGAACTGGCCGACGATCCGAAGGACGGCGATGTCTTCCGTCTCGACTACCAGGTTGACGACGGCATGATTGTCTGGGTCAACGGCAAGGAGGCCGCCTCGTTCCATGTGCCCAGCGGCTCTGCCTACGACTTCTATACGAATCAGGACAATAACTGGTACGTCGGCGACGACCCCGCCAGCGGAACATTCGCCATCGATGCCAGCCTCCTGCACAAGGGAACGAACGTCATCGCCGTCGAAGTGCACAACTGCAACGGCACCAGCAGCGACCTCTGGTGGGACGCATCGCTCAGCCTCACGAAGACGTCCGAGGCCACGCAGGGTGTCATCGTCTCGACGGGTGTCGAATATGAAATGCCCGAAGGCGAATCGCTCGACCTCAAGGCTGTCTTCGAACCCATGACCGAGCAGGAACGCGCCGAGAACGGCATCGCTCCCATCCGCATCAACGAGGTCAGCGCTGCCAACAGCATCTACGTTGACGACTACTACAAGAAGCAAGACTGGGTGGAACTCTACAACACCACCGACGCCGACATCGACGTCGAGGGCATGTTCCTTACCGACAACGAGGAGAAGCCCACCAAGTGGAAGATTACGAAAGGCAGCAGCCAGGCAACGACCATCGTGCCGGCCCACGGATTCCTCATTGTCTGGTGCGACAAGGTTGTGCCCCTGCGCCAACTCCATGCCAACTTCAAACTGGCAGCCGAGGGCGGCATCGTGCGCATCCAAAGTGCCGACGGAGCCTGGAGCGACATCCTGCGCTATCCTCCCCACAACGGCGACCAGACCGCCGGACGCTATCCCAACGGCGCCGACAGCGTCTATGTCATGACCGTTCCGACCATCGAGAAGTCGAACATCAAGAACAGTTACATGACCTGGGTCGATCAGGAAGACCCCGTCGCCACCGACATTGCCGGCACCTTCATCTCGTCGAACAACGGTCTGCGCATCTTCTTCACCGGCACCCAGATTGCCCTGCGCAGCGAGGAGACCACCTCGGCCGACGTAGCCATCTACACCCTCGCCGGCCAGCGCGTCTTCCAGACCGGCCTGCGCTTCGAGAGCGGCAGTGCCACGCTGGGCCTCTCGCCCCTCATGCCCGGCCAGACCTATGTGGCCCGCGCCATCGACAACGAGGGCAACCAGTGCAGCGTGAAGTTCCTCTACCGATAGGACTTCGTCACATCCCTTCACACCCTTCAGCGAGGCGGACAGCAGCAGGTTGTCCGCCTCGCTGCATTCAGCCCCGCTGCCCGCCTGCAGGGGCACACCCTCTGTAGTTCGTCCGAATTTCGTCCGCAGTTGAAATAAATTTCGTCCGCAGACGATTTTAATTTCGTCCGCAGACGAAATTTTTTTTCGTCCACAGTTCCATTTTTATTTCGTCTGCGGACGAAATTTCGGTCAACTGCGGAGCCCTTTGGCAGGATTGGCAAACAAACACCTCCCCGGCCGGGCCGAAAAATGAAATTTTTCGGGCTTTCGTTTTGTATTCCGCTCGCTTAATCGTACCTTTGCATTGCAAATCAAACAAATTTACCAACAACGATAAAAACATGGAGATTAAAGAGTTGAACGACGTGGTCGTTCGTTTCTCAGGTGACTCCGGTGATGGTATGCAACTCGCCGGCAACATCTTCTCGACCGTCTCGGCGACGGTCGGCAACAGTATCAGTACGTTCCCGGACTATCCGGCCGACATCCGAGCCCCGCAAGGGTCGCTGACGGGCGTGAGCGGATTCCAGGTTCACATCGGTGCCGAACAGGTCTTCACCCCCGGCGACAAGTGCGACGTGCTCGTGGCCATGAACGCCGCAGCGCTCAAGACACAGTACCGCTATGCCAAGCCCGGCGCAGCCATCATCATCGACACCGACTCCTTCCAGGCAGCCGACCTGAAGAAGGCGGCCTTCGAGACGGACGACTATCTGGGCGAGATGCACATCGACCCCGACCGCGTGATTCAGTGCCCCGTCACCCAGATGGTGAAGGACTGTCTCAGCGACAGCGGCATGGACCCCAAATCGGTAATCAAGTGCCGCAACATGTTTGCCCTCGGCCTCGTCTGCTGGCTCTTCGACCGCGACCTCGACGTGGCCTTCAACTTCATCCGTGAAAAGTTTGCCAAGAAACCCGCTGTGGCTGAAGCCAACATCAAGGTCATCCAGGCCGGCTACGACTACGGCCACAACACCCACTCGAGCGTGGCAGGCCGCTACCGTGTCGAAACCAAGCACAAGGTGCCGGGACGCTACATGGACATCACCGGCAACAAGGCCACGGCCTACGGCTTCATCGCCGCTGCCGAAAAGGCCGGCCTGCAACTCTATCTCGGTTCGTACCCCATCACACCGGCCACCGACGTGCTGCACGAACTGTCGAAGCACAAGAGCCTCGGCGTCAAGACGGTGCAGTGCGAGGACGAAATCTCAGGCTGCGCCTCGGCAGTGACCTCCGGCCCCGGCATCTGTCTGAAGAGCGAGGCCATGAACCTGGCCGTGATCATGGAACTGCCGCTCGTCGTGCTCGACGTGCAGCGAGGCGGTCCCGCCACAGGTCTGCCGACGAAGTCGGAACAGACCGACCTGCTGCAGGTGCTCTTCGGCCGCAACGGCGAAAGCCCCATGCCGGTCATGGCTGCCACCAGTCCTACCGACTGCTTCGACGCCGCCTACATGGCCGCAAAGATGGCACTGGAGCACATGACCCCCGTCGTCCTGCTCACCGACGCCTTCGTCGCCAATGGCAGTGGTGCCCTGCGCCTGCCGAACCTCGCTGACTATCCGGAGATTAAGCCTCCCTATGTTCCCGAAGAACTGCGCGGACAGTGGGCTCCCTACCAGCGCAATGCCGACGGTGTGCGCTACTGGGCCGTTCCCGGTCGCGAAGGCTTCGAACACATTCTCGGCGGACTGGAGAAGGACTCCCGCACGGGTGCCATCTCGACCGATCCGGAGAACCACCACCTGATGACGCAACTGCGCCAGCAGAAGGTTGACAACATACAGGTCCCGGACCTCGTGGTCGAAGGCGACGCGGATGATGCGGACCTCCTCATCGTCGGCTTCGGTGGCACCTACGGTCACCTCCACGCTGCGATGGACGAACTGCGCCAGCAGGGCCACCGTGTGGCTCAGGCTCACTTCAAGTACATCAATCCTCTGCCTGCGAACACGGCGGAGGTGCTGCGCCGCTACAAGAAAGTCATCGTGTGCGAACAGAACATGGGCCAACTCGCCGCATGGCTCCGCATGAAAGTCGATGGCTTTGTGCCCGCACAATACAACGAAGTAAAAGGCCAACCGTTTACAGTTTCTGACCTCATTGAGAACTTTAGTAAACTACTGTAATTATTAATTTATTTGACTACGAATTTCTCGAATTAAACGAATTGCAATTTATGTCCAGCAATCAACTGATTTACAAAGAAGAATCTTTCAAGATTATAGGCGCTGCTATGGCAGTGCACAGGTGGTTGGGATGTGGCTTTTCGGAGAAGGTTTATCAAGATGCCTTGGAACAGGAATTCATTGCTCAGAATATTCCTTATAGTCGTGAAACATCAATCCACGCTAAGTATAAGGGCGTTACTTTGAAAACAGAATTCGTGCCCGACTTCATCTGCTATGATAAAATCATCGTGGAGTTGAAGGCTCAAAAAGAACTTGAAGACCAACATCGTTCGCAGACAATCAATTATGTGAAAATTGCAGACTTCCAACTTGGACTGCTTATCAACTTTGGAGCACCGTCATTGGAGCATGAACGAATGTTAAACGTTCAATATCACAATTCGTTTAATTCGTAAAATTTGTAGTATAAAAAACAATAAGAAGTATTATGAGTAAATTTTCAGCACAAGATTATAAGAAAGGGCAGCCGAGGTGGTGCCCGGGTTGTGGCGACCACTTCTTCCTTGCATCCTTGCACAAGGCACTGGCAGAAATCGGTGTGGAGCCGTGGAACAACGCAGTCATCAGCGGAATCGGCTGTTCGAGCCGTCTGCCCCACTACATGGCCACCTACGGCATGAACACCATCCACGGACGCGCTGCCGCCATCGCTACAGGCGTCAAGGTGACTAACCCCAAACTGACCGTATGGCAGGTGAGCGGCGACGGCGACGGACTTGCCATCGGCGGCAACCACTTCATCCATGCCAACCGACGCAACATCAACCTCAACATGATTCTGCTCAACAACCGCATCTACGGTCTGACGAAGGGTCAGTACAGCCCCACCAGTCCGCGCGGATTCGTCTCGAAGTCAAGTCCTTACGGCACGGTGGAGGACCCGTTCCGTCCCGCTGAACTCTGCTTCGGCGCACGCGGCCACTTCTTCGCCCGTGCCGTGGCCACCGACGCTCCCGGCACCGTTGAGATTCTCCGTGCCGCCTACGAGCACAAGGGCGCTGCGGTGTGCGAAATCCTGCAGAACTGCGTCATCTTCAACAACGGCACCCACGACGACGTCTATTCCGCTCCGAACCGCAAGAAGAACGCCATCTATCTGCACCACGGCGAGAAGATGCTTTTCGGCGAAAACAATGAGTACGGCATCGCCCAGGACGGTTTCGGATGATGGAGGGTCCCGACTTTCCCGTCGCCCTCGGTGTCATCCGCGACGTTCCTGCGCCGACTTACGATGAGGCTGTCGAGGCGCAGATTGCTGAGGTCTCGGCACAGAAGAAGTACCACAACTTTGCCGAACTGCTGGAGACCAACGACATCTGGGAGGTGAAGTGACGACGTGCCCGACGCACACTTTTTGTATTTCCAAGCACTTGAAAAAAAGTTTTAAGTGCTTGGAAATATTTTTTTAAGTGCTTAAAACTTCGGCGCGACGGCGCCCCTGACCAACCCCCGTTTCGTCTCTTCATTGAGAACGTGCCTTCGGCCTCTGAAAACCGATGTCGTTAAGTCCCAAGAAGATTCCCACAGATTGACGTGTTGAATGCCTTCGCGCCTTGACGTGTGTACTGCATGGCTGTGTCAACACCCCGGCACACGTTCATCGTTCATTGTTCATTTTCACGGCCTTTTCAGTGCCTTTTTGGGCGTTCACACCTTGCTTTTTCAGTTTTTTTTGTATTTTTTCAAAAAAAATGCTGTAAAAATTTTGTAATATCAAAGTTATTTGCCATCTTTGCACACGGAAAAATAATAATTTTTTCATAGTTAAGGTTTAGGTTAAAAATAGGGAGGCAAGGGTTCGTGAGAACCCTTGTCTTTATTTAAGCCCATCCCTTGTC
>ONXQ01000115.1:0-6066 GCA_900321835.1 uncultured Prevotellaceae bacterium
AAAGCAAACAATACAGCATGAAACTACTGACAGCAGAAGAACTGAAGCAAAGCGTCGATACACCGATTTTCCGTCTCATCGGCGAGGTGGCCGACGAGCAGGGAATGGAGTGCTACGTGATAGGCGGATTTGTGCGCGACCTGTTTCTGGAGCGCCCGTCGAACGATGTGGATTGCGTCGTCGTCGGCTCGGGTGTGAAGATGGCAAAGGCCGTGGCACAAAAACTGAAGGAACGGACTGGTCGCAAGCCGCATCTGGCCGTGTATGCCAACTTCGGCACGGCGCAAATTGCGCTGAAGGGACTGGAACTGGAGTTCGTCGGTGCCCGACGCGAGAGTTACAGCCACGACTCCCGCAAACCCGTCGTCGAGGACGGCTCGCTGGAGGACGACCAAAATCGCCGCGACTTCACCATCAACGCTATGGCGCTGTGCCTGAACAGCCAACGCTTCGGCCAACTGCTCGACCCTTTCAACGGACTGGACGACCTGCAGCAGGGCATCATCCGCACACCACTCGACCCCGACATCACCTTCAGCGACGACCCTCTGCGGATGCTCCGCTGCGTCCGCTTTGCCGCTCAACTGCATTTTGAGATTCAGGACGAGACGCGCGAGGCCCTGCGCCGCAATGCCGAACGCCTGCAAATCATCAGCGGCGAACGGATTCAGGAGGAGTTCAACAAAATCCTCATGACCAATCCGCCCAGCCGCGGCCTCTACGAACTCTACGACACGGGCCTGCTCCAGCAGTTCCTGCCCGAATTGTGCGCCCTCGACGTGGTCGAGACACGCAACGGACGTGCCCACAAAAACAACTTCCTGCACACGCTGGAGGTGGTGGATAATGTAGCCACGACCTCTCCCCTCTGGCTCCGATGGGCCGCCCTGCTCCACGACATCGGCAAGCCACGGAGCAAGCGGTGGGACAATGCGCTGGGATGGACGTTCCACAACCATAACTTCATCGGCGCAAAGATGGTGCCGCAGATTTTCCGACGCATGAGTCTGCCGCTCGACGCACGGATGAAGTACGTGCAGAAACTCGTTGACCTGCACATGCGCCCCATCGTCATTGCCGACGAGGAAGTGACCGACTCTGCCGTGCGCCGTCTGCTCAACGATGCAGGCGACGACATTGACGACCTGATGACACTGTGCGAGGCTGACATCACTTCGAAGAACGAGGTGAGAAAAAAGACGTTCCGCGAGAACTTCCGCATGGTGCGCGAGAAACTGGCCGACCTCAAGGAACGCGACTACAAACGCCTGTTCCAGCCCTGCATCGACGGCAACGAAATCATGGAGATGTTCGGTCTCCAGCCTTCGCGCGAAGTGGGGCTGCTCAAACAGCGGCTGAAGGATGCTGTGCTGGACGGCGAAATCGAAAACGAACGCACAGCCGCCATCGACCTGCTCAAGGCCGAAGCAGCAAAAATAGGGCTCAAAATTTGTGCGAATAATAAATAAGGTGTATATTTGCAGGTTGAAATCTTTTTTTAAGCATGAAACAAACGAGACTTTTGGCTTTCATCGGCTTTCAAATCCTGACACTGACGACGGTCGTCTGCCTCGCCCAGTCGTTGCCTGTGGCACCTCCTGCACTGAAAAGCGAAGGTGCCAAACTTACGATTGAAAAGATTGAGAAAGTGCAGACTTACTGGCAGAGCCACAACCGGGCCGAATGTCGCGGATTCTGGGACAACGCTGCCTACTTCACCGGCAACCAGGCTGCCTACGAACTGACAGGTAAGCAGGAATACCTCGGCTATGCCCTGCGCTTTGCCGAGCACAACTGCTGGAGCGGCGCCACTGAGCGCGACAAGTCGAAGTGGGAGTACAAGACCTACGGCGAGGACATGCGCCACGTGCTCTTTGCCGACTGGCAGATTTGCTTCCAAATCTACATCGACCTCTACAAACTGGAACACCGCGCCGAACGTCTGGAGCGTACACTCGAAGTGATGTGCTATCAGGCACAGACAAAAGAGCGCGACTACTGGTGGTGGAGCGACGCCCTGTATATGGGACTGCCCATCTTCTCGAAACTCTACACCGTGACGGGCGACCAAAAGTTGCTGGACAAGCAGTACGAATGTTTCGCATGGACCGACAGCCTGCTGTTCGACAAGGAGGCTCAACTCTACTACCGCGACGGCAAGTATGTCTGGCCCAAAGTGAAGACGACCTGCAACGGCGGCAAGAGTTTCTGGGCTCGTGGCGACGGATGGGTGCTGGCCGGACTGGCCAAAGTGCTGCAGGACCTGCCCAAGAATAGCAAATACCGTCCATTCTACGTGAAGCGTTTCCAGCAACTGGCCGAAGGTGTGGCCCGCACACAGCAGCCGGGTGGCTACTGGAGCCGTTCGATGCTCTGCGAGGAGGATGCACCGGGCTACGAGACCAGCGGCACGGCCTTCTTCACCTACGGAATGCTCTGGGGCATGAACAACGGTCTGCTTCCTGCTGCGAAGTACAAAACTGTCGTTGAAAAAGCATGGAAGTATCTTTCGGAGGTTGCTCTCCAACCCGACGGAAGCATCGGTTTCGTCCAGCCCATCGGCGAGAAGCCTGACCCCACCCGCACCGTTGATGCCCATTCGCAGGCACCCTTCGGCACGGGAGCCTGGCTGCTTGCTGCCTGTGAATATGCAAAATACTGTAAATAACTCACAAAATAAATACACCCACAAAAATGAAAGACTTTTTTAAGTACGTGTTAGCCACAGTAGTCGGCATCTTAGTGATTGGCCTGCTGTGCACCATCATGACGGTCATCACACTCATTGGCATGGCCAGCAGTAGTTCAACCACCAGCGTTCCGTCCGATGCCGTCGTCGTGTTCAAACTCGATGGAAGCATCAGCGAGCGTGCCAGCGACAATCCTTTTGCAGGAATGTTCGGCAACAAGTTGATGGACGAGGAATTGGGTCTCGACGACATTCTCCGTGCCATCAAGAATGCCAAGGAGAACGACAAGGTAAAGGGCATATACATGGAAGCCGGTTCGTTCAGCGGTGCTACACCTGCCCAGTTGCAGGAGATTCGTCAGGCACTTGTTGACTTCAAGACCTCAGATAAGTTTATCGTTGCCTATGGCGACCAGTACACGCAGGGTGCATACTATCTCTGCTCCGTTGCCGACAGCGTTGTCATCAACCCCGAAGGTATGCTCGACTGGAAGGGACTGGCCATGCAGACGACGTACTATAAGGACTTGATGGACAAACTCGGCGTGAAGATGGAAATCTTTAAGGTCGGCACCTACAAGTCGGCTGTAGAACCTTACTTCCTCACCGAGATGAGTGAGGCCAACCGCGAGCAAATCACAGTCTTCAGCAGCGAAATCTGGAATCAGATGCTGAACGAAGTGAGCAAGAGCCGCAAGATGACTGCCGAGCAGTTGAACCAACTCGCCGACTCTGCCCTCACCTTCCAGGAAGCCACCCTTTACAAGAAAGTGAAACTGGTGGACAAACTCGCCTACTCTGACGAAGTTCCGCGCATCATTGCCAACATGATGGGTTCGGACGAAGAAAAGCCCACCGACGCCTACAATACCATCACCATTCAGGACATGGCTGCCAGCACGGCCAACGAGCCGAAAGGCACCAGCGGCAACATCATTGCCGTTTACTACGCTGACGGTGAGATTGTTGATTCACGGAGCAATGGCATCTTGGGCGGAAACGAGGCTCAGATTGTCGGAGCCCAAACCATTAAGGAACTGCAGGAACTTGCCGACGACGACGATGTGAAGGCAGTTGTGCTGCGTGTCAACTCTCCTGGCGGAAGCGCTTATGCCAGTGAACAAATCCACCACGCCGTTCAGGCCATCAAGGCCAAGAAACCTGTGGTTGTTTCGATGGGCGGCTATGCTGCATCGGGCGGCTACTACATTTCCTGCGGTGCCGACTATATCTTTGCCGAACCGACCACGCTGACGGGTAGCATCGGCATCTTTGGCACCTTCCCCGTTGCAGCCGAGTTACTGAACAACAAGATCGGCGTTCACTTCTCGACCGTGAAGACCAACGAATTTGCCGACTTCGGCGATTTCTCCCGCGAAATGACCGAAGGCGAGAAGAATGCGCTGCAATCCTATGTCAACCGCGGTTATGAACTCTTCACCAAGCGCTGTGCCGAAGGCCGCAAGATGAAGCAGGACGACATCAAGGCTATTGCCGAAGGCCGTGTGTGGACAGGCGAACATGCCAAGCAAATCGGACTGGTTGACCAACTTGGCAACCTCGACGACGCTATCGCCGAAGCCAAGAAGCGTGCCAAAGTAGATGACGCCTCGATTATCGCTTACCCGGCCAAGGGCAGCCTGTTCGACGAACTGATGAACGAGGTCAGTGGCGACAGTTATGCCGATGCCAAACTTCGCGAAGTCCTCGGCGACTACTACCTCTACTTCAACAGTCTGAAGCACATGAACAAGCACGGCAACGTGCAGGCACAACTGCCATTCTATTTTACGTTTAACCTCTAGCATTACTAGTCTTTCTAGAAATTCTAATGAATCTAGTTTTTCTAGAATCTCTAGCGCATCTCCCCCTCTATGGAAGGTGACCACATCAAAATCTGCTACTGGCTCAAGCCGCTCGCCTGGATCTATGGTCTGGTGATGAACTTGCGCAACATCCTGTTCGACAGTGGGGTGTTGCCCAGCGAGAGTTTTGATGTACCCGTCATCTGCGTAGGAAACATCACGGCCGGAGGCACAGGGAAGACCCCACACACTGAATACCTGATTCGTCTGCTCAGCCAGCAGCACCAAGTTGCTGTGCTGAGCAGAGGATACAAGCGCAAGTCGAAAGGTTATATTCTTGCCACCAAAGACACTCCTATGCAGGAAATTGGCGACGAACCCTTCCAGATGAAGCAGAAGTATCCGCAGATTCACATGGCCGTCGATGCCAACCGCCGACGGGGTATCAAGAACCTATGCCGTGCAGGTGTCGAACCAGCCACCGACGTTGTCCTCCTCGACGATGCCTACCAGCACCGCTATGTTGTCCCGGGCATTAACATCCTGCTGATGGACTACCATCGGCTCGTCAACTTCGACGACCTCCTGCCGGCTGGGCGTCTGCGCGAACCAAAGTCCAGTTGCCAGCGTGCCGACATCGTCATCGTCACCAAGTGCCCGCCCTACATCACGCCGATGGAAGAACATGGCATTGCACGCAGCATCGAGATGCAACCCTGGCAGAAACTCTTTTTCACACGCTTCAAATACGGAAAACTGAAAAAGGTGTCCCTCTTCCCCGAAGAAATTCCCCTGGAAGACATCTCGGACACACGCTACAACATCGTCCTCCTCACAGGCATCGCATCGCCTCAGCAGATGGAGTACGACCTGAATAAATATTTCACCTTCACCCCCATCCATTTTTCCGACCATCACGACTTCCAGCGTAAGGATATCGAGCAGGTTGAGCGAGTTATCAAGTCGGTGACAACGGCCGACAAGCAAACCATCGTCATCACCACCGAAAAAGACGCTGCACGTCTGCTCAGCATGGGACAGGTGTATGAAGATTTCACACTCTTCTCCGTTCGATTCCCCCTCTACATCCTCCCCATCGAAGTTGAGTTTATGGACGAGCAAGAAGAGCGGTTCAATCAATTCATTCTCAGTTATGTACAAAAAAATTCAAGAAACAGCACACTTCTTAAAGGAACGAATGCAGGCAAAGCCTGAGACGGCCATCATTCTGGGCAGCGGACTCGGTCGTTTGGCCGACGAGATCGTCATTGAACAGACTTTTGCCTACGAAGACATACCCCACTTCCCCATATCCACCGTCGAGGGACACAGCGGAAAACTCCTTTTCGGCAAATTGGGCGGACACGACATCATGGCCATGCAGGGACGCTTCCACTACTACGAAGGCTACGACATCCACGAAGTCACATTTCCCATCCGCGTCATGTACGAACTGGGCATCAAGAACCTCTTCGTCAGCAACGCCGCAGGCGGCATGAACCCGCAGTTCAGCATCGGCGACCTCATGGTCATCACCGACCACATCAACATGCTGCCCGAAAATCCGCTCCG
>ONXQ01000115.1:6079-7128 GCA_900321835.1 uncultured Prevotellaceae bacterium
CCCTCCATGCACCGCGCCTACGACCCCGACTTCATCCGCATTGTCGATGAAATCGCAGCCGAGCACGGCATCAAGGTGCAGCACGGCATCTATGTCGCCACGCAGGGCCCGACCTTCGAGACACCTGCCGAGTATCGTATGTTCCGTGTCATCGGAGCCGACGCCGTGGGCATGAGCACCGTTCCCGAAGTCATCGTGGCCGTCCATCAGGGCATGCGCGTCTTCGGCATGTCGGTCATCACCGACCTCGGCGGCTTTTCCGAGGCTGTCGAAGTGAGCCACGAGGAAGTGACCGAAGCGGCCAACGCTGCCCAGCCCAAGATGACGCTGCTGATGAAAGAACTCATCGGGCGCATCTGACCACTTTTCACTGCGGCTCAGCCGCTTTCACTTTTCACTTTACACATCGAGGGCCCTCACACCATTGTGCGTGAGGGCCCTCGCTTTTTTTGGTTTTTTCGACACAAACAATTACTGGGCATCCGTCTTGTAGAGCGCGGCAGCCAATGCATCCGCATCGCCCGGCAGGTCGGGATAGGCAGCCTTGCGCGTCACGTAGCCGTCGGCCTCGAGGTCGCGCAGCGTGCGGGTCAGCATTGTCTGGCTGATGTCGGGCGCAGCCTGCTGCAGTTCCTTAAATCGCATCGGCCCTTCTGCCGAATCCAGCGTCAGCAGGAGCAGGATGCTCCAGCGGTCACCAATGCGCGTAATCACATTCCTGATCGGGCATTTCGGAAAGCGCAAGTCGATAATCTTATCGTGAATATCCATTTTCTATACCTATTTATATATTAAAAAGCCCTAATAGTCTCTTTTTGTCCGTTTCGGCTGTTTACTCTCCACGAGAAACTATTGATGATTATCTGCTGTTTACGAACAGCAACTTTAGTTTTTATTAGGATTTTGCATGATGGCAGACAGGAGGATAGGCACTTGTGGAAAAGTCCGCCTTCAATATCCCCGTCATGCCACCGCAGTTGAAAAAAATTTCGTCCGCAGTCCATTTCAATTTCGTCCGCAGACGAAAAAAATTTCGTCCACAGTCCATT
>ONXQ01000076.1 GCA_900321835.1 uncultured Prevotellaceae bacterium
AACTTGGCTATGCGCTCGCGGATGTGCTCCGACTGTATGCGCAGGTATTTGTCGTTGTCGAAACCGATATTCATGACAGTATCAATAAATGAAGGGTTTACAATCATTGAAAACGAAAAGCCCCCTCTGTTGGAGGGGGTTGGTTACGCGTTTTATTTGCGGCGCTGCTGAGCCTCCTGCTGCTTGCGCAGGATTTCCTGCTGCTGCGCAGCCATGGCTTGCATACGCTCCATCATGGTCGAAGTTTTCTTGGGGTTGGCCTTGCGCTCCTTGAAACGTGCCTCGAGACGCTCCAGCAGTTTCTTGTCGTCCGTTGTCTTGCGCAGGTACCACATCATCAGGATTGAAATCAAACCGCTGATGAAGTAGTAGTAGTTGAGGCCCGAAGAGTAACTGTTGAACGAGAAGAAAAAGACGAGTGGCATGACGTAGGACATCCAGCGCATCATCTTCATGCTCTGCTCCTGCTCAGGAGACATCGCCATAGCCTGCTGCTGACGCATCGAAATCCAGGTGTTTGCCACCGTCGAAAGGCACCACAGCACGCAGAAGAGTAGGCATCTGAATCAGCATGGGCAGACAGCCGCCCATCGGTGAGACGCCGTACTGCGAGTAGAGTTGCATCACTTCCTGTTGCTTCAGCATTGCGTCTTCCTTGTTGGGATACTTCGCGTTGATTTCGTCTATCTTCGGACGCAGCACGCGCATGTTGGCGCTGGAGAGGTACGACTTGCGCATGAGCGGGAAGACGGCAAACTTCACAATGAGCGTGATGATGAGCAGCACGATACCCATGTTCAGGCCCCAGCCCGTCATCCAGTCGAAGAGGTAGAGGAACACGAAGCGGTTGATCCAGCGGATAATAGGCCAACCCAGATAGACGATGCTCTGCAGGTCGAGGTCTGCGCTGTTCCCGATTTTTGCCTCGTTCTCCTTGAGCGTGGAGAACTTGTTCGGGCCGAGATACATCTTGAGGTTCGTGGGATTCTTGCCCGTAGGGTCGAAGGTGGAGTTCAGTTCGGCCTCGTAGGTCTTGAGGTACTTCTGCACGCCTTCTTCCTTCGTCTCGGGAATTTGCTTCGATGCCATGCGATCGACGCTGAAGTCGCCTTCGGCAATGAGTATCTGGCTGAAGAACTGGGTCTTGAAGGCCACCCACTTCAGCCGGCTGTCAAAGTCGCTGGCATCCTCTTCCTTGTCGCTGCCGCTGGCCGACAGTTCGCCGGTCGAGCCTTGTGTGTTGCGGTAGGTGATGGTCGAATAGCGGTTTTCGAATGAATAGCCTTTCTCCTGCTGGCGCATCTTCTCTGTCCAGACGATGCCCATCGAGTTGGCCTTGGCGGGGAAGAAACCCTGGAGGTCGTGTGCCTGCACGTCCATGTTGAGGACGTAGGAGTCGTCTTCCAGTGTGTAGGTGACGTCGATGCTTCCCTCAGCCACGGGCAGTGACAGGGTCACGCCCTTCGGCGTTGCTTCCTGGGGGGTGAAATAGTAGTCGTCGGTCAGCACGTTGTCGTTCTTGCCTTCGAGGATGAAGCGCAGGTTGGATTCGTCGCCGTCGAACAGCACGACGTGTCCGCCCTGCTGGTTCTTGTACGTCTCGTCCTTCAGTTCGGCACGCATCACCTGAGCCCCTTTGTTCGTGATGGTCAGGCGCAGCAGGTTGTTCTCGATGACTGTCTCGCCGGGTTGGCCCTGCCGTGCGGCAAAGAGCGCGTTGGTCGAGTCCGTGCGTTCGGTCTCAACCCTTTCTGCTTCCTCCTTCGCCACCACTTCGGCCACGCTGTCGGCCTTCTGCTCCATCACGGCGTTCTGAGCCTTTTCCAACTTCTGCTGCTCCATGCGTTCTTTGGCTGTATAGTTGTTATACACCATAAAACCCACGAACACGAGTCCGATGAGCAGCCATCCGATGATTGTATTTTTATCTTTCATAAGTCTTGTATTTCAAAAAATCCTTGCAAAGTTAGTGAAAAATTTTGGAATTGTTCGTAACTTTGCCGCACAAAAGTCATTAAGTGCAGACATTTGATACAAAAAAATGAAACGAATCCTCTATCTCGCCGTACTTTGTACCCTCTGCTTTCTCCTTCCTGCCAACGTTCAGGCCAAGAAGAAGTATCCTGTCATTAAGTTTGAGCAGACCACTGTCGATCTCGGCACATTCGCGCAGGACGACGCCGTCCGCAAGTGTACATTCAGGTTCTCGAACGTCGGGCAGGCACCGCTTGTCCTCAACTACGTTCACACCTCCTGCGGATGCACCGTGGCCAACTATCCGAAGGACCCCATTTCGCCGGGCGGACGAGGCGTCATCACCGTCACCTACGACGGGTCGAACAAGATGCCGGGACGATTCAAGAAGGCCATCCAAATCTTCTCCAACTGCAAGACCGACCTCGCCACTGTGTTCATCACGGGCAACATGACTGCCCTGACCCGCGAGGCGAAGGAGAAACGCTAAAATGCTGTGCTGAAACATTGCGTCCAAGCGCTCGGAAATTTTCGTCCGAGCGCTTGGACGTTTTCGTCTGAGCGCTTGGACGTTTTCGTCTGAGCGCTCAGACCTTTACGCGTACGCGCGTAGAAGAGTGGAGAGGGTGTGGGGTGGTGGTGAGGCGGGCTCAGAGCAGGTCGAGAATGAGTCGCATCTCGCCGAAGAGGATGCCCGGAGGCAGGAGTTTGTAGAAGGCGTAGAGGTCGTCGGGCTTGCCGACGCGGGCAACGAGGCTGCCCACCTGCTCGACGTGCTTGGCAGAGATGAGGTCGAGAGGTTGCAGGTCGCCGCTTTCGACATAGCGCAGCAGATGGCCGAAGACGGTCTTCTGCGTCAGGTCGCGCTCTTGGGCAATTTCCTTCACCTTCTTGCCTGCACGGAACATTTCGTAGGTGATTTCCCAGGTCTTGGGTTTGGGCTCCTTCTCGGCCTTCTTTTTCTTGGCCGGTTTGTCGCCTTTGGTCTCGTCGAGCAGGGCGTTCGCCTTGTCGTGCAGGTAGGTGCGCACGCTGAATCCGTGGTCGGCAATGCGGCGCAGGGTGCCCAGTTTCTCGCGCTGGTCGAGCGAGGCAGTGTCGAGGGCGTTCTTGAACTGTTTGGCCACAGCCTTGTTGCCGATTTCGGGTCGTGTCTCACCGATGAGCCGGCCGATGTGCTCCAGTTGGTCGGCAAAGTAGGCCGAGCCTTTGGCGATGCGTTCGGCCAACTGCGGGTCGTTCTGGTGGTCGGCCGACTGGGCGAGGATGCCGTGGTACTGCTGCTGAAAGCGACGGGACACACCGACGACGTCGGCTGCGAAACGTTCGGCAGCCTGTTTCCAGCGCTCCGTCAGTTCGCCCTGCTGGCGTGCCAGGTGTTCCTCCAGTACACGCACGACATAGCGCACCGACCGTTCGAGCGCATCAAACGTGAAGAGTTCGTCCAGCAGTTTCTGAAAGTAGGCAAAGCGGAACGAACCGAGTTGTTGACTGGCGTTTTCAGAACTCTTTAATTCTTTGTCAATAAATGCGTTGACGCTCTGGTCTGAAAGCAGAGATTTAATTTCGACGGGGCGCGTCAGGACAAGCCCTTCGAGGCTGCGGCAACGGCTCAGCGCCACATACACCTGACCGTGGGCAAAGGCATCGTTGATGTCGAGAACGGCGTGGTCGAAGGTCAGGCCCTGACTCTTGTGGACGGTGATGGCCCATGCCAGCCGGAGCGGAAGTTGGCGGAAAGTGCCGATGACTTCCTCCTCGATTTCGTTCGTCTCCTGATTGAGCGTCATGCGGGTGTTCTCCCATGCAACCGGCTCAACGGCAAAGACGACGGTCGAAGGCTCTCCACTCTCTCCCACAGCGGGGCTTTCCTTACACTCGACAAGGACTTTGTCGTCGTCGAACCCCGTCACGGTGCCGATTTTTCCGTTGTAGTAGGTAGCCCCTTCCTGGGAAGGGTTGGAGAGGCTTTCGTTCTTGATGAACATGACCTGTGCGCCCTCCTTGAGCACGAGGTCGGCCTCGGCGGGGAAGGAACTCTCGGGGAAGTCGCCCGTGACGGTGGCTTCGAAATGGTGCTCCTGCGTCGGCAGTGCTGCCAGTTGCTGCTCGTTGTAGCGGTTGGCCATGTAGTTGTGGGTGGTGAGGCGGATGGTCTCTTCACCCTCACTGGGCTGGTAACCGGGAATGTATCGGGCATTGAGGGCAGCGACGGTCGCCGCGTCGAGGTGGCCGTTGCGGATGTTGCCGAGCAACTCGATGAAGTGGGCGTCGCTCTGGCGGTAGATGTGCTGCAGTTCGATTGTGACATACTGAATCTGCTGCAGGGCCTGACTGCTGAAGAAATAGGGAGTGGGGTAGTAGTCGCGCAGCAGTGCCCACTCCTTATCGACGGCGACGGGTGCCAACTGCTGCAGGTCGCCGATCATCAGCAACTGCACGCCGCCGAAGGGCTTGTAGCGGTCGCGATACTTGCGCAGCACCGAGTCGATGGCATCGAGCAGGTCGGCACGCACCATCGAAATCTCGTCGATGACGAGCAGGTCCATCGTCCGCATGATGTTCTTCTTCTCCTCGCTCATGCGGAAATGGGTGTTCTGCTCCTTGTACTGTGCGCCGGGAATGTGGACGCCCAGCGGCAGTTGGAAAAACGAGTGGATGGTCACGCCCTGTGCATTGATGGCTGCCACGCCCGTCGGAGCCACCACCACCATGCGTTTCGGTGCCAACTCCCTGATTCGCTTCAGGAACGTCGTCTTGCCCGTACCGGCCTTGCCGGTCAGGAAGACACTGACGTCCGTACCCTCGATGAACTGCCAGGCGAGATTCATCTCGCGGTTGTGCTGTTGCTGTTCCATAGTCGGTAGCCGACGGCGGTCGGCTCGTTTTTTTCGGTTTCTCTGCCAAATATATACGTCCAAGCGCTCGGAAATTTTCGTCTGAGCGCTTGGACGTTTTCGTCTGAGCGCTCGGACGTTTTTTTCCAAGCGCTCGGAGGTGTTACTTCAGTCCGAGTTTTTTCTTGATGTCCTTCGGCACAGCGTCCTTGTGAACGAGGATGTTCATGGTCTTGTAGGCAACGAAGGCTTTCGAGGCGTACCAAATGCCTTTGTACTTGCCGCTCTGTCCCCAGGAATTCTTCACCATGAAGTATTCCTTGCCGTTCTGATCCTTTGCCAGTCCGTAGATGAGCATACCGTGGTCGTCGGTGGTTTCCCAGTTGTCGTAAGCCTCCTGGCGCATTTCCTGGGTGATGGTCAGTTCGGGCATGGGTTTGTGCGTGGCTTCCTGGCGGCGCTGTGCAGCGGTGAGTCCGAGCCAGTGTGCCATGTCGCTGCCTGTGAGGTCGGGTGTTTTCTCCACGTCCGGCATGACGCAGATACCGTCGCGTGTGAATCCGACTTCACTGACGTCGGAACCCCAGGCGAACGTGTAGCCGTTGCGCACGGCGTTGTCCATCACCTGCATGAATTCGTCGAGCGGCAGGTTGTAGGATGCACCCCAGCGCCAGTTGTCCTGGATCTCGAGGATGAAGGGTTCGTAGAAGGGGTGATGGGTGTAGGACGTGAGGCTGACGTAGTCGTCCATGTTGAGTCCGAGCGATGCCTGATACGACTGCGGCGTGTAGGTCTTGCCGTTGTAGGTGAAGGTCTCGGGCACCTCGCCCAGATAAGTGTCGAGCACGCTGTTGATGCCTTTGAACCAGGCGGGAGAGAGTTTCTTCTGCTGGCCCTTTGCGATGCCGTTGACCATCGGCTCCAGTACCTGGAAAAATTCGGTGAAGTTGTTCAGCGTGTCGCCATAGAGCGAACCCGTGGGCGGCATGGCCGGTTCGGGCATCATGCCGTAGTTCTTCATGCAATAGACAGCATCGTAGAACGAGCCGCCCTGCGAGAAGGAGATGTCGCCGTGGAGGCGTACGCTGGCTTTGGCACGGTCTTCATAGGTCTTGTGGACCAGATAGGTTTCGCACAGGTCGAACTCGCCTTTGCCCATGCGCAGGAGTTCGGCTTCGAAGAAGGCGAGGCTCGAGTAGGCCCAGCATGTGCCCGAGCGGTTCTGGTTCTTAATACTGGTGATGGGGGCTTCCTTGATGGTTGTGAACTGGAAGCCTTCTTCTTGGGCGAAGATGGCTGCCGACATGAGCAGTGCGGCAGCGAAAAGGAGGGTTTTCTTCATTGTTTTGAGGTTTTTAATCAGAGTATTCGGAGTTATCAGAGTATTCAGAGTTTTCGGATGAATCGGAGATTCGGAGTTATCAGAGTATTTAGAGTAATCAGAGAATTCGGAGTCTTCAGGCCGCCTAACCATTGATGAAGGCTTCGACGTCGTCGGCATGATAGGGGATGACCTGCTGACCGAGCATTCGGTTGCCTGTGGACGTGATGAGGATGTCGTCCTCCAGACGGATGCCGCCGAAGTCCTTGTAGGTTTCGAGCAGTTCGTAGTTGATGAAGTCTCGGTGCAGACCCTGTCCGCGCCACAGGTCGATGAGTTGCGGAATGAAGTAAATGCCGGGCTCGTCGGTCAGCACAAAACCGGGTTGGATGCGGCGTCCGCAGCGCAGACAGTTGGTGCCGAACTGGGTGGAGGGGCGCACTTCGTCGTCGAATCCGACATACACCTGTCCGAGACCTTCCATGTCGTGCACGTCCATGCCCATCATGTGGCCGAGGCCGTGCTGCAGGAACATGGCGTGGGCACCGGCCTCGACGGCGTCGTCGGGATTGCCCTTCATGAGGCCGAGGTCCTTCAGACGCGCGGCCATGAGGCGACACACGTCGAGGTGCATGTCCATCCACTTCACACCCGGACGGGCCTTTTCGAGCACGAGGTCGTGACAGGCGACGACGATGTCGTAGATGTCGCGTTGACGCTGGGTGAAACGGCCGCTGACGGGGGTCACACGGGTGTTGTCGGAGCAGTAGTTGTCGTTGGTTTCGGCTCCGGCATCGCAGAGCATCAGTCGCCCAGCCTCAAGCGGACGCATGGACGGCGAGCCGTGGAAGATTTCGCCGTGGGTGGTCAGAATCGTTTCAAACGACACCTTGCAGCCGTGCTGATGGGCGATGCCCTCGAGCAAGCCTGCGATGTGCTGCTCCATGACGCCCGGGGCACAGGCCCGCATGGCGGTGGTGTGCATCTCGTAGCCGATGGCCATCGCGCGTTCGATTTCGGCGATTTCCTCGTCGGTCTTGATGGATCGCATGGCGACGACGGCCTTGATGAGCGGCACACTGGCCTCGGCGCGGGTCTGCAGGGGATGGATGCCCAGAAGGTCGCCGAGTTGAATCATGTGGTCGTGGCGATAGGGTGGGAGGTAGTGCACCTGCTGTCCCTTGGCACGTGACGCATCAATCATCGTCTTCAGTTCCTTCATCGGTGCGCTCTGGGCGATGCCGACGCTGGCGGCCAGTTCGCTGACCGAGGGCACATAGCCGGTCCAGATGATGTCGTCGATGTCGATGTCGTCGCCGATGAGCCATTCGCGGTCGTTATCGACGTCGATGACGAGGGCGAGGCCTTCGCGCTTGAGTCCGGTGAAGTAGAGGAATGTGCTGTCCTGACGGAACTTGTAGGCATTGGCCGGATAGTTGGCCGGCGATTCGTTGTTGCCCGGCAGCACGAGCAGTCCGCTGCCCATGAGCCGTCGCAGTTCGGCTCTACGCTGTATGTATGTCTGTTTGCTGAACATAGAAGTTGAGGTATTAGTGTTTTTATGTCGCTTATTTTCTGCAAAGGTACGATAAATAATTAGAAATTAAAAATTAAAAAAATAATAATTGCATCGGACAGCCGTCTTATGGCCATTTTTCCGGCAGACAAATAATAGATGTTTGCGCATCGCGCACGTGCGCACGTAAAGGTCTGAGCGCTCAGACGAAAACTTCCGAGCGCTCAGACGAAACGTTCCGAGCGCTCGGAAGTTTTCGTCCAAGCGCTCGGAGGTGTCATTGTTTTTGTGTGTCACGAGGGTCTCGCCGTAGGGGCTTCGTCGGGGTGATATAAGCAAAAAAAAGGTGTTTTGCTTTGTATTGCACTCGACTTTCCGTAACTTTGCACTCATAAATCGGATTGACATGAAAGAAAAAGAGGTTTCACCCGCCTACCAGCACGACGTGCTGGAGTTTGTGACCGTGGCCGTGCAGTTCTGCGCCTACCTCGAAAGTGCCGAGCAGAAGCAGCGCCAGGAGTTCATCGACACGATGCTGCGCCTGCTGCCCCTGCTCTATCTGAAAGGCACGCTGCTGCCGGGATACGGCACGGACGAGGAGACGGAGTTGCAGGACTTCGTGACCGAGGAAAACTATGACATCGTGCGTGGCAACGTGGCCATGCTCATGGGCAGCGACGATGACTTTCTCGATGTGTTCATGGAGGACATGAAGTACAGCGATACGCCCATCCTGACGACCGTCAGCGAGAACCTGGCCGACATCTATCAGGACCTGAAGAACTTTGCGATGAACTATCGGCAGGAGGTCGAGACGGTGATGATGGAGGCGCTGGCTGTGGTGAAGGAAAACTTTGAACACTACTGGGGACAGCGCTGTGTGAACGTGATGCGTGCGCTGCACGACGTGCGCTACGGAAAACTACAGGATGACGAGGAATCACAGGCTTAATGGAGTAGAAAAGACTACGAATTACACGAATTTGACGAATACCCTTTTCCTTAAATTCGTTTAATAGGTAGTGAAAAAACAAAAGTTATTCCTGAAAGAGCGGAATTGCAAATTCGTCAAATTCGTCAAATTCGTAGTAAAAAAATAAAAGATATTCGCAGTGAAGCAGATTAGAGCGAAGTTTGAGAAGAGTGACATTGCGGCACTGCCGAAAGTGCTGTTTGAGGGGCGCATCATCGTGATTCTGTCCGAACGCGAAGCCGACCGCGCTGTTGATTACCTGCTGCGCCAACCCATCCTCGGGTTCGACACAGAGACACGTCCGTCGTTCCGTCGCGGACAGATGCACAAAGTGGCCCTGTTGCAGGTGTCCACACGCGACACAGCCTTCCTCTTCCGGCTCAACCGCATCGGCCTGACCGACAGCATCGTACGCCTGCTCGAAGACAAACGTGTGCTGAAAGTGGGACTCTCGCTCAAGGACGACATGCACAACCTGCGCCTGCGCCGCGACTTCCAGCCCGGCACCTACGTCGAACTTCAGCAGGAAGTGCAGCGCCTCGGCGTGGAGGACATGAGCCTGCAGAAACTCTATGCCAACCTGCTCGGCGGTCGCATCTCCAAAACACAGCAACTCACCAACTGGGAGGCCGACGTGCTGACCGAGGCACAGCAGCGCTATGCAGCCACCGATGCCTGGGCCTGCATCCAGATTCACCGTGAGATTGAACGCCTGCTCCAGACAGGCGACTATCAACTGATTGAATAATT
>ONXQ01000103.1 GCA_900321835.1 uncultured Prevotellaceae bacterium
GTGATGAGGGCGATGGGCATACCTTCGACAGCCTTAGGCACCTTGTTCATGGCCAGTTGTTCGCGCAGTCCGGCGAAGAGCACCATGGCGAGGAAGAAGCCGAGGGCGGTGGAGAAGGCATAGACAACGCCCTGCAGCAGGTTGTAGTCCTTCTGGATGACGAGGATGGCAACGCCGAGGATGCAGCAGTTGGTCGTGATGAGCGGAAGGAATACGCCGAGTGCCTGGTAGAGGCTGGGCGACACTTTCTTCAGGATGATTTCGACCATCTGCACGAGTGCGGCGATGACGAGGATGAAGGCAATCGTCTGCAAGTAGCCGAGGCCGTTAGGGTCGAGCACGAACTTCTGGATGAGGTAGGTGACAATCGTGGCCAGCGTGAGCACGAAGGTCACGGCCATACCCATGCCCGAGGCGGTGCTGATCTTCTTCGAAACTCCGAGGAAGGGGCAGATTCCGAGGAACTGCGACAGGACGACATTGTTAATGAATATCGCTGTGATGAAGATAAGAACGTATTCCATAATTATGCCTTTCTAATCTTGTTAACGATTGCAATGAGGTAGCCGAGGGCAATGAAGGCGCCGGGAGCCAGCACGAACATCAGCATACCGAACTGCTCGCCCTGCAGGGTGAGGCCGGGGATGCCGAAGTCGTCGCTCTTGAAGATGACGCCGGTGCCGAGGAATTCACGCACCAGGCCGAGCAGCGTCAGGGCCATCGTGAAACCAAGTCCGATACCGATGCCGTCGAAGATGGAGGCAACGGGGTTGTTTTTGGCGGCGAAGGCTTCGGCGCGTCCGAGGATGATGCAGTTGACCACAATCAGCGGAATGAACAGGCCGAGCGTGGCGTAGATGCCGGGCACGTAGGCCTGCATGAGCATCTGCAGCACGGTGACGAGTGAGGCGATGACGACGATGTATGAGGGAATGCGCACCATGTCGGGCACCAGATTCTTGATCAGCGAGATGATGAGGTTGCTGAGAATCAGGACGAACATGGTGGCGATGCCCATCGAAAGTCCGTTGATGGCGGACGACGTCGTTCCGAGGGTGGGGCACATGCCGAGGAGAAGGACGAAGGTCGGATTCTCCTTGACGATGCCGTTCATCAATATCTTAAAGTTACTCATGGCTTACTTGGATTGTTCCGTTGCACCTGTGGTGCCGTCGGTGGGTTTAACAATGATTTCGTCGTAGGCGTTCTGGATGGCCTGAAGGAAGGCACGCGAGGTAATGGTCGAGGCCGTGATGGCGTCGATGTCGCCACCGTCCTTGCTGACAGTGAAGTTGCACTGGCCGGGATTCTTGCCAACTACAGTGCGCTTCTCGCCGTTCTCGGGTTGGAACCAAAGTCCGGCTTTGGCTCCGAGGCCTGGAGTTTCAGCGTGTTGCAGGATGGTGTAGCCGAGGATGGTGCCTGTGGGGTCGAAACCGACGAGCACTTGCAGTTCGCCGCCGAAGCCGTTCTCCGATGTCTTGACGGCACAACCGAGGTTCTGGCCCTGCTTGTCCGTGACATTGTAAACGGTGAAGGTCTTCTCCTTGCCAGCGATGGTGGCGGTCTTTTCCTGTGGCTCAGCCACGTTGATGTCGTCGCTGCCCATCACTTTCTTGATGCCGGCTGCGAGGTTGTCGGCGTTGATTTTCTCAATCTGAGGAGCGGTCATGGCATTGATGGATGCCAGCACTGCACCTGCTACAACGGCAATGATGGTGAGCACCAAAGCCATGTTCGTGAGAGATGATTTCAGTTTTTTCATACCGCATTACTTCTTTTTAGTGACCTCGCCAAAGCGCTTTGGCTTGAAATAGTTGTTGATGAGCGGAACGAAGGCGTTCATGATGAGGATGGCGAACGACATACCTTCGGGATAGGCGCCCCACGTACGGATGACGACGGTGAGGAAACCGATGGCAACGCCATAGACAATCTGACCCTTCTTCGACATCGGCGACGTGACGTAGTCGGTAGCCATGAAGACGGCACCGAGCAGCAGACCGCCGCTCACCATTTCGAGCATCGGGTTGATGAACGTCGTGGGGTTGATGAGGTAGAGCAGACCGCCGAAGCAGAACACTGTCAGCAGAATGCTTACCGGGATGTGCCAGGTGATGATCTTGCGTGCCAGCATATAGACAAGACCGATGAGGATGGCCAGTTCGCAGACCTCACCCATACAGCCGCCAGTGTTACCCAGCAGCATGTCGATGGCGCTGGGCATGTCGTTCAGAACGCTGGTGTCACCGCTCTTGATGGCCTGCTTGAACAGGGCGAGCGGCGTGGCACCGGTCGTGGCGTCCATGTAGGTCATGAATCCCTGTCCGGGCAGCGGCCATGTGGTCATCTGGACGGGGAACGAGATGAGCAGGAAGGCACGTCCAGCCAGTGCGGGGTTGAAGAGGTTGCAGCCCAGTCCGCCGAAGGTCATCTTGACGACGCCTATGGCGAACAGAGCGCCGAGGATGACAATCCACAGCGGCAGGTTGGAGGGCACGTTGAATGCCAGCAGCACGCCGGTGAGGATGGCCGAGCCGTCGCACACCGTGTTCTGCGGATTCTTGAGCAGGTATTTGTTGATGGCCCATTCGAAGAATACACACGAGGCAACGGACACCGCCGTCACCACGATGGCACCGAGTCCGAAGTAGTAGAACGAGCACAGCAGCGCAGGAATGAGGGCGATGAGCACGCCGTACATGTTCTTGCTGACCGAGTCGCCCGAGTGGACATGCGGTGAAAGTGAAACTACTAATTTATTCATGTTCCTAAATTCTAAATTTTTAATTATAAATTATAAGACTGCGTGTTCTAAGTCAATAGTGTTTATAATTTACAATTTATAATTTATAATTAGCCGTTAGGCTTTTGCTTTGCGAGCGTGAATGATTCCTAAAACTGTCTGTTTGCCGAGGCGGATTTCGTCGAGCAGCGGACGGTGGCTGGGACAAGTGAACGAGCACGAGCCGCACTCGATGCAACTGACCACATCCTCCTTCTCGGCACGTTCCCAGTCGTGGTTCTCGGCCAGTTTGGAGAGCAGGTAAGGCTCCAGACCCATCGGGCAGGCACCGACACACTTGGCGCAGCGGATGCAGGGCTGAGGTTCGCTGCGGCGAGCCTCCTCCTGGTTCATGAGCAGTACGCCGCTCGAACCCTTGCAGATGGGCACTTCGGCATTCAGCAATGCCTTACCCATCATCGGGCCGCCGCCTATGATTTTGCCTGTGTCTTCGGGCATACCGCCGCAGGCATCAATCAGTTGGCTCATCGGCGTTCCCATGCGAACGAGGAAGTTCGAGGGGTGGGCCAGACTCTTACCCGTCACGGTGACGATGCGTTCGAACAGCGGCTTGTTTTTCATCACAGCCTCATAGACCGCATAGGCCGTACCTACGTTCTGCAGGATGGCACCCACGCTGACGGGAAGAGCGGGCGGTGCAGGCACCTGACGACCTACGACGGCGTCGATGAGTTGCTTCTCACCGCCTTGCGGGTATTTCACCTTCAGCGGCACGATTTCGATGTCGCCGTCGTGGATAAACTTCATTGTCTTCGAACGCATCAGTTCGATGGCGTCGGGTTTGTTGTTCTCAATGCCGATGTATGCCTTACCGACGTTCATGGCCTTCATGAGCAGGGTAACACCCACGAGGATTTCGTCGGCATGTTCCAGCATCAGACGGTGGTCGGCGGTGAGGTAGGGTTCACACTCCACGGCGTTGATGATGATCCACTCGGGTTTCGAACCCGGTGGGGGAGAGAGTTTCACATGAGTGGGGAAGCAGGCACCGCCCATACCGACGATACCGGCATTCTTGATTTTCTCCTTGATGACTTCGGGTGTCAGTTCTTCGCGGCGGTCCTTCAGGGTTACCAAGTCGCTCGAGCGGTCGATGCTCTCTTCCCATTCGTCGCCTTCGACTGTGATGTAGATGGCGGGCTTGGCATAGCCGCTGGCATCGACGACGGTGTCGAGTTTCAGCACCGTGCCCGATACGCTGGAGAAGATGGGAGCCGACACAAAGCCACCGGCTTCGGCAATCATCGTGCCCACCTTCACCTTGTCGCCTTTCTGGACGATGGGCTTGGCAGGGGCACCGATGTGCTGGCTCAGCGGGAACACGGCTACCTTTGGCAGTTCGGCCTGCTTGATGGGCTCGGCGGCTGACAATTTATTTTCTGCTGGATGTACTCCACCAATTCTAAATGTCTTCATATTTACGATTTACGAATTTACGATTTACGGTTTATTCCTCTGTCTCCGGAGCGGCAGGTGCTTCAGCCTTAGGTCTTGCAGGAGCAACTTTCGGCGCAGCCTTCGGCTCCCCTCCTTGGGAGGGGGCGGGGGAGGTTTCCTTCGGTTTGCGAGCCGGCATGTTGATGGCGTGGATCACCTGCTTCGGGCATTCGTCTTCGCACTTGCGGCAGAGTTTGCACTTTTCGGGGTCGATGTAGGCCACGAAGTTCTCCACATGGATGGCATCGAACTCGCAGACCTTCACACACTTCTGACAGGCGATGCAGGCAGCCTTGCAAGCCTTCATGGCCACAGCGCCCTTGTCCTTGTTCATGCACTCCACGACCACGCCCATCTTCTTCGCGCCTTTCATCTGACGGATTTCGATGATCGAGCGCGGACAAGCCTTGGCACAAGCACCGCAGGCCGTACACTTCGTCGTATCGACTTCGGGCAGACCTGTCTCGGGGTTCATCTTGATAGCGTCGAACTGGCAGGCAGCCACGCAGTCGCCACAACCCAGACAGCCGTAGGCACAGGCCGTTTCGCCCATACACGTCGTGTTGGCAATGCGGCAGGTACGCACACCGTCGTACTCGGCGATGCGCGGACGATTCTCGCACGTACCGTTACAACGCACGACAGCCACCTTCGGTGCGGCAGCAGCGGCTGCCTGCAGACCGAGAATGGCTGCAACTTTCTCCATGCACGGCTGTCCGCCGACGGGGCAGTTCAGGCCCTCCAGACTTCCGGCTTCGTCGGCTGCCTTCACACAGGCAGCGGCCATGCCTCCGCATCCGGGGAATCCGCAACCGCCGCAGTTGGCACCAGGCAAGACTTCGCCTACCTGACCGATGCGCGGATCTTCTTTGACTGCAAACTTCTTGGCGGTGCCCCACAGCACAAGGGCTGCGATGAGGCCGACGGCACCAAGCACGATGACAGCAATAAGAATTACGTTCATATTAATTAAAATTTTAAATTTATAATTATTTCTCAATCCAGAAGGCAAACGACCGGCTCAGTCTGTTGCGCACAGCCCACAGTCCTATATAATATATAAGTAGGAGCAGCAGCACGCCACCGATGGCCGCCAGTTCGCCCATCGACAGTACACGGAGCGCCACCACCAGCCACACGACCATCAGCACGAGTGGCACGACAAAAGCCAGCACCACCGCATTGCGGCCCATCGACATCGACGCGCAAACACGCACCTCGTCGCCCACCGTCAGACGGTCGGCTTCGTCGTCCCACACATCGACAATCTTCTCCTTCTGTTCGGCCGAGGCGCACAGACTCTTCGCCTGACATGCAGAACATGCCGACGACTGTAGGATTTTCACACGGACATGCGTGTTTTCGATGGTTTCGACTACGCCGATGTGGTCGATGATGTCCTTCATGTCTCTCTTTTCTGTGCAAAGTTAACACTTTCCTTTAACTCTACAAAACGAAAAAGCATAAAATGTGTATTTCCTTGCGCCGAACCGCCCTCTTTTCGTCGCTGTGGGACGTTGTAAAAAAACTTCCAAGTGCTTAAAAAAATATCTTCAAGCACTTGGAAGTCATCATACAGCACCCACTGCTGCTGGGGCTTAAAGTGACATCGCTTTCTCCAACTCCTTCACCATCTCCTCCACACCGGGCCAGCCGCTGATGAACTTGACGAGGCGGCCGTCGCGGTCGTAGATGAGGTAGTGGGGAATGGCGTTGTCGTAGCCGGGAATTTGCAGGGCGTTGAAGCCTTTGGGCGTGATGTAGTGGTCGCCTGCGTGCTGCCCGACGATGTCCAGCCACGTGTCGGCATTGCTGCTGGTGTCGGTGATGTAGATGAAATCGACGCCGCGCGCCAGCAGGTCCTTTTTCACGGTTTCCATCTCCTTCATGCCTTGCCGGCAAGGACCGCACCATGTCGCCCAGAAATCGACAAAGACGATACGCCCTTTGTGTTCTGCTACGATTTTGGGGAGCCATTCGTGCGGCTCGCCCTCGGGCAGTTCACGGCGAATGCCCTTGCTGTCGGTGGCTTGCTGACGGAGCGTGGCCTGCATCTCGCGGATTTGCGTCTGATATTCAGGAGCAAGGGCCTCAATTTCGCTCTCCTCGACAGGTTGCATGGCTTTGGCACGAGTCATGACTGCATGAGCAACTTCCAACTCCTGCAGCCAATGCCCCAGAGGCGAATCCTGCAAGTTGTTGGCACGCAGGTAGTCCAGCATATCTTTCTCGCCGAAAAAGTCGCTGAGGGCATAGAAGCCAGTCATGTCGCGATAGAACGTCAGTTCGGCGGCATGAGGGTCGCGCAGCGTCACTTGCTGCTCGAAGGCAGGCTTTTCCTCGTCGGTCAGCAGTCCCCAACTGGTCTTGCAGAACATAAACTCATTCCGCTTGCAGACATAGTCTTCCTCGAGCCCCAGACGCTGATAGGCCCGTTGTGCCGGCGAAAGG
>ONXQ01000040.1 GCA_900321835.1 uncultured Prevotellaceae bacterium
GCCCGCCATTCAGTACGTCGCCTTCGGCTTCATGGCCCTGAGCGGAATCAAGTACCTCGTGTGGGTGTTCGAGCGTGTGGGCTGGCTCCGTGCGGTGTTTTCGTTTTTCGGACGCTTCACGCTCGAAATCTACGTGATGCACATGTACGTCTTTTCCCACATCACCCTGTATCTGCCTCCGCGCAGCCTCACCACGCTGGCCGTGGCCGTGGCTTTGTCGTTGCTGAGCGCCATTCTGCTCCACTACCTGCTCCACTACGGCGCACGGCTGGTGGGCCGTTGGCGGCAGGGCCGCAGCAGGGAATAGGATGCTCCCCTGTTTTCCGTCATCTATAATTATTATAGGTACGCGCGCGCGTAAACTTTGGCGCATGGGCTGTCACAGCCGACTCGGCCCGATTTTGTGGCACAGTCGAAAAAAATTTCGTCTGTGGACGAAATAAATTTCAACTGCGGACGAAATTTGTTTCGTCCGCAGTGCAAATTTTGACTTTCTGCACGCCGCTCTTTTCCAGCGTGTGTCAGTCGTCCTTGCGCAGCCACACCTCGATGGTGCCGTCGCGCCCGTTGGGCAGCCGGTAGAGACAACGGTAGCGCAAGGGGACGTCGCACTCGAAGAAGCGCTGCAGTTCGCGCTGTCCACTGGGGTTGCCGCCACGGAAGACGCGCTCGACGCAGACAAGCATCTTCGGCGGATGGCGGCGCAGTTCGGCTGCCACCCGGACGGCGAGCGAGTCGGAGCAGACGTCGAACCAGGTGATGGGCACGTAGCCGGGTATCTGGCGGTGGGTGAGGAGGTTGAACAGTGGGATGTTGGCAAACTGGAAGACGCGGTCGTCGCTGGTGGTGTTCTCCTCGATGAGGTCAACGATATGGGCAAAGCGACGCTCGACCGAGTCGGGCAGCGAAATGCCTTCCAAGCCTGGCACCTGGCTGCGGATGTTGTCGGGAGCGATGGATGCCTCCGTCCAGCCTTGCCAACTGTAGGGATACTTCAACTTCATCGACACGCACGTGAGGCTGAAGAAGGCGACCACGAGCAGCAAGACGGCATTCTTCAACTTATGGTAGGGGCACTTGGCATCGAAGGCCAGCACGAGCAGCCACGGGGTGTACATCACGAGATAGAGTTCCTCAAGGCCGTCGGTCGAGAGCACGCCCGTGAAGAAATGGGCAGCAATGAGCGTCGTGAACAGCAGAATGGACGATGCCTGCTCGCGGTTGGTGAAATAGCGGAACGCCTTGAAGAGCCACAGCAGGAAGCCGCCGTCGATGAGCAGCATATAGACCCTCACGCGCCACTTCACAACCAGGCTGTTGAAAGTCATGGCGGAATGGAACTTCAGCGGCAGGTCGGCATAGGCCACGAGGTCGGCCAGCAGCGCCGCGAACATACTCACGACGACCAGGTTGCTCAGCATCATGCCCATCTCCGTGTGCCGCGGTTCGTGGTGATGATAATAGACGCGCAGCAGGGCCCACACCCCCATCAGCACGACGATGTAACTCCAGATGCGCAGGTCGCTGAACACCTGCACCACACGCATGAGAATCTTGTCCGTTCCGCCCTTCGCCGCACCCACACTGAAGATGCAGTCGAAAAACTCGCGCCAGCAACCGTAGGCCGTCAGATAGACCGTCAGCGGAAGCGTGGCCACAAAGGCACCGGCCAGGCTCAGCAGCACATAGCGCCGGAAGTCGGACCTGCGGCCCTCATACTCACGGAAATAGATGACGGCCGTCATCACCACGACCGTGAACGAGAGCGTGATGCCAAACGTCTGCTTCAGGCAGAAAATCAGCGACAGCAGCAGCCCGATGCAGAAACTGTAGAGGTAGGCCGTGCGCCCCGACTTCAGCCGCTCGTAGAACTTGACGAAGATATACATCACCAGCAGGCAAGGGAACATGGTCAGCGGGTTGAAGTCGTAGAGCATGTCCATCTGGTACGTCGCCGACAGACACGCGCCGAAGAACACCGCCAGGCACGCATACATGGGCTTGGAGAAACGGCACAGCACGGTGTAGATCATGAGCAGGCAACCCACACGCACGGGATAACCCACCAGCAGGGTGTAGAGAATCAAGTGGTTGCCAAACAGCGCGTAGAGCGCCCGAGTGATGAACACGAAATAGGGCGGCATGAACAGGTAGATGTCGCGGTAGAGCACATCGCCCTCGGCCATGCGCCACGCATAATAGTGCCACCAACCGAACTGCGGCGAGATGACGGCATCGACATACGTTGACAGGAACACCGTGAACAGGACCACCAGCAAGACACCGTTGAAAGGCTTGTTGTCGGCCAGATTTCGGCTACGCAGCAAATTGAAAATTCGTTCCGTCATTACGTTTCAATATCGTCAACCTTGCAAATTTACGCTAAAAAAATGAGTATCACCACGTGAAATGTGAAATATTTGCATTTTATGCAGAAAAAAGAACTATTTATTTGGTCAAGCCCGTAACTTTTCGTAACTTTGCAGCGAAATGGATAGGAGGGGCCCGAAGGTTCCTCCTTGATTTTTAACCCATACTTACGCATAACAATCGACAAACGAATGATTGACAAGAAGAAAGTGAGCGAACTTTGCGAGGAATGGCTCGAAGGAAAAGAATACTTCCTCGTTGACGCAACCGTCGATGCCGACAACCGCATCGTCGTCGAAATCGACCACAAGGACGGCGTATGGATTGAAGACTGCTGCGAACTCAGCCGCTTCATCGAAGACCACCTCGACCGCGACGTCGAAGACTACGAACTCGAAGTCGGCTCGGCCGGCATCGGACAACCCCTGAAAGTGCTGCAGCAGTACGTCAACCACATCGGACGCAGCGTCGAAGTGCTCACCGCACAAGGCAAGAAACTGACCGGCACCATGACCGCCGCCGATGCCGACGGATTCAACGTCAGCATCCCGGAAAAACAAAAACTCGAAGGCAAGAAACGCCCCCAAGTCGTCGATGTGGACCACCGCTTCGGCTATGCCGACGTGAAATGGGTGAAGGCCGTCATCGACTTCAAATAACCAACAAACAGACAATCATCAAACATTCAACATAACAATGGCTATCAAGAAAACAAAGGAAAGCGTCAACCTGATTGACTCCTTCAAAGACTTCAAGGAGACCAAGAACATTGACAAGGCAACCCTCGTCAGCGTCATCGAAGACTCCTTCCGCAGCGTACTGCAGAAGACCTACGGCAACGAGGACAGTTACGACCTGATCGTAAACCCCGAAAAGGGCGACTTCGAAATCTATCACAACCGCACCGTCGTGCCCGACGGCGAAGTGACCAACGAAAACACCCAAATTCCCCTGAGCGAAGCACAGAAAATCGACGACGACTACGAAGTGGGCGAAGAAGTGAGCCAGCGCGTCAACTTCAGCGACTTCGGCCGCCGCGCCATCCTCACACTGCGCCAGACCATGGCCGCCAAGATTCTCGAACTCGAGCACGACAACCTCTACAACAAATACAAGGACAAAGTCGGACAAATCATCACCGCCGAAGTCTATCAAATCTGGAAGCGCGAAACTCTCCTCCTCGACGACGACGGCAACGAACTCCTCATGCCCAAGTCGGAGCAAATCCCAGGCGACTTCTTCCGCAAAGGCGAAGCAGCACGCGCCATCGTGCTCCGCGTCGATAACCTCAACAACAACCCCAAAATCATCCTCTCCCGCACATCGCCCGACTTCCTGCGCCGACTGCTCGAGAACGAAGTCCCCGAAATCAGCGACGGACTCATCACCATCCACAACATCGTACGCATCCCCGGCGAACGCGCCAAAGTAGCCGTCGAAAGTTACAACGAACGCATCGACCCCGTAGGAGCCTGCGTCGGCGTCAAGGGTAGCCGCATCCACGGCATCGTCCGCGAACTCCACAACGAGAACATCGACGTCATCAACTACACCAGCAACCCCAAACTCTACATCCAGCGCGCACTCAACCCCGCTCACATATCCTCCATCAACCTCGACGAGGAAAACAAAAAGGCCGAAGTTTACCTCAAGAGCGACCAGGTATCACTCGCCATCGGTAAGAACGGACTCAACATCAAACTCGCCTCCATGCTCACAGGCTACACCATCGACGTCTTCCGCGAACCCAGCGAAGAAGACACCGAAGACATCTACCTCGACGAGTTTGCCGACGAAATCGACCAGTGGATCATCGACGCCATCAAGGGCATCGGACTCGACACCGCCAAAGCCGTCCTCAACGCCGACCGCGAAATGCTCCAGCAGGCAGACCTCGAAGAAGACACCATCGACGAAGTGCTCAGCATCCTGCGCGCCGAATTCGAAGACTAAGCACAGGCGAATGCCTCAAAAACCAATTTGTAAATTGTCTAATCCTATATCAACCTTATGCCTGTAAGACTTAACAAAGCACTTAAAGAACTGAACGTGGGAATCAACACCGTTGCTGAATTCCTGCAGAAGAAAGGCAAAGTACTCGAAGACGTAAGCATCAACGCAAAACTTACGGACGAACAGTACGAACTGCTCGTCAACGCATTCGGTGCCGACAAGAGCAAGCACGAGGAAATCAAGCTCGACATCCAGAAACGAAAGGAGAAGGAACAAAAAGAGCGTGACGAACGTCGTGAACAGATGCAGAAAGAAAAGGAGGAAAAAGAAAAGAAGAAAAAGCAGAGCGAAGAACCGTTCCGCACAGCCTCCGAACGCAAGCAAACCTTCAAGATTCTCGGCAACATCAACGACATACAGGCGAAGAAAAACGCTGAAAAGACTGAACCAGAGGAAAAGAAAGAGCCTCAAGCACCAGTCGCGAAGCCACAGCCTGTTGAAACCAAACCCATAGAGGCTCCTGTTGAAAAGCCCGCTGAGAAACCCGCCGCTGAGAAGTCCGAACCCGCGCCTGCCGAACCGAAAAAAACCGCGAAGAAGCAGGAGGTGAACGGCACAACAGGCGAAGACGGCATCTTCCGCATGGAAGCCCGCGACCCGGGAGTGCAGTTCAAGCAAGTCGGTTTCATCGACCTTTCCAGCATCAACTCCAAGACCCGCCCCGACAAGAAGTCGAAGGCCGAGCGCAAGAAAGAGCGTGAAGAAAAGGAGCGCCAGCGCAAGCAAGGCACTGCCGACCCGAACGCAGCCGCCCAGGCAGGCGAAGCAGGAAAGAAGAAAAAGCGCGCCCGCATCAATAGCCAGCGCGTTGACATCAACGCCGTAGCCAATCAGATTCAGCCCGACAGCGGAAAGAAGAAGAAAGGCCAGGGCGGACAAAATGCCGGTGCAGGCCAGAATCCACAGGGCAGCGGAAAAAAGAAAAAGAAGAACAGCCCTGCCAAGCAGCCCGAACTGACCGACGAGGAAATCTCGAAGCAAGTGAAGGAGACGCTGGCACGCCTCACCTCAAAGCAGATGAAGAAAGGCGTGAAGTACCGCAAGGACAAGCGCGACGCCATTCACCACCGCATGGAGGAAGAGGAAGCAGCCGAAAATGCAGAGAGCAAGGTTCTGAAACTCACCGAATACGTGACGGCCAACGAATTGGCCACGATGATGGACGTGCCTGTGACGAAGGTCATCGGCACCTGTATGTCCATCGGCGTGATGGTGAGCATCAACCAGCGTCTGGACGCAGAGACCATCAACCTCGTTGCCGAGGAATTCGGATTTACGACCACCTACGTCAGCGAAGATGTCTCGAACGCTATCGTTGAGGAAGAAGACAAGGCCGAAGACCTCGTGCCGCGTGCTCCGATCATCACCGTGATGGGTCACGTTGACCACGGTAAGACGTCGCTGCTCGACTACATCCGCAAGACCAACGTCATCGCCGGCGAGGCTGGCGGCATCACGCAGCACATCGGAGCCTACAACGTGAAGATGGCCAGCGGCAAGCACATCACCTTCCTCGACACGCCGGGTCACGAAGCCTTCACAGCCATGCGTGCCCGTGGTGCAAAGGTAACGGACATTGCCATCATCATTATTGCGGCCGACGACAGCATCATGCCGCAGACGCGCGAGGCCATCAGCCATGCCGAGGCCGCCGGTGTGCCGATTGTGTTTGCCATCAACAAGATTGACAAACCGGGTGCCAACCCTGAAAAAATCAAGGAGGCGCTGGCTGGCATGAACTACCTCGTTGAGGACTGGGGCGGCAAGTACCAGAGTCAGGACATCTCGGCGAAAAAAGGTATCAACGTCGATGAACTGATGGAGAAAGTGCTGCTCGAGGCCGACATTCTCGACCTGAAGGCCAACCCCAACCGCAAGGCCACGGGTTCGGTCATCGAGTCGTCGCTCGACAAGGGCCGTGGCTACGTCGCCACCGTGCTCGTTCAGAACGGCACGCTGCGCCAGGGCGACGTCGTGCTGGCCGGTACGCACTGGGGCAAAATCAAGGCTATGTTCAACGAGCGCGGACAGCGCATCCAGCAGGCATTACCGGCTGAGCCTGCCCTGATTCTCGGTCTGAACGGTGCCCCGACGGCTGGCGACCAGTTCCACGTCATGGAGTCGGAGCAGGAAGCCCGCGAACTGGCCAACAAGCGTGAGCAACTCAAGCGCGAGCAGGGCATTCGCACGACCAAGCGCAAGGGTCTCGAAGACATTGCCCACGACATCGCCGTCGGCGGTGTGCAGGACCTCAACCTCGTGGTCAAGGGCGACGTGGACGGTTCGATCGAAGCCCTCAGCGACTCGCTCATCAAACTTTCGACCGAGAAAATCAAGGTCAACGTCATCTACAAGGCCGTGGGCCAGATCAGCGAGAGCGACGTCGATCTTGCCAAAGCCTCCGACGCCATCATCATCGGATTCCAGGTGCGTCCGTCGCAGGCTGCCCGCAAACTTGCCGACCAGGAAGGTGTTGACATCCGCCTCTACTCCATCATCTACGACACGATTGAGGAAATCAAGTCGGCGATGGAGGGAATGCTGGCCCCCGAAATCAAGGAAGAATATACGGGTACGGCCGAGGTGCGCCAGGTTTACAAGATCACGAAGGTGGGCACGGTGGCCGGTGCTTTCGTCACCGATGGAAAGATTCACCGCGCCGACAAGATCCGTGTCATCCGCGACGGCATCGTTGTCCACACGGCCTCGATCAATGCCTTGAAGCGTTTCAAGGACGATGTGAAGGAGGTTTCGACCAACTTCGACTGCGGTATCTCTCTGGTCAACTACAACGACATCCGCGAGGGCGACGTGCTCGAAGCCTTCACCGAGGTGGAAGTGAAACAGAAACTCTAACGAGATGGACACACTCATACTGATTGTCCTGCTCGTCGGTGCCGTCATCGGCTTTGTCCAGGGCGCCTTCAAGCAGATAGCAAACTTTCTCGGAGTGACGGTAGGCATCGTGCTTGCCGTCGCTCTTTATGACCAGTTCGGCCACTACCTCGCCGACGCCACGGGCGCGAGCGACGGCATCGGCAACGTCATTGCCTTTGTCCTCATCGTCGTCATCGTTCCGGTGGCACTCGGTCTGTTGGCCTCGATGCTCACGAAGTTGGCAAAGAAGGCCCATCTGGGCTGTGTCAACCGCGGCATCGGCGCACTCATCGGCATGGTGTGCTACGGCCTGCTCATGTCGGTGGTGTTCAACCTCATGGACTTTGCCCTCAGCAATGGCGGATTGAAGCCTGAGAAACTCGAACAGCGCACCGAACTCTACTATCAGTGGAAACATGCCGCCCAGTGGGCCGTGCCCGATGTCATCATCGTGACCGACTCGTGCGAGGAGGCACAGGGCTGCACACCCCACCACGGCATCAGTGCAGAGATTCCGGCCTTTCTCGGCGGCGAAAAAGAATGACGCCTGCTGTCCGGCCGGAAATGCACCGCAGTTGAAATATTTTTCGTCCGCAGACGAAATTTTTTTGCACTGCGGACGAAATTTTTTTCGACTGCGGACGAAATTTAATTCGACTGCGGTCTTTTTTGAGACCTATTGAAACACGATTCCATATCCATGTCTGACAAGGATTTGAACAAAGATAAGTTGTCCGGCCCCGCACAGCCGCTATCTGAAAATAGGAACGCGCGCGAGGAAAGGGACGGAAACGCATCGGCCGAGACGTCGAACGACTTCGTGCGGCGCATTGCCGAACAGAAGTACCAGTTCGGCTTTACCACCGACGTCCACACCGAGGTCATCGACCGCGGACTCAACGAAGACGTCGTGCGCCTCATCTCCCAAAAGAAGGGCGAGCCCGACTGGCTCCTCCAGTTCCGCCTCGAAGCCTTCCGCTACTGGCAGAGCCAGGAGCAACCGTCGTGGGGACACCTGCGCCTGCCCGACATCGACTACCAGGACATCTCCTACTATGCCGACCCGACGGCCCGGAAGGCAGACGGTCCCAAGACGCTCGACGACATCGACCCCGAGGTGATGAAGACCTTCGACAAACTGGGCATACCGCTCGAAGAACGGCTCGCCCTCAGCGGCACAGCCGTGGACGCTGTCATGGACTCGGTCAGTGTAAAGACGACGTTCAAGGAACGCCTCTCCGAGCGCGGCATCATCTTCTGCTCCATCAGCGAAGCCGTGCGCGAGTACCCCGACCTGGTGCGCCAGTATCTCGGGAGCGTCGTTCCCTACCGCGACAACTACTTCGCCGCGCTCAACTCGGCGGTGTTCTCCGACGGTTCCTTCGTTTATATTCCGAAGAACACGCGCTGCCCTATGGAACTCTCCACGTATTTCCGCATCAACGCCCGCAACACAGGCCAGTTCGAGCGCACCCTCATCGTGTGCGACGAAGGTTCGTACGTCTCCTATCTCGAAGGCTGCACCGCACCGATGCGCGACGAGAACCAACTCCATGCGGCCATCGTCGAAATCGTCGTGCTCGACAACGCCAAAGTGAAATACTCGACCGTGCAGAACTGGTATCCAGGCGACAGCGAAGGCCGTGGCGGCGTGCTCAACCTCGTCACCAAGCGCGGACACCTGCGCGGCCGCAACAGCCGTCTGTCCTGGACACAGGTCGAGACCGGCAGCGCCATCACTTGGAAATACCCCTCGTGCGTGCTCAGCGGCGACGGCTCCCAGGCAGAGTTCTATTCCGTCGCCGTCACCAACAACCACCAGCAGGCCGACACCGGCACGAAGATGATACACCTGGGCCGCAACACGCGCTCGACCATCATCTCGAAAGGCATCTCCGCCGGACACAGCGAAAATTCCTACCGCGGCCTTGTCCGAGTGGGACGTCATGCCGACGGCGCCCGCAACTACTCGTCGTGCGACTCGCTGCTCTTCGGCAACCTGTGCGGCGCCCACACGTTCCCCTACATGGACGTACAGAACCCCACGGCGACGGCCGAACACGAGGCGACTACGTCGAAAATCAACGAGGACCAACTCCTCTACTGCAACCAGCGCGGCATCTCGACCGAGGACGCCGTGGGCCTCATCGTCAACGGCTATGCCAAGGACGTGCTCAACAAACTCCCCATGGAATTTGCCGTCGAAGCCCAGAAACTCCTGCAAGTCAGTCTCGAGGGAACGGTGGGATAGACGACGGAAATTTTTAAGCACTTAGAAATTCAAATAGACCATAGCATACATGTTAGAAATCCACAATCTCCACGCCTCCATTGCAGGCAAGGAAATACTCCGAGGCATCGACCTCACCATTCGCGACGGCGAAATCCACGCCCTCATGGGCACGAACGGCGCCGGCAAGAGCACGCTGTCGAACGTCATCGTGGGCCATCCCGCCTACGAAGTGACCGAGGGCTCCATCACGTTCAACGGACAGGACCTGCTCCAGATGAAGACCGAAGACCGCGCCACGGCAGGCATCTTCATGTCGTTCCAGCAGCCTGTGGAAATCCCCGGTGTGTCGATGCAGCAGTTCATGCGTGCAGCCGTCAATGCCCGGCGCAAGGCTCTGGGACAGGACGAACTGAAGGCCAGCGACTTTCTGCGTCTGATGCGTGAAAAGCGGAAACTCGTCGAAATCGACAGCCGTCTGGTCAACCGCTCCGTCAACGAAGGTTTCAGCGGCGGCGAGAAGAAGCGCAACGAAATTTTCCAGATGGCGATGCTCGAACCCACCTTCTGCATCCTCGACGAGACGGACTCCGGCCTCGACGTCGATGCCCTGCGCATCGTGGCCGAAGGCTTCAACAAGTTGCGCACCGCCGAGACTTCGGCCCTCGTCATCACGCACTACCAGCGCCTGCTCGACTACATCCGTCCCAACGTCGTCCACGTCCTGCTCGACGGACGCATCGTCAAGACCGGCGGTCCCGAACTGGCACAGGAAATCGAGAACCGCGGCTTTGACTGGATTAAAAGCCTCACCCCCAACCCCTCTCCGAATGGAGAGGGGAATAGTCGCTCCTCATCTTTAATCTAATAATATAGACGGATATGAAGGCTAACGAAATTGTAGCCACTCCCCTCTCCCCTCGGAGAGGGGGCGGGGATGAGGCTTCACAATACATCGACCTCTACGCCTCGCAGCGCGAACTGATCTGCAGCGGCAGCGCACCCGTGATGAACGCCGTGCGCGACGCGGCCATGCAGCAGTTTGCGGCACAGGGTTTCCCGACGCTGAAGGAGGAACGCTACCGCTACACCGACGTGGCAGTAGCCTTTGCGCCCGACTACGGCCTGAACCTCAGCCGTGTCCGCATCCCCGTCAATCCGCGCGAAGTCTTCCGCTGCGACGTTCCCAATCTCTCGACCGACCTTGTCTATCTGGTCAACGACCAGCCACTGCTGGAGAAGCCGATTCCCTACGTCTCGTCTCTCCGTCAGGCCTGCATCGACCATCCCGACATAGTAGCAAAATACTATAACAAATGTGCTTCCGTCATCCCCTCTCTTTCGGAGAAGGGGCCGGGGGGTGAGGTCCTGCTGAACACCGCCTTCGCCCAGGACGGACTCTTTGTCCACGTGCCGCGGGGCGAGCGTATGAACCACCCCTTGCAGGTCATCAACATCCTGCGCAGCCCGGTCGATATGATGGTCAACCGCCGTGTGCTCATCGTGCTGGAGGAAGGTGCCGAAGCCACCATCCTGCTGTGCGACCATGCGATGGACACCGTGTCGTTCCTCACGACGCAGGTCATCGAAGTGTTCTGCGCCGACCGCAGCCGCCTCGACCTCTACGAACTGGAGGAGACGCACACCTCCTGCCGCCGCTTCTCCAACCTGCAGATGACGGTGGGCAGCGACTGTGTCGTCTCGCACAACAGCATCACCCTCTACAACGGTCTGACGCGCAACACCGCCGACGTCGCTCTGACGGGCGAGCGTTCGGAAATCACGATGAACGGCTGCGTGGTGGCCGACAAGAACCAGCACGTCGATAACAACACGCTCATCGACCACATTGCACCCTCCTGCACGAGCCGCGAACTCTACAAGTGCGTGGCCGACGACGAGGCTGTCAGCGCCTTCGCCGGACGGATTCTGGTGCGCAAGGACGCCCAGAAGACTTCGTCGAAAGAGACCAACAACAACCTCTGCGCCACCGACACGGCCCGCATCTACACCCAGCCGATGCTCGAAATCTATGCCGACGACGTGCAGTGCTCCCACGGCTCGACCGTAGGCGTGCTCGACCAGCAAGCCCTCTTCTACATGCAGCAGCGCGGCATTGCCGAAGCCGAAGCCCGACTGCTGCTGAAGAATGCCTTCGTCGGACAAGTCATCGAACAGGTGCGTCTCCAACCCCTGCGCGACCGTCTGCACCACCTGATTGACAAACGGTTCCGCGGCGAACTGAATAAATGCACAGGATGTGCCCTATGCGAGCCTCACCCCCAACCCCTCTCCGAGGGGAGAGGGGCGTAGAAACCCGCTCTCCACATAACAAAAACAGAAAAATGGCATCACATCAAGAAACAGTATATACTCCCCTCTCCCCGCGGAGAGGGGTCGGGGGTGAGGCACGAGAAGATTTCCCCATCCTCCAGCGTGAGGTCTATGGCCGTCCGCTCGTCTATCTCGACAATGCCGCGACAACGCAGAAGCCGCGCTGCGTCGTCGAAGCCATCAGCGACGAATACTACAACGTGAATGCCAACGTACACCGCGGCGTCCACTTCCTCTCGCAACAAGCCACCGAACTGCACGAGCAGTCGCGCGAAACCGTGCGTCGCTTCATCAACGCCCGTTCTGCGAGCGAGATCATCTTCACCCGCGGCACGACCGAAAGCATCAACCTGCTGGCCTTCTCGTTCGGCGAAGCCTTCTGCCACGCAGGCGACGAAATCATCGTCACCGAGATGGAACACCACAGCAACATCGTTCCCTGGCAGATGCTCTGCGAGCGCAAAGGCATGACCCTCCGCGTTGTCCCCATGCGCGACGACTATACACTTGACCTCGAAGTCTTTGAAACCCTTCTCAACGAACGGACACGACTCGTCTGCGTAACCCACGTCTCGAATGTCCTCGGCACGGTCAACCCCGTCGGCGACATCATTGCAAAGGCCCATCAGCACGACATCCCCGTCCTCGTCGACGGAGCCCAGTCGGCACCCCATTTTTCCGTTGACATGCAAGCGCTCGACTGCGACTTCTATGCCTTCAGCGGCCACAAAATCTACGGCCCGACCGGCGTCGGCGTACTCTACGGCAAGGAACGGTACCTCGAGCAGATGCCCCCCTATCAGGGCGGTGGCGAGATGATTCGCAAAGTCACCTTCGAGCACACTACCTACAACGACCTGCCCTACAAGTTCGAAGCAGGCACCCCCGACTACGTCGGCACCCACGCCCTCGCCGTCGCCCTCGACTACGTCACCGCCATCGGCATGGACAACATTCATGCCTACGAAAGCGAACTCGGAGCATACGCGCTCCAGCAACTACAACAAATCGAAAATATTACAATTTATGGCTATAACTCCCCCCTATCGGGGGGGATGGGGGGGGCTTTCTCCTTCAACGTCCGCGGCATCCACCACCTCGACCTCGGCACCCTGCTCGACCGACTGGGCATCGCCGTGCGCACTGGCCACCACTGCGCCGAGCCCCTCATGCGCCGTCTCGGCATCGAAGGCACCGTCCGCGCCTCGTTCGCCCTCTACAACACGCGTGAGGAAGTCGATGCCTTCGTCGCCGGACTTCAGCGCGTTGTCCGTATGTTCTGACCCCGCCACGCGCCACAGCATCCCCTGAGTTCCACCGCACTGGTACGACCGTACCACTGCGGTGGAATTTTTGTACCGGCGCAGTGGAACTGAATTTCGTCCGCAGACGAAATGAAAATGGACTGCGGACGAAATTTTTTTCGTCTGCGGACGAAATTCGGACGAACTGGGCCGGGGATGAAAAAAACGGTGCGCCGAGGCGGTGGTTTCGGTGAAAAGGCGTATCTTTGCCGTTGGAAATCAAAAAACTGACGGACATGACAAAGAAATTTCAGGTATGGCTCATCGGCTGGCTGCTGACGGTGGTCGCCGCATGGGCGCAGGACGGACAGGGTTCGCGGCTGTGGTACGACCGCCCTGCCGAGGCTTGGGAAGAGGCGTTGCCGCTGGGCAACGGCAGTCTGGGCGCGATGGTGTGGGGCACGGTCGATGAGGAACTGATCAGTCTGAACGAGGCGACGTTGTGGTCGGGCGGTCCGCAGCCGACGAGCATGAATCCCGAAGCGTCGCAGTATCTGCCGCAGGTGCGCGAGGCGCTGGCGCAGAAGGACTTCGGACGGGCGAACGAACTGTGCAAACGGATGCAGGGCCTGTATTCGCAGAGTTACATGCCGCTGGGCGACCTGCACATTGCTTACCGCTATCCGCGCTGGCTCGACGGACGTCCGCCGGGTGGCGACCTCCTGCGCTATCGCCGCGAACTCGTGATGGACGAGGCACGGGCCAGTGTGTCGTTCGTGAAGGCGGGCAATGCCTACGAGCGCAGCATGTACGTGTCGGAGCCTGACCAGGCGATGGTCATCCATCTCACGGGGCGCGACATGTGGCTCGACATCAGCGTGACGTCGCCCATGAACCCCGAACTGGAGACGCGCGGCGACAACACGATTGTGATGCGCGGACGTGCGCCGTGGCGTGTCGATCCGAACTATTACAACAAGCAGGGTCGCGACCCGATCGACTGGGGCACAGGTCCGGAGACGTACGGAATGCGGTGGCAGACGAACGTGGCTGTGGGACGGTGCAACGGACGTGTGCGTGCCGACGCGAAGGGCCTGCACATCGAGGGTGCTCAGTCGGTTTACGTCTATGTCACGGCGGCGACGAGTTTCAACGGCAACGACCGTCATCCCTATCTCGAGGGCAAGGACGAGGCAGCCCTGGCCGACAGCCGTCTGAAACGTGTCATGGCGAAAGATCCGGCGAAGGTGGCCGTGGCTCACTATGCAGACTTCAAGCGTCTGTTCGACCGTGTGCACCTGTCGCTAGGACGTCTGGAACACCTGCGCGACACGATTCCGACCGACGTGCGGCTCCGTCAGTACAGCGAGGGAACGGAGGACACGGGAATGGAAAAACTGCTGTTCGACTACGGCCGCTACCTTCTCATTTCGTCATCGCGCCAACGGGCCGTGCCTGCCAATCTGCAGGGCATCTGGAACCCGCACATGCGGGCGCCGTGGTCGTCGAACTATACCATCAACATCAACACGGAGATG
>ONXQ01000104.1:0-6875 GCA_900321835.1 uncultured Prevotellaceae bacterium
GTTCTCACGAATGCGGTTGCCGCTGCCGATTTCAACCGTCGAATCTTCCCCCTTGAACTTCAGGTCCTGAGGAATTGCGCCGATGACGGCTCCGGGAAAAAGCGTGTTTTCGTTCCCCATTCGCGTACCGCTCAACAGCGTCACACTATTCATGAGAACATTGTTGTCGCCAATTTCAACGTTCTTGTCGATGAAACAGAACGGACCGATTTCGCAGTTCTCACCTATCTTAGCCTCGGGATCGATGAAGGCTAAAGGACTAATCTTTGCCATAGAAAACAGTTTGGTGTGCAATCAAGTTGCAGAAGAAATGTTGATTTACTTATTCTTAATGATTTGAGCAGTGAACTCCGCCTCGGCCACGAGGGTGTCTCCGACAAAGATGAGACCTTTCATCGAAGAAATTCCACGACGCACAGGAGCCAGCAATTTGACCTTGAAGATGAGGGTATCGCCTGGGACAACCTTGCGGCGGAACTTGACATTGTCGATCTTCATGAAGTAGGTGCTCCAGCGTTCAGGTTCCTCCAGCGTGTTAAGCACCAGCAGACCGCCTGCCTGTGCCATGGCTTCGATGAGAAGAACGCCTGGCATGACTGGCTCTTGCGGGAAGTGTCCCGTGAAGAACGGTTCATTGCTCGTCACATTCTTCACGCCCACAATGTAGTTTTCGTCGATGGCTATGATTTTATCGACGAGTTGCATCGGATAGCGATGGGGCAGCAGTTCGCGAATGCGGTTGACGTCCATCACGGGTTCCTGGTTGGGGTCGTAGTTGGGGCACTGCACTTCATGCTTTCGGATGTCACGGCGTATTTCACGCGCGAACTTATTATTTATGGTGTGTCCGGGCTTCGTTGCGATGACACGTCCCTTGATGGGCTTTCCGACGAGTGCAAGGTCGCCGATGATGTCGAGCAACTTATGGCGTGCGGTTTCGTTGGGCCATGTCAGCGGACGGTTCTGGATGTAGCCGAGTTGTGTGGCGTCGCGATGTGGGATGCCGATTTGGTCGGCGAGGGCATCGTAGCGCTCTTGGGGAAGTTCGTTCTCGTAGATGACAACGGCATTGTCGAGGTCGCCGCCTTTGATGAGTCCCATCTGCAGCAGGGGCTCTATCTCGCGGACAAAGACGAAGGTGCGTGCAGAGGCGACTTCGGTGGCAAAGTCATCGACGTGGTCGAGGGTGGCGAACTGCGAGGCGAGTATCTTCGACTGGAAAGCAATCATCGTCGTGGCGCTGAATTCCTCGTCGGGCAGGAGGAGAAGGTGTTCGCCGTTTTCGCCCTTGATTTCTATTTTGTGCTTGACGATGTAGTAGTCTTTGTTGGCGTTCTGCTCAACAAGTCCGACGCGCTGGATTTCATTGACGAAGACGAGTGCGGATCCGTCGAGGATAGGCATTTCGGGGCCGTCGAGTTGGATGAGGCAGTTGTCGATGCGCGAGGCGTAGAGGGCTGCCATGGCGTGTTCGATGGTCGAAACCTTGATGTTGTCGCGTGTGAGGACGGTGCCGCGCTGTGTGTCGCTGACGTTTTCAGCGATGCAGTCGATGACGGGCTGTTCGGGCAGGTCTATTCTCTGGATTTTATAACCGTGGTTCTCGGGAGCCGGGTTGAAGGTGGCAGTGATGAACTGCCCGGTGTGCAGACCTTTTCCCTGCACGGTGAACGACTCCTTCAGCGTGAGTTGCTTTTGCATTTACTTGTTTTTTAGTGTTTCGATTTCTTTCTTCAGGGCTGCCACTTCTTTCAGAAGTTCGGGCAGCGATTTCTGGGCAATCATCTGTCGCGACCAGAGGCGGTGGTCGATGGCAGGGCTGCCCATCATGGTGGCGCCTCCGTGTGCGGCGAGGTTTCCGCCCGTGATGCCCGACTGGGCACCGACGTTGGTATGGTCGCCCACGGTGATGTGGCCGGCGATGCCGACTTGTCCGCCGAACATGCACCATTCGCCTATCTTTGCGCTGCCGGCCACGCCGACTTGTGCCGACATGACGGTGTGGCTGCCCACTTCGCAGTTGTGGGCCACTTGGACGAGGTTGTCCAACTTGACGCCGCGATGGACGACGGTGGCGCCCATCGTGGAGCGGTCAACGCAGGTGTTGGCACCAATCTCGACGTCGTCTTCGATGCGGACAATGCCGATTTGCGGAATTTTTTCGTAGCCGTCGGGAGTGGGTGCAAACCCGAAACCGTCGGCACCGATGACACAGCCTGCATGGAGGATGCAGCGCTGCCCTACCTGGCAGTCGTGATAGACGACGGCGTTGGAGTAGATTTCGGTGTCCGAACCGACTTTGGCATTCTTGCCGATGGTCACATGGGGGTGCAGCACCACGTTGTCGCCAATCACTGCGCCTTCGCCGATGGCGACGAACGGACCGATGTAGCAGTTTTCGCCGACGGTTGCCGTCTCGTCGATGAAGGCCAGCGACGAGATACCCTCGCGCTTCTGCTTCATGCTGTCGTACATCTGCAGCAACTTGGCCACCGTCTCATACGGATTGTCCACACGTACCAAGGTCGCACTGACAGGCTGCGAGGGTTGGAAGTCACGGCTGACGAGCACGACGCTCGACTTGGTCTCATAAAGATAGGGTTCATACTTCAGGTTGGCCAAAAAGGATATGGCGCCAGGCACTCCTTCTTCAATCTTCGCAAAGGTTGTCACCTGTGTCTGAGGGTCTCCCTCGACCGTTCCACCTGTGTATGCAGCGATTTGTTCGGCTGTAAAAGTCATTGTTCCAAATTCAATCACAACGTACGATGCACCGGATTCCAACGGGCAAAGCACGGAGTAAAAACGTAAAAATTTTTGCAAAGTTAACAAAAGTAAACAAAAAATCCACCGAAAAGGCGTTTTTTTTTCACACTCGCCTACTCAAAAACGATTATTGGCCACTTTTAAGTACATTTTTCCCATTATTCAGCGTGACAAAAACACATCGGCGAACGGACAAAAGTACCAACGCGGCGGTACGGGAGTTTCACTGCGCCGGTATTTTTGTTCCACTGCGTTGGTACACTGTACCACCGCGCCGGATTTTTTTTGGTACAACGCTGAACACCGTCATGCACTTTCCCACCCTTTTCCGTGTGTCATTCGTTAAAAAACATTAACAATCGGGCAGTTTTTCATGCAATCATTGAAAGGTTACAAAAAAATAAGTGTAACTTTGTCACGAATCGGGCCTAAACCTAACTTCATTCTCTGATTATTAACTTAACACACTTTACACATCATGATTCAGAACATCAAGAAACTTATGGGTGCCGTGCTGATGGCCAGCATTTGCGCTACATCGCTCTGGGCACAGAACACGGTCCAGACGGTCGATCAGGTGACCGGGACGGTCACGATTACTGAACCGATCGACTATGTCATCACCAACACCACCCCCTTCACCACTGCCGGCAGCATCGACATCCAGAACCCCGATGCCACCGTCATCTTCCAGAACATCCGCCCGTCGGTCGTCATCAACAGTTATCTGAGGAAAGTGAAGGCAAACGGCGTTACACTGGTCAATAACGGCAACTGCCGCGTGAGCATCTACCTGCACGGCGCCATTGTCATGCCGCACAGCGACACGAAGAGCCCCGACGGCACAGACTTCTATCCGCTGACCGTCTATACAGGCGACAACTTCACAGGCGACAGTTACCAGTACAACGGCGACGCACGCCAGACCAGCGGCCCGTGGGTCGATACCATGCGCTCGTTCAAACTCAAGCGCGGCTACATGCTCACCGTGGCCAACATGCCCAACGGCACAGGCTACAGCCACTGCTACATCGCTAACCACAAGGACATCGAGGTGCAACTGCGTGCCGAACTGGCCGGCAAGGTCGGTTTCTTCCGCATCTTCCGCTGGCAGTGGCCGTCGAAGAAGGGAACGTGCGACGTTGGCCCCAACGACTTCAATGCCACCTGGCACTACAACTGGGGAGCCGGGCGCACATCGGAAACAAACTACGAATACGTGCCACAGCGCCACCACGAAGCCGGCAATTCCAACGGAGAAGGCTGGAAAGGAGCCTGGGAAAGTTGGGATAACATCAACGCCAGCGACGGAACCTGTACCCACGTGCTCGGCCAGAACGAGCCCGACAACACTGGCGGTGCAAAAGAAGTCTATACCTACGTGACCAAATTTCCTGAGGATCCGCGTGACAACTGTGCCACCACTACGCTCGTTGACCACGCAGCCGAATTCCTCTACAGCGGTAAGCGCATCGGTACTTTCGCTTGCTGCAACCCCAACACCGGCTGGGTAAAAGAATACGTAGACTGGTGTCGCGAGAACAACATCCGCGTTGACTTCGTAGCCACACACTACTACATCGGCGGACAAAGTCCACAGGGCTGCATCGACCGCCTCTGGTCGCTACACAATGTCACCGGCCTGCCCGTCTGGGCCACGGAGTGGAACAACGGCGCCAACTGGTCGGGCGAGAGCGGATTTACGACCGAAAGCGAAGGATGGTACACCTGGGGCAGCGGCAACGACAGCAAGAAGAACGGCGAATGGCTCACCGCCGTGCTGGCACGCGCCGACCGTCCCGAAAACGCATGGCTGGAACGCCTGGCAGTCTATAACGCCGTCGAAACCAAGCGCGAGGTGTGGACAAACGGCGCCATCAGCGAAGGCGGAAAAATCTACAAAGCCTACAACTCCACCTTTGCCTACGACGACAAGAACGAATACTTCATGCCCTGGAACCACAAAGCACCCACCGACCTGAAGGCCACACTCCTCGCCAGTGACAAGAAAGCCAACCTCGTCTGGAAAAACAACAACGGAAAACAGACCGACTCAATCCACATCGAACGCAAACTGACCGGCGGACGCTGGACCTCCATAGCCTCCCTGTATAAGCCGTCAAGCACGACGCTGAGTTATCAGGACAACCTGCAGGAAGCCGAAGGACTCGTGTCCTACCGCATCCGCAACTACGACAGCGACCGCACACAGCGCACCAGCGGCGAAGCCACCGTCACAGTCGCCGGCACCAGCGGAAGTGCATTCCTCCAATACGGCATCATCAACATGGCCGACGAAGGCGAGAAAGCCGTCACCTTCAACTACGAGATGGACGAAAAGCCAGCCGTCTTCTTCGGCCTCGCCTCCTACAACAACGGCAACCTCGTCATGGAGCCGTACATCAAGAATTCAGCCATCACAAGTACCGGCTTCACCTTCACCCCCATCAAATGGCGCAAGCAGTCGAAGACCGGCACATTCAAGAACAAAGAAACCCTCCCCTTCATGGCCATCCCCTTTGGCAACTACCATTTCGACGGCATGGACATCGAAGTCGGCAGCCTGCCCATCAAGGCTGACACCCTCGACGTGACCTTCAAAGAGCCTTTCTCAGAAGGCGTCACCCCCATCGTCATCGCCTCGTCCAACGGCACAACCGACACGACACGTCCACTCATGCACAAAGTGTGGAACATCACCAACACCGGATTCCGCTGCGTCGTCATGTATGAAGACGGAGAAATCAACACCCGCGGCAAGCACATCGTGCCCTCCGTCACCCAGTACCTCTCCTACATCGCCGTGACACCCGGCGACGCATGTGTTGACCCCACAGCCAGCACCTATCTGGCAGCCGGCTACGGACAGACGGCAGTCGTCACCAACCTTCCCTCCGACGAGTATTTCGAATACACCACAGGAAACACCGAGGAAGAAGCCGTGACCGACACACTCCATCTGCTCTCGCCTATCATCTTCTGCGACAACCAGACCCTGAACCTGCCCACACCCGCCGTTTTCCGCAACCGCGGCACCATCTCCACCACCGGCATTGACCCCGACACACAGATGGAGACAACCTACACCATAGGATTCAAGGTTCGCCGCATTGTTGACGAAAGCGTCACGAGCGGCATCAACACCGCACAGTCAGGCACAGCCGACCAGGTGGCCTGGATTGCCCTCCACACCAACCCCGCCACCACACCGACAGCCATTCAGCAGCCCGTCATCGAATCAACCTACACAGGCAACGAACTGAACGTGCGCGTTGAGAACCACATCATCTACGTCGAAGGCTATCCACAGTTCGACCTCTTCACCTCCAACGGCACCCGTGCCGCCTCCAACGCCACCCAGGCCCCAGGCGTCTATATCGTCCGTGCCGGTGGAAAGGTTGCCAAGATTACCGTGAAGTAAATACTTGTTACCTACGATTATACTGTGGCACAGTGCAGCTTTATCTGCACTGTGCCACAGCTCGTTATGTACCACAGTGTAAGTTTCAGTACACCACAGTATAATTTTCAGTACACCGCCGTAAAGTTTATAGCACACACGCAGTACTGTTTTCAGTACACAGCCGTGAAGTTTTCAGCGCACCGACGTAACATTTTCGGTACATTCTATTGATGATTTTTTCTGAAAAAATATAACCTAACATTTTGTAGATTAGCGAAATATTCGTACCTTTGCACCCGATTTGCGGAAGGAGCCCATAAATCCTCCCGCATTTCATTATGTTTTTAACAACATAAAGTCTCACATTTCTAATTAAAAACTTAATTTTTTTTATGGAAACAAAAAACATTCAACCGCTGGAAGGTTTCGACTGGGAGTCGTTTGAAAACGAAGGTTTCTCAGCAGCCGAAAAGGCAGAGGCCGCCAAGGCCTACGAGGCAACGCTGAACAAGGTTGCCGACAATGACGTCGTTGACGGTGTTGTCACCAGCATCAACGACCGCGAAGTAGTCGTGAACATCGGCTACAAGAGCGAAGGTATCATCCCCCGCAGCGAATTCCGCTACAACCCCGACCTGGCCGTTGGTGACACCGTTGAAGTGCTCATCGAGAACCAGGAAGACAAGAAGGGACAACTCGTGCTGTC
>ONXQ01000104.1:6944-20686 GCA_900321835.1 uncultured Prevotellaceae bacterium
GGTATGATTGTCGATGTACTGGGCACAGAAGCATTCCTGCCCGGCAGCCAGATCGACGTGAAGCCTATCCGCGACTACGATACATTCGTAGGCAAGACGATGGAATTCAAGATTGTCAAGATCAACCAGGAATTCCGCAACGTCGTTGTCAGCCACAAGGCGCTCATCGAAGCAGAACTTGAGGCACAGAAGAAAGAAATCATCAGCCACCTCGAGAAGGGTCAGATTCTGGAAGGTACCGTCAAGAACATCACCAGTTACGGTGTGTTCATCGACCTCGGTGGCGTGGACGGTCTTATCCACATCACTGACCTCTCTTGGGGCCGCGTCAGCGATCCGAAGGAAGTTGTCGAACTCGATCAGAAACTCAACGTTGTCATCCTCGACTTCGACGACGAGCGCCGCCGCATCGCCCTCGGTCTCAAGCAACTCACTCCCCATCCCTGGGAAGCACTCGACCCCAACCTCAAGGTTGGTGACAAAGTACACGGCAAGGTGGTTGTTATGGCCGACTACGGTGCATTCATCGAGATTGCTCCGGGCGTAGAAGGTCTCATCCACGTGAGTGAAATGTCTTGGAGCGCACACCTCCACTCTGCACAGGACTTCCTGAAAGTCGGCGACGAGGTGGACGCTGTCATCCTGACCCTCGACCGCGAGGAGCGTAAGATGAGTCTCGGCATCAAGCAACTGAAGGAAGATCCGTGGGAGAACATCGAAACCAAATACCCCGTTGGCAGCCAGCACACCGCCAAAGTGCGCAACTTCACCAACTTCGGCGTGTTTGTTGAAATTGAGGAAGGTGTTGACGGACTTATCCACATCAGCGACCTCTCTTGGACCAAGAAGATTAAGCACCCGTCAGAGTTCACACAGATTGGTGCTCCCATCGAAGTACAGGTTCTCGACATCGACAAGGAAAACCGTCGCCTCAGCCTCGGTCACAAGCAACTCGAAGAGAACCCCTGGAACAACTTCGAGACCATCTTCACACAGGACAGCGTTCACACAGGTAAGATTATCGAAGTGCTCGACAAGGGCGCAGTCATCCAACTTGAGCACGGCGTTGAAGGCTTTGCCACACCGAAGCACCTCGTCAAGGAAGACGGAAGCCAGGCACAACTCGGTGAAGAACTTGAGTTCAAGGTAATCGAGTTCAACAAGGACGCCAAGCGCATCATCCTCTCTCACAGCCGCATCTTCGAAGACGTTGCACGCGCTGAAGCCCGTGCCGCCAAGAAGGCTGCTGCAGCCGAGAAGAAGGCCAGCCGTCGTGACAAGGAAGAAACTCCTGTCATCCAGAACAAGGCAGCCAGCACAACGCTCGGCGACATCGATGCTCTGGCCGAACTGAAAGCCAGCATGGAAGCAGAGCAGAAGTAATCTCTGACAGACATTCGTTGGGTCAAGGATTTTAAGGAACACAAGGATTTTCAAAACAACAAAAATCCTTAAAGTCCTTAAAATCCTTGACTGTTTTTACACCTATTATATATATAAGAGCCGTGGAAAAGTTTGAAGTGACCATTTTAGGATGCGGAAGTGCCTTGCCAACATTGCGCCACAATGGCAGCGCCCAGATTGTCAACATCCGTGAAAAATACTTTCTCGTCGATTGTGCCGAAGGAACCCAGGTACACCTGCGTTCCAACCACATCCATCTGAGCCGTATGAACACCATCTTCATTTCACACCTGCACGGCGACCACTGTTTCGGACTTCCCGGCCTCATCTCGACTCAAGGACTGCTGGGCCGCACTGCCCCACTCCACATTTACGGCCCTGAAGACATCGAAGGTGTGTTCCGTCCCCTGCTGGATTACTTTTGCAATGGGATGGAGTTCGAAGTCGTTTTTCATCCTGTCGATACCCACCAGTTCCTGCCTGTCTATGAAGACCGAAGCGTAACCGTGTATAGCATCCCACTCAAACACCGCATCCGCTGCTGTGGTTACCTTTTCAAAGAAAAACCGCTCCTGCCACACATACGTCGCGAAGCCATCGAACACTATCAGATACCCGTCAGCCAAATCAACAACATCAAGGCTGGAGCAGACTTCGTCACAAACGAAGGTGTGGTTGTTCCCCACTCCGAACTGGTCATTCAGCGAGAGCCACCACGCTCTTACGCCTACTGTTCCGACACCATGTTCAAGCCTGAAAACGCTGAACTTCTCCACGGAGTCAACTTACTCTACCATGAGGCAACGTTTGCCGATGCGGAGGAAAAACTTTGTGCCCGTGTGTTTCATTCTACAGCACGCCAGGCAGCGCAAATGGCACAACTGTCCCATGCCCAGCGCCTGGTCATCGGGCATTTTTCCTCACGATATGAAGACGAAAACATTTTGCTCAAGGAAGCACAAAGCGTCTTTCCAAACACGATTTTAGCCCACGAAAAGATGACAATAACGCTGTAATGCAAAAAAAATTGCTTTTTTTCTCATTTTTTTTGAAAAACATTTGCAGCATATCTCAACTTTTATTACCTTTGCGACTGAAAACTATAATAGTGTAAACACGATGCTTATGGTAAAGAATATACTTTCAATCGCAATTTCAGCAATACTCCTCTGCTCTCCCTGTGAGATGAAGGCGCAGGACATTCAGCGTCCTGCAACCATCGAACAGGAAGTGAACGCCGTTTCAATCACAGTGACTGACGCAACCGTTCACATCAAGAATGCAGAGAAACAGGTACTTGAAATCTACAACATGGCCGGTGTGAAGGTTGCCACTTTCCACATTGAGTCCAACGACCGAGCCATCGACCTCAGCCATCTGGCCAAAGGATGCTACATCCTGAAAGTCGGCAAAGTAGCACGCAAAGTTTATCTCAGATAAGCAAAAACAATAACTCATAGGACATCGAAACCTTGTTGCACACAGCGTGCGACAAGGTTTTTTTCTTTTCAAATTAAACTTTTCCACAGTTCCGACGTCAAAAGAATGTAAATGGAGACAACCAACGAGCAAGATATCATCAGCCAGTTGCGCAATCCGTCACAACGTCGCGCGGCTTTTGCCAAAGTGGTCAGCCAATACAGCCAGCCGCTGTATTGGCAGATTCGTCGCATGGTGACGTGGCACGATGATGCCGACGATGTGCTCCAAAACACATTTCTCAAGGCATGGATGGGAATTGAGAACTTTCGCGGCGAAGCGCGTTTGAGCACCTGGCTCCACCGCATCGCCTACAACGAAACCCTGACCTTCCTCAGCCGCCAGCACGAAACCATTTCGCTGGACACGAGCATCGGAGATGACAACGATACCGACGACGACGCAACCCTCACCCTGGCCGGTACACTCGAAAGCGATCCGTACTTCGACGGTGACGAGGCCGAGGCTTTGCTGCAGGCAGCCGTTGCCAGTCTGCCGGCCAAACAGCGAGCAGTCTTCACCATGAAGTATTTCGACGAAATGAAATACGAAGACATGACCGAAGTGACAGGAACCAGCGTCGGAGGACTGAAGGCCTCCTACCACTTGGCTGTCAAGAAGATTGAAGACTTCTTCCACCGACGCGAATGAAAAGTAAAAAGCGAAAAGTGAAAAGTGAAAAATGAATCATTAAAAACGGCTCTCGCTTCTTGACATCAAAAAACAAGCATCCGATTAAACCTTATCAGTCATCACGAGTCAAAACAATAAGCAAAGACCAACAAAACATGAAAACATTTGATATCCATACCCAAAAGAGCAGCCAGCCGATGCGAGTGCCAGAAGGCTACTTCGACAACTTCGCAGAGCGCATCATGGCTCAGTTGCCTGAAGCAGAGGCACCTGCTGAAAACGTAGCGGTTCTTCAGCCGAAGAAGCGTATGCGCTGGATTGGTTGGACAATGGCTATTGCTGCAAGCATTGCTCTGGCCGTCGTTTTCATTCCCAAACTGTGGAACAGCGGAACGCCCCTTACAGGACAGGAAACCGCTCAATACAGCGCAGACATGAATGCGGACGACATGTACGAAGAAAAGATTCTTGAGTACGCTATGGTTGACAACACCGACGTTTATGCCTATCTTTCAGGGTATTAACCTTGATTCATCATTGAGATTTCATCCAACAACCGATTAAACCAAAACTATATGAAACGAATTATTGTGATCTGTTGCTGTTTCTTGACGACAGCATTGAGTTTTGCCCAACAGGGAGGCAACAACGGCCAGGGCAGACGCCATGAGTTTTCGCCCGAACTTTACAGGCAGAACATGGAGGCATTTGTCACCCGTGAAGCCCAACTCACACCCGATGAAGCCCAGCGCCTCTTCCCCATCCTGCACGAAATGCTCGGCCAGCAGCGTCGCAACAACGAAGCCCAGCGCGAGGCCATGCGCTCTTGTGGCGAAAATGCAACGGAGAGCGACTACGAGAAAGCCGTCAAGCGCGTTCTGGAGTTGGACGTTGAAAACAAGCGGTTGGAACAAGACTATTATAAAAAGTTCCACTCCGTCATCTCCTGGAAGAAGATTCATGCCGTGCGTTTCGCACTCTGGAGATTCCAGATGGAGGCCCTCAAGCACTTCACTCCACATGGCGACAAAAACGGCCCTCGCAATCAGCAAAATCCCTGGCATCGTCGCAATTCAAGGCCCGGCAACAAGTCCAACCCATGAGGTACTGACGACCCACACACGTAATAGCCACCACACAAACACAAAACAAATTACGTGGACACCAGCATTGCACCCCTCTGCATGTGCTGGTGTTTTTTTTGACCATCCTTCCTGCAATGCGTGTGGTGTACCGGCGCAGTGGTATGAGGGTTTCGGCGCAGTGGAACTTTTGTACCACTGCGTTGGTACGACTGTACCAACAGGGTGAAATCAGATAGACACCTGTGTGGCTGATGTTGCTGGCACGTCCACCACTGCCGAAGAAGACGAGGTCGCCGGGCTGAAGTTGTTTGCGGCTGACGTGGTGGCAGTTTTTCTCGTATTGTTTCTTGCTGTTTCGCTGCAACTTGATGCCATAGACGTTGCGGTAGATTGAACAGGTCAGTCCGCTGCAGTCGGTACCGCTGCGCGTCATTCCGCCGAAACGATAGGGGGTGCCGAGCCAGGAGGCACTTTCAAGATAGAGGGCATGGGGGTCGTCCTCCTCGATGTCGAAGCCCAGGAGGATGCCTGCACGAACGAGTTGGCGCATCTCTTCGCTCACACCCCCTTTGGTGCCATGTCGAGAACTGTGGCAAGAGGTGAGCAACGACCCTCCTCCTGCTCCCAACCATAGGGGGAGGGTCAAAAGCAACAGTCGTAGGACTTTAGTTATGGATGAAGTATTCTTCAATTTCGACTGTGAGATTAGCATAGTCCTTCGAATGGTCCTTGATGATGTGGCCGTGCTCAAGGAGCGTGATGCGCGTACAGATGTCGAGGGTGTGAGTCAGATTGTGTGACGAGACGATGATGGTGGCGCCTGTTTCGCGGTTGTAGTTTTCGAGCAGGTACTTCATGGCATGTTGCGACGAGGGGTCGAGGAAGTTAAAGGGCTCGTCGAGAATGAGCAACTGCGGCTGATGGAGCATGGCACCGATGATGCCTACCTTCTGCTTGTTTCCTGCCGAAAGGTTACGGATGAGGGTCTTGGTTCCGACGACTTCGCCGTTCATGAAGTGGTCGAACTGCTGAAGGCGCTGCTGGAGGTCGGTGGAGGAGATGTGGTTGATTTTTCCGAGAAAGTCGAAGTATTCCTCTGGCGTGAGATAATCAATCAGGAAACCTGTGTCAACATAGGCTCCGGTCGATACCTTCCAGTCCTCACTGTGGGCCGTGGCGATGCCACCGATGCGGGCAACTCCGCTGTCGGGACGTATGAGATCGAGGATGACACGGAACATGGTGGTTTTCCCTGCTCCGTTGTTGCCGACCAGGCCGACAATCTCTCCGTCGTGAACCACATAGGTGTCTATATCAAGGGCGACTTTCTCGCCGAATGTCTTGCGAACGTTTTCAAGGGATAATTCCATAGGAAAGAGTGAAAAGTGTAAAGTGAAAAGTGAAAAATCGTTAGTGAAAAGTGAAAAACAGAAAAATAGGATGTTTATTCTCGCGAACTTCTGAACCCTTCCATGTTGTCGTAACGGCGTGCCATGAAACGATGGTAGATGTTGCGGAGCCAGAGGGGATTGAGCAGGAAGCCTGTCAGTCCGAGACCGAGCAGAATCCATGATGCGGTGGCTGTATCGAGCAAGGCTATCAGCGCGTACATGATGAACATGGGGACAAAAAGCGCAACGAACGAGAAGATAATCTGGGTCTTGCTGCTGCGGGTGTTTGAGCGCGTCACTTTCTGGTTCATGTGCAGGGTGTATTTGTTATAGACAGCCAACTGGAAAAGGAACGGAAAAACGCAGCCCATCGTGAAGAATGCACACGCCAGGGCCTCGACCCACAGCACCTTTCCGTTGAAGATGGGCAGCAGCGCAAAGAGCATGGGGAAGATGAGCATGAGGCAGTTGAAGTAGTATTTGGCTTTCAGAAGCGAAAGCACGGACTCGTGGCGCGACATGAGCAGGTCGATGTAGTTGCCTTCGACACACATCACCGAGGTCAGCGTCATCGTGCCCAGGCAGGCGAAACAATAGACGCAGATGAAGGTGCGCATGAAGGGCTGGCTGTCGTAAACATCCGTAAATGCAAAGAGTGCGCAGAAAAGGAGCATATAGCAGACGCCCATGATGAACTGATTGCGCACAATCTTGTTGCGCATGGTCGATTTGATTTCCAGTTTCATGTATTCGCCAATCGTTCCGAAGCGGTTCAGCCACGACATCTCAAGCGAGCGAACATGGGTCACGTGTTCCACCTGGGCAATTTCACGATAGACGCTCCGATACTGCATCTTGCGGTTGATGAAAAACAGGATCACCGTCAGGACAATGGGCAGGAGATAGCAAAGCACATTGCCTGTGCAGAAGCCACGACCCAGTTGGACGGTATAGTCAAACAGCCACGTGTTCGACTCGTCGTGGAAAATGCCGAAGTAAAACAGCGCTGCGTAGATGGCCGTAGGTATGAGCAGGAAGAGCAGGTTGCGCTGAATGAGTGTCCGCCAAATCAGATACCAGTAACTGTTGAGCACAAACATGAGCCACCAGCCAAACAGGAAACCGATGTAGCCCATCCATCCGTAGAACTTGACGACCGCAAGCAGCCCGAAGGGTACGAAGAAGAAGCCCCAGAACAGGTTGGCCGTACTCAGTCCGATGCGCAGCAGAAAGACATTCAGCAGAAATCGCTGCGGAATGGGCATGAGTTTGTAAGGCTTGGTGTCCTGTGCCGGAGTCTCCTGCATCGTGAAACGCATGTAGAAGTCAATCACAAGGAAAACAAGCATGGAACCGTCGATGCGGTCGAACGACTCATAGTTGGTTCCGTCGAACACCTGGGCAAACATCACTCCGAAGAGCATCAGATAGACTGCCCAAAAACCAATGAAGATGTAGCCAAACACCTTCATAATCTTGTTCTGCTCAAACAATGGGTGTCGCTTGAGCGAAAGGCTTTTGTTCTTGTTGATCAACCTGTAGAGGCGCCAACTTTCTTGCAGATTCATAGCGTCAGCAGATATTTCTCGGCTTCCATAGCAGCCTTACAACCACTGCCCGCTGCGACCACAGCCTGACGATACGTCGGGTCGGCCACGTCGCCTGCAGCAAAGATTCCAGGCAGGTTCGTCTTCGGAGTGCCCTCCTTCGTGACAATAAAACCTGTCTCATCAGTTTCAATCCACGGTTTGAAAATCGCGCTGTTGGGCGTGTGACCAATCGCCAAGAAAAAACCATCGATGGGCAGGTCGTACTTGCGCTCGTCGGCTTCACCCTTGCGATGAACGAGATGCGCGCCTTCCACACCGTTTTCTCCATACAATCCCAGCGTGTTGGTCTCGAAAAGCACCTCAATCTTCTCGTTGTTCATCACACGGTCCTGCATAATCTTTGTGGCACGCAAGTAGGGTTTGCGCACAATCAGATAGACTTTGGCGGCGATACCGGCCAGATACAGTGCTTCACCACAAGCCGTATCGCCTCCGCCTACAACGGCGACGGTGCGTTTGCGGTAGAAGAAACCGTCGCAGGTGGCACAGGCACTGACGCCCTGCCCCATGTACTTCTTCTCGTCGTCGAGTCCGAGGAATTTGGCAGAGGCTCCCGTGGCGATTATGACAGCATCGGCAGTCACTTCGCTGTCGTCGTCGAACCAGAAATGATAGGGACGCTGCGAAAGGTCGGTACGTACGCAGATGTTCTGACGAATGGTTACGTCGAACTTTTCCACCTGCTGACGCATCAGGTCCATGAGTTCGGGACCGGAAATGTCTTCGGGATGACCAGGGAAATTCTCAATGGCATCCGTGATGGTCAATTGTCCACCAGGCTGAATGCCTTCGTAGAGTACAGGAGAAAGATTAGCACGGCTCGCATAGATGGCGGCTGTGTAGCCGGCAGGCCCAGAGCCAATGATAAGACAACGAATATGTTCCATAGGTGTTATTGGTTGAATGTTATTGTTTAGTGATTGTGTGTCAGCGCAGGTCAACGACTTCAACGTTGGGATACGACTTGGGATGGAAACGGAAAGTGGAGTTGCCGAACTTGGCCCCGGATTTGAAGGAAGTGACGTTAATGTTCACGACGTTTCCGTCTGCAGCCGTCATGCTGACGTAAGTGGGTTGAAGCGAACTTTTTGCCAGACGGAGCAGGATTTTCTTTGCACCACCCTTCTTGTTGGTTGGAGTCAAGATGATTTCATGGTACTTTTTCGTTGATTTTCCGAACGAGGCCGAGTAGCCATTTTTATACATCGAGACGAAGGCGTAGGGATTCATCGCTGAGATTTCCTGAGCCGTGGGCTCCGTCACGTTCACTTCTTCGTTTGCCTTCACCAGTGTCCACATCGTCTTTCCGTCGAACCAGACGATGTGGTCGCCAAGATCATTTCTGAACTTTTGTCCACTCATCTGAATCGTTCCGCTGCCTTGCTGACCGTTCATGGAAAAAGTATAGCCAATGGTCAAACTCCCTGCCGTCTTGAATTTAGTTGCGGCTTGGTCAAGCACCTTCATGGCAGTTTGCTGACCATAGCACATCAGCAAACTGCACAGCATCACGCTCAAGGTAATTAAACGTTTCATCGTTCTGTTTCTTTTAGTTTACGCCTAAGTTTTGCAATAAAGTTTCGAGAGAATTGAGGTCTTGAATGAGCACCTCACGTGGTTTCGAGCCAATCTGCGGACCAACCACACCCGAGCCTGCCTGCTTCATCACAACCATGCGTGCCACCTCACCAAACATCGCGTCGAGACTCTTGGTATCAACATCGCTGCTGCCGCTTCCGCCCTCTTCCATCGGCGGTTCGGGCAGATAGGTCATCTCTGGGAACTTCTGCTGTTGGCTGATATACTTGCAAATCTGTTCAACTTCAATTGTGTCAATGAAAGCACACTGCACTCTGACAACATCCTTATTATATTTAAACAACATATCCCCAGGTCTTACAAGTTCTTCTGCACCATTACAATCCAAAATAACTTGTGAGTCTATTCTTTCTGGCACTTTGAAAGATATACGCACCGGAATATAGGATTTAATCTCACTCGAAATAATATCACTTGAAGGACGCTTTGTTGCTATAATTAAATGAATACCCGTTGCTCGTGACAATTGAGTAAGTCTTGTCAATGATTGCATCATTTCTTGTTCATATCCAAATGCTAGCGCATTAAAAGAATCAATCACAACAACGACGTAAGGCATATACTCAAAGCCTTCAAGTGGACTGAGTTGGCGAGCCTTAAACCTATTGTTATATTCCTTAATATTGCGTACACGAGCGGATTTAAACACCCTGTAACGATGATCCATCAACCTACACAAACCATTTAGAGTATTCATTGCATCAATAGGTTCTGTGATAATAGGCGTTATTCCTTCTAAAGCAGTAAGAAAATGGTTTTCGAGTGACTGATAAAGTCCTAATTCTATTCCTTGCGCATCCATCAGTACTAATTTCAACTCTGAAGGATGTTTCTTATATAACAAGGAAGTAATCAAAACACTTAACGCAACTGACTTTCCTTGCCCTGAAGAACCGGCGATCAAAACATGAGGGGCATCTGTCAAGTCGAACATAAACACTTCATTAGTAGTTGTCTTTCCTATTGCACAAGGAAGTTCCATTCTCGACTCTTGATATGTCCTACTATTCAAAATGCTTTCAATCGAAACATTATAAGGTTTAATATTAGCGACCTCAATGCCAATTGTCCCTCTACCTGGCATTGGCGCAATAATCCGAACACTTTTTGCGGCTAAACTCAATGCTATATCATCCTCCAGATAGTGTAACTTATTCATTGATGTTACCTCCGATAATGTTACCTCGTACAAAGTAACACTTGGACCGATCGTAACGCGAATGGTGGATATTTCCACGCCGAAACTCATCAATACCTGAATAATGCGCTCCTTGTTTGCATTCTGCTCTGCCATGTCGATGCTGGGACCTTCGTCTTTGCCCTGTTCCAGCAAATCGAGTGTCGGATATTTGTAGTGCGATAGTTCCAGTTTCGGGTCATAGGGAACAGAAAGATCCTCTTGGAAAGTTAAGCCTGTAACTTCCTCCGTTTCTTTCAGTTCATCGATGGTGAAGTTCGGCTCATCTTCCTCTCCATTGCCTGCTTTATCTTTCATTGCAAGCCGTCCCGATGCCTGCTGTGCCACACGGTCGAAAGCATTGGTTACGTCCACGGTTTCTTTACTATGTTCACAATTACCAACACACTGTGTTAGTTCTTCACTCTTAGGAACATCAGCATTATGCATTCTGGCTGTATTATGCTGGGGAGTAGCAGGATTCTTACAAGCATCATCTTGATAATTATCTTCTATAGAATAATACTCTGAAACATCTCTTTGAGAAGCAGATGTGTCAATTCGATCTCGCCTATATAGTCCCGTTCCAGGAATGCCTGTGTTGACAGAAGTACCATTAGGACCAATAGTAACATTTGCACCTTTAATTCCTAGATTGAGTCCAAATCCACTTTTACTGATATTCAAAAAAATACCAGGAAGCAGTTTGATTCTTTTTCTAAATCTCCACCCCATATTAGTTAAGAGTATAAGGATTATATCTAATCAAATTAGTTTACGCCTAAGTTTTGCAATAAAGTTTCGAGAGAATTGAGGTCTTGAATGAGCACCTCACGTGGTTTCGAGCCAATCTGCGGACCAACCACACCGTTTGCCTGCGCGGTTGTAGCCGATAGAGTACTGGCGCTGGATGTTCGACGTCGAACCTGCCTGCTTGGCCACGACCATGCGTGCCACTTCAGCAAACATGGCATCCAGGCTCTGCGTATCAACATCGTTGCTGCCGCTTCCGCCCTCTTCCATCGGCGGTTCGGGCAGATAGGTCATCTCCGGGAACTTCTGCTGCTGACTGATGTATTGGCAGATGCGTTCCACCTCGGGCGTATCGACGAAGGCACATTGTACACGTACAGGGTCAGCACTCTGCAAGTAAAGCATGTCGCCACGACCAATGAGTTGGTTGGCTCCGGGACGGTCGAGAATGATGCGGGAGTCAATCATCGACGACACCTTGAATGCCACGCGGGCAGGGAAGTTGGCCTTAATCGTACCTGTGATGATGCGCGTCGTCGGGCGTTGTGTGGCAATAATCATGTGGATGCCCACGGCACGTGCCAACTGTGCGATGCGGCAGATGGGCACTTCGATTTCCTTGCCTGCCGTCATGATGAGGTCGCCGAACTCGTCGATGACGACTACATAGTAGGGCATATATTCATAGCCTTCGAGCGGGCTCAGTTGGCGGGCTTTGAACTTCTCGTTATATTCCTTGATGTTGCGCACCCGAGCCGACTTGAGCGTGACGTAGCGGTCGTCCATCAGTTTGCAGAGCGCCTGCAGCGTCTTGATCACGCGCTGGTTGTCGGTGATAATGGCTTCTTCCTCGTCCTCAAGTTTTGCAAGAAACTGGTTGGCAATCGGTGCATAGACGCTGAATTCGACCTTCTTTGGGTCCACCATCACCATCTTCAGTTCCGAGGGGTGCTTTTTGTAGAGCAGCGAAGTGATGATGGCGTTCAGACCCACCGACTTACCCATACCTGTCGCACCGGCGACGAGCATGTGGGGCGCCTTTGCCAAATCGACCATGAACACCTCGTTCGTAATCGTCTTGCCAATGGCACAGGGCAGTTCCATCTTCGACTCCTGATAAGTCTTGCTATTCAGAATGCTCTCCATCGACACGATGCAGGGCTTGTTGTTTGGAACTTCTATGCCCACCGTACCCTTGCCCGGTATCGGTGCAATGATACGTATGCCCTTTGCCTTGATGCTCAGTGCGATGTCGTCCTCCAGATTGCGGATTTTGTTGATGCGCGTACCTTCCGACAGCGTAATCTCGTAGAGTGTGATGGTCGGACCAATGGTGGCTCGAATGGTTCTGATTTCTACGCCGAAACTCTTCAGCACTTGAATGATACGTTCCTTATTAGCCTGTTGCTCCTCCATGTCGATGCTCGGCCCGTCGTCATGTCCCTTGTCCAGCAGGTCGAGCGTCGGATACTTGTAGTGTTCAAGTTCCCGTTTCGGGTCGTATGGTGTGTTGATGTCGCCACGCTCAATCGTCCCTTCACCCTTCTCGGTCTCCTTCAGTTCGTCAATGGTGAAGCCAGGTTCTTCGCCGTCAGCCTCTGGTTTGTCTTCGGGATTCAGCGTCACATTGTTGTCAGCCTCTGCATTTTGCTGAACAACATGGTCAGACTGTTCGGCCACATCGACCTCTTCAGGTTCGTCCACCAGTTTGCCATCGGCGTCAAACGTCAGCGTTGTGCTCTTCTGAGGGTCTTCAAAGGTTTTTGCATCGTCTTCTTCCCCATCATCCGTATTGTCTCCCGGCCGATGGTGCTTGACACGCTCCTTCAGCCGTTCGCCCATTTCGCGCAGTTTCTTAATCTGGCGGAAACGGAAGAATTCTGTAATCTTATCGACCGTCTGCACACTGAACCACACGACCACAAACACTACGCTCAAGGCAATGATGAGATAGACGCCGATTTCGCCCACTGCATTGTTCAGCAACGCGTGAATGGCATCGCCGTGGGCACCGCCGAATCTCACGTGCGAATCCTCGATGCCCGGAATCAACTTGCTCAGCACGCTCAACACGATGCTCAGCCAAATCATCAGCAAACCCATCCGCACAAAGTGTTTCAGCAGGCGGAAGCGATACGACCCGATGAGCCGAAGCGCACAAATAATCATAAACACGGGGATGAGAAACGATGCCAAGCCGAAGCAGTCGTTGATGAAAAAGTAGGAAACAAGCAAACCCGTCTTGTTGCCCACATTGCTCACCACCGTTTCGCTGCTCCAGAAGTCAGGTCGGTCGCCCTGGCACAAACTGTAATCATCGGCCCCCGTATAGATATAGGAAACAAATGTAGCAATCATATAAACCGAAACCAGCAGCAGCACCATGCCCGTCAGCACACGCACCACACGCCCTTTCGGCACTTCCGCCTCCTTACCCTTTTTGCCTTTCTTTAAGGTCTTTGGCGAGGTCGGCTTTCCCTTCTTATTCTTTTCGTCTTTTGAATTAGGCATATTCCAATATAGTTAAGGTGCATCATTGCACAAAATGCAAAGGTACGAATAAGCGAGCGGAAATGCAAATTTATTTGCAATTTTCCGAGCGGGAGTACGT
>ONXQ01000205.1 GCA_900321835.1 uncultured Prevotellaceae bacterium
ATGTAATGGTAAAAAGATAAAGATTATGTTACAGGACGAAGTGAAAAAGGCCATCGAGGTGATGCGGAAGGGTGGGGTGATTCTCTACCCGACGGACACGGTGTGGGGCATCGGTTGCGATGCTACGAACGAGGAGGCCGTCAAGAAGGTTTATGAATTGAAGCGGCGCGAGGAGGCGAAGGCGTTGATTTGCTTGGTCGATTCGGCCGACCGTCTGGCGCGTTACGTGCGGCGGGTGCCCGACGTTGTGTGGGACATGGTCGATTTGGCCACGTCGCCGCTGACGGTGATCTACGAGCATGGTTCGGGCCTGGCACCGAACCTGCTGGCCGAGGACGGCACGGTGGGTATCCGGGTGACGCACGAGGAGTTCAGCCACGAACTGTGCTACCGTTTCCAGAAGCCTATCGTCTCGACGAGTGCGAACGTGAGCGGTGAACCGACTCCGCGGACGTTCGACGAAATTTCGGATGAGGTGAAGGCGGCGGTTGACTATGTCGTGCGCTACAACCAACGGTCGAAGGAGAAGCATCAGCCTTCGAAGATTATTCGGGTGAAGGAAAACGGCGAATTTGAGATACTGCGATGAAGGGAATGTCGATACGCTGGCGACGGCGTGAGATGGGCGTGCTGGATGCGATGACGGGCTGGATGTCGGCACGTCTTTCGTCGCGTCAGTTGGTACTCGGCCTGAGCCTTGTGGTGGGGCTGTGTACGGGTCTGGTGGCCTTTGTGCTGAAGTGGCTGGTGGAGGAGATTCGCCTGCTGCTCACCGAGGGCATCGGCGCCGGACAGATGTCGTGGCTCTATCTCGTGCTGCCTGCTGTCGGCATTCTGCTGACGGCGCTTTTTGTGCGTTATGTCGTGCGCGACGACATCAGCCACGGCGTGACGAAGGTGCTGTATGCCATCAGCCGCAAGCGGGCCCGCATCAAGGCGCACAACCGCTGGTCGAGCATGGTGGCCAGTGCCATCACGATCGGATTTGGCGGCAGTGTCGGAGCCGAGGCACCGATTGTGCTGACGGGCAGTGCCATCGGCAGCGACCTGGGCAAGCGTTTCCACCTTCCGCGCAACACGCTGATGCTGCTGGTGGGATGCGGAGCCGCAGGTGCCGTGGCCGGCATCTTCAAGGCGCCGATTGCCGGCATGATGTTTGTGCTCGAGGTGTTGATGCTCGACCTGAACATGGCGTCGCTCCTGCCGCTGATGGTGACGAGCCTGACGAGTGCGTGCGTTTCGTATGCGCTGTACGGCACGGGTGCCATGTTCGACTTTTCGCTCAAGACCGAGTTCAGCATCAACATCATTCCTGCCTGCCTCGTCCTGGGCGTGGTGTGCGGCCTGGTGTCGCTCTATTTCACCCGCAGCATGAACTGGTTTGAGCGCATCTTCGCCCGTCTGCGCGGTCCGTGGATGAAGTTTCTCGTGGGTGCTGCCACGCTGGGCCTGCTCATCTATTTCCTGCCGGCACTCTACGGTGAAGGCTACGATGTGATTGAGCAGTTGTTGCAGAATGTCAGTGCCGACGACGTGATGCACAACACCCTGTTCTACGGCCAGGGCACCCAGAGCCTGCTCATCTACCTGGCGCTGGTGCTGCTGATGAAGGTCTTTGCCTCGGCAGCCACGAACGGCGGCGGAGGCTGCGGCGGTGTGTTTGCTCCGAGCCTGTTTGTCGGAGCCCTTGCGGGATTCGTCTTCGCTGCGTTGTGGAACAAGGTGCTGGGCATCGAGGACGGTCGCGAAGGCTACATGGCGGCGCAGAACTGTGTGCTCTTCGGCATGGCAGGACTCATGTCGGGCGTGATGCACGCTCCGCTCACGGGCATCTTCCTCATCGCCGAACTCACCGGCGGCTACCAACTTTTCGTGCCCCTCATGATTGTGTCGGCTGCGGCCTATCTCACCATCAACATCTTCGAACCTCACAGCATCTACGCCATGCGTCTGGCCCGCAAGGGTGAACTGCTCACGCACGACAAGGACAGTGCTATCCTCACGGTGCTCAACCTCGGTTCGCTGCTCGAGAAGGACTTCTCGATTGTCCACCCCGACTGGGACCTCTCGAAAATCGTCGTCACCATCGTCCACAGCCACCGCAACCTCTTCCCCGTGGTCGATGGCACGGGACGGCTGGCCGGCGTGATGACGCTCGACGCGGTGCGCAAGTATATGTTCCGTCCCGAACTCTATCACCAGTATCGTGTCCGTTCGTTCATGCAGCAGCCTCCTGCCGTCCTGACCACGTCCGACACCCTGAAGACGGCTGCGCAGAAGTTCGACGAGACGAAGGTCTGGAACCTGCCCGTGGTCGATGAGCAGGGCCGTTTCATCGGCTTCATCTCGCGCTCCGGTCTCTTCAGCAGTTACCGCAAGACGCTGGTTGACTTCACCGCCGAATAA
>ONXQ01000126.1 GCA_900321835.1 uncultured Prevotellaceae bacterium
AAGCGCCGCATCGACTATGTTGACCCGCTCTTTGGCCATGCCGGTGCCGTGACGGCCCTTGAATTTCAGGAGGGTGCGCCGCCCATTCAGTTCTACTTCGGGACGGACGGCAGTGGTTATGATGCGCTCATCATTCCCGATGGCGGTGCCCGCAATCAGTTCTCCGAGAACTCGCTGGTGCCGGAGGATGTCGATGGACACATGCTGACACGTCTGCAGTCGCGGATGAAGGGGATGGATGTCTTCTCGTTCGGCATCTCGATGGGCCCTAAATCGGTGAAGCGGCTGGCCGAGCATTTTGGCTTCGACTATCAGGACTGCGACTACTTCGTATTTCATCAGGCAAACCTGCTGATGAACGAAAAAATACGTACGAAACTGAAACTTCCCGCCGAGAAGGTGCCTTACTGCCTTCAGGACTTTGGCAATACGGCTTCGGCTTCCATCCCGCTCACCATCGTCACCCAGTTGAAGGGTCGTTTTGAGGAGAAGAAGACTCGGTTCATTGGCTGTGGATTTGGTGTGGGACTGTCGTGGGCTTCTTGTCGCTTCGAGACCGAAGGTGTCGTGGTTTCAGAACTTGTGGAAATTTAGGCTATGGCATACAATCCGTATTCGCTGGAGGGAAAGACCATCATGGTGACGGGGGCAGGTTCGGGCATCGGACTAGCCACCTCGGTTGAATGTTCCAAGATGGGTGCCCGTCTGCTCTTGGTGGACATCAACCCGGCAGGACTGCTCGAGACAAAGGCTATGCTCGATGCCCCGGAAAGAGAGCATCTTACGTATGCTATCGACTTGAGCGACGAAACGGCCATTGCCGACATGGTGAAGGAGATGCCTTCGGTTGATGGCTGTTCGCACAATGCCGGCATCACCAATCTGGTGCCTGTCCAGTTTATCACTTCGGACGAAATAGAGCGCATCCATCGCGTCAACTTTGTCGCTCCAGTCATTTTGACCAAATTCTTGGTGAAGAAAAAGAAACTGAACCGTCCCGGCTCGATTGTGTTCACGGCATCAGCCGGTGGAGTGTTCTGCGCCTCGGTCGGCAATGCAATCTACGCTTCGTCGAAGTGTGCGGTCGATGCCTACATGCGCACTGCAGCGCTCGAATTGGCCCCGAAGGGAATCCGCTGCAACAGCGTGAATCCGGGGATGGTAGAGACTTCGCTGATCGGTCGTGGACAAGTGACTGCCGAACAGCACGAGAAGGACAAAGAGAACTATCCGCTGGGTCGATATGGCCAACCTATTGACATTGCACACGCCATCATTTTCCTGCTGTCGGATGCGTCGTCATGGATGACGGGCACAGCGCTGAAGATTGATGGCGGATTTACACTGAAATAATTGATGATGTCATACAATCCATATACGTTAGAAGGGAAAACCGTACTGGTGACTGGCGCAGCCGGTGGTATAGGCAGCGAAGTGGCCAGAACCTGTGCCCGTTCCGGTGCAAGGGTTGTACTGACCGACCTTCGTGAAGATGCGCTGAAGTCCGTATGGGAAACGCTCCCTGAATCGGAAATGCCGCACCTCTGTGTGAAGGCAGACCTGACGGCAGCCGACGATTTGGCCGCAGTGGTCGAGAACTGCCCTCCGCTTGACGGATTTGTCTGCAATGCCGGGGTCATGAAACTGGTCCCGACCCAGTTCATCACCGAGGCCGAACTGACCAGGGTGCAGCAAATCAATCTCAACGCACCGATTTTGTTGACACGGCTGCTGCTCAAAAAGAAAAAACTGACTCGCGGCAGTTCGATTGTCTTTACAGCCTCCGCAGCAGGCATCTACAGAGTCTCGCCGGGAAATGCCATTTATGCCACAACCAAATGTGGCATTGATGCGTTTATGAGGACGGTGGCTCTGGAAATGGGTCCGAAGGGTATTCGCTGTAACAGCGTAAACCCCGGCATGGTCGAGACGTCGCTCATTTCTGGATTTACGGAAGAAGAAAGACAGCAGGAGATGCAGAACTATCCTCTGCGCCGCTTTGCCCAGCCACAGGATGTTGCCCTGGGCATTGTCTATCTGCTCTCCGATGCCTCCTCCTTTGTGACAGGCACAGCACTGAAAATCGACGGTGGCATGACATTAAGTTAAAACAAACAGCATGGACCATAAAGCAAGAGTCATAGCATTTTATCTTCCTCAGTTTCACCCAATCCCCGAGAACGACAAGTGGTGGGGAAAAGGGTTCACGGAATGGACCAATGTGGGGCGTGCAAAGCCCTTGTTCAGAGGGCATTATCAGCCGCGTGTTCCTGCCGACTTGGGCTATTATGACCTGCGTCTGCCCGAAGTGCGTGAGGCACAGGCCGAGATGGCACGTGACGCCGGAATTGAAGGCTTCTGCTATTGGCACTATTGGTTCGGAAACGGTAAGCAACTGCTGGAACGTCCGTTCAACGAAGTCTTGGCCAGTGGAAAGCCCGATTTTCCCTTTTGCCTGGGATGGGCGAATCATAGTTGGAGGACCAATACCTGGACACAAGGTGGAAAGCAGCGTGCAGAAATGATTGTCGAGCAGAAGTATGAAGGAGCCGATGATTACAAAAGCCATTTTCAGTATGCCTTAACTGCTTTTAGGGATAAAAGATACATAACGGTTGACGGAAAACCCCTCTTTGTCATCTTTGACCCCTATCAACTACCACAGGACTTCATTCCCATGTGGAGACGATGGGCTACAGAAGCAGGCTTGCCCGGTATTCATTTTGTGGGATATACACAAAATTCCAACAACCGTCCCTTGAAATTGGCAGATGGAACAAACTATTCCAAAGGTTTCTTTGCCACCGATGAAGCCGGAAAATACTATGACTATGTGGTGAAGGTTCTGGGCTTTGACGCTGCTGTCGGCGTGGGGACATGGCGTGCAGAGGTGTGTGCCAAAAACCGCTTTTGGTTTGCCCTTCAGCGCCAACTGACCTATCGGCTGAACATGAAAGTGCGCAATGTGTATGATTATCGAAAGGTCATGAAGTACTATTATGTGGAGGAAGATAAGCGGGAGAATGTCTATCCGACCCTACTGCCCCAATGGGACCGCAGCCCACGCAGCGGACTCAATGGCATCTACCATAACTCCCGTCCAGAGTATTTTGAAAAGACACTACGCACTGCTCTTGAACTCATCAGCGACAAACAGCCAGAACACCGCATTCTCTTCTTGAAGTCGTGGAACGAATGGGCAGAAGGTAATTACGTCGAGCCTGACCTGCGCTACGGTCATGGTTATCTGGATGCACTGAAGAATTGTTTGGCTGACGAATCATGAGAATATTTGTGATATCAAACGGATACCCGACGAAACAATCACCTCAGAGGGGATGCTTCGAACGGGACCAGGCAGAGGCACTTGCTGCCTTGAAGCATGAAGTCGTGATGCTCAGTTACGATGGGCGCTTCCGTTGGTTCTGGCGAAAGTTAGGAGTCACAACCATTCGTCAAAACAATGTAGTGTCCATCGATATTTTCCTCTTACCCAACGCCGTCGTCAAATTCTTTGGCATCAAAGCCTATCAGCGGTTTAAGCATTGGCAGATGGACTATGTCTATAAGCGTGCCGTCAAACAATTTGGCCGCCCCGACATCCTTTACAGCCATTTTCTCCCCAATACATCAAACGCAGTGTTCCTGAAAGAGAAATACGGCCTTCCGCTGGTGGCAATGGAACACTGGTCAGAACTGGCCAAAGAAACCATTCGGCCCTTCTATTTCCAAATGGGCAAAGAGGCCTATCCCAAAGTTGACAAATTGCTATGCGTTTCACCCGCATTGAGCCAACGTTTGAACGAAACATTTGGCGTACAGTCGGAGATTGTGCCCAACATCGTCGGACGGGAGTTTGTTTACAATCCAGACATTTCTCGATATTCCATCTTTACCATCGTGTCAGTAGGTTCACTCATTCGGCGGAAACGCCTGGACATCACCATTGAGGCCTTCAACACAGTGAGAAAGAAACACCCCTGTCAACTTCTTATTGTGGGAGAAGGGCCCGAACGTCAAAACATTCAAGCGCAAGTACAAAGACTCGGACTCAGTGAAAGCGTCAAACTGCTGGGCAGAAAGTCGAAAAGCGAAATCGCAAAGATATACCAGCAGAGCCACGCCCTCCTGCTCTCGTCAGAGTTGGAAACCTTCAGCGTCGTCTGCATCGAGGCAATGGCGTGTGGGCTGCCCGTTGTCGCAACCCAATGCGGAGGCCCCGAAAGTTTTGTCCGTCCCCAAGACGGACTGCTCTGCCCCGTTGGCGACGCCGACGCCATGTCCGACGCACTTGACCGTCTGATAATCAATTACGACCAATACAACCCACAAGAAATCGCTGCCAGTTGTCAGCAACGGTTCGGTCCCGCCACCATAGCCCGACAACTGACCCGGATTTTTGAAAAAAGTCTCCTCTAACTCCCCCGAATGGGGGTGGACTCTTGACCCTCGCCCCTTGACTCTTGACCCTTGACAAAGACTTATGAACAAACTACTACACAATAAAATCTGCATCGTCACCGGAGCCGCACAAGGCATCGGCCGCGCCATTGCTGAACAGATGGCACACGACGGAGCCGTCGTCTATGCTACCGATATGCGTGACGGTTCGATGGACGAGTGGGCCACCGCCTTGTCCGCAGAAGCCGACACCCGGGTCGTTCCCCTCTATTTCGACGTGACCGACGCCCAGGCTGTCAAAAAAGCAATGATGCTTGTGCACAAGACAGAAGGATGCATCGACGTGCTGGTGAACAACGCTGGCGTCGTCTTCAACCGCAAAATCGGAATGATTCAGCGCGACGAGACCGAACTCATGTTCCGGGTCAATGTGATTGCCGTGCTCGAAATGATTCAACTCGTCAGCCGTCTGATGGCACGTTCGGGCGGAGGCAGCATCGTCAATATTGCCTCTGTGACAGCCGTACTCGGTTCGCCCGGTCAGGTCGCCTATTCCGCAACAAAGGGAGCCATTATCTCCATGACCAAGTCCGCCGCCAAAGAATTGGCACCGCAAGGCATTCGCGTCAATGCCGTGGCCCCCGGAATCGTCAAGACCGAACGTTTTGCCGAACTCTACGAAGCCAGTGGCGACAAAATCGACCAGCGCATCAGCCGCATCGGCCTCGGACGCCTCGGCACCCCGCAGGACGTAGCCCATGCCTGCGCCTTCCTCGCCAGCGACAGGGCCGCCTACATTTCGGGACAAGTCCTCGGCGTTGACGGATGTGCCAGCATCTGACTCCACTGGGAGTTCCCGTGAAAGCCCC
>ONXQ01000105.1 GCA_900321835.1 uncultured Prevotellaceae bacterium
TGGCGTTGGCATTGGCCTTCAGTTTCGGCAGGTCGATGGAGACAAAGTTGTGAGCGCCCGGATCAACAAAGAACTGTACGCGCATGTCGCCGGCCGAAAACACACAACGGCTGGGTGCCCACATCTTGGCCTCGCCGCTGAACGTACCGTCGGCGCTGACCTTCAGCGGAGTAACCACTTCCTCGCCCGTGACGGCGTCCTGGAACACCCATCTCAGTTCGGGCACGTCCTCCACTTTGGTCATACCCTCGATTTTGCCTTGGAGAACGGTTGTCTCCAGACTATAGGAGAAGCGTTTGAACTGAACCCCAGGCTTCTTGTCGGCCATCGCTGTGTTGCAACCGATGAACAGGGTCATTGCCGTAGCAAGCAACGTCAGAATTTGATTTTTCATTTCCTTTTCGTTATGTTTTGAGTGAATGATTGACTGGGCTGTTTGCCTTCGTGCAGGCATCCAATTCGTGCAAAGATACAAAGAATATTTGGAAAACACGCACGCGCGCACATGAAAATCGATTTTTGGCTCAAAAATGGGCAAAAACACGTGCTGCAGTGCCAATGAAAAGGCAATGACATCGCGCCTCGGCCACGTCGTGCGGCATTGATGTCGTGACGCAGAAAGGTTTTTATCACGGAAAAATGCGAAAAAAGCGAAGGCTGGGGAAAACTCCTCCCCAGATAGGGGAGGTGGCCCAACGGGCCGGAGGGGTGATGAAGAATGAGAACATCATTACTTATGCCGAACACACGTTCCAAATAAAATGTTTTCGCGTTTTTCGTAAATCTTCGCATTTTTCGTGATATAATCTGCACCGCAGTCGGAATAAATTTCGTCCGCAGATGAAATAAATTTCGTCCGCAGACGAAAATAATTTCGTCCACAGTGCAAATTTTGTCCGACTGCGGTGCGGCTTTTCACAGGGCTGGGCGACAAAAAAGAGGATACACCCACTGGGTGCATCCTCTTCATACCGTTCTGCTGTCGGCGCTGCGGCCAATTACTTGCCGTGGTGTTCGCTGCTGACAGAGAGTTTAGCGCGGCCCTTCTTGCGGCGTGCGGCGAGCACGCGGCGACCGTTCTTCGTCTGCATACGCTGACGGAAACCATGCTTGTTGACGCGCTTGCGGTTGTGGGGTTGGAATGTACGTTTCATGTTCTTTTTCTATTTTTGAGTGATTATTGATGTTTCTGATTTTCCCTCTGGCGGACACAGACACTTATATGGCTCAAAATGCGAGTTCTGAGCCCCAAAAATGCAGCCGCTTTTCAGTTTCAGCGTGCAAAATTAGTGATTTTCATTAAATTGACCAAGAATTTTAACGTTTTTGCGCTACTTTTTTTGTCATTTTGTGGAAAAAGCGTAATTTTGCAAACGATTTAAGCGAACAAAAAGTCAAATTCAGTAAAATTGGAAATTGGAAATTGAAAATGGGGAAACCCGCCCGGCGGCGACTTCCTTTTTCTTTTTTGTAATTTTCAATTTTCAATTCACAACTCTCAATTCAACAATTATGTTAGCAGGAGACATCAAGAAAAACGTGTGCCTTCGTATCGACGGCCGAATCTATGTAGTCATCGACTTCCTTCATGTGAAACCCGGAAAGGGCAACACCGTGATGCGCACCAAACTGCGCGACGTGCAGGACGGACGTGTGCTCGAGCGCACCTGGATCGTCAGCGCCAAATTAGAGGACGTGCAGGTGGACCACCGCCAGTTCCAGTACCTCTACAGGGAAGGCGAAGACCTCGTGTTCATGAACAACGAAACTTTTGAGCAGGTGAACATCCCCGCCAACGTCATCGACGGCGTTGACTTCCTGAAGGAAGGCGAAAACGTGATGGCTACCATCGACGCTGCCACCGACACCATCCTCACCGTCGAAATACCCGTGAAGGTCGTGCTCAAGGTGACCTACACCGAGCCGGGCCTCAAGGGCGACACCGCCACGAACGCCACCAAGCCTGCCACCGTCGAGACCGGTGCCGAAATCCGCGTGCCCCTCTTCATCAACGAGGGCGACATGATTGAAATCGACACTCGCGACGGCTCCTACGTGACCCGCAAGTAACGTTTCCCTCCCTTCACGTCAAGGATTTTAAGGATTTTAAGAATTGCCCTTCTGTGCGCTCTTACAGGAAGGAAATTCTTAAAATCCTTAAAATCCTTGATGTTTTATTAGGTACACGCGCAAGAATGTGAAGAAAAAGTCGTAACTTTGCACGGAAAAGTGCAGAGACACATGCGCATACTCAAGCGACTCGACATATTCATCCTGAAGAACTTCTTCACCCTGTTCCTGGGAACGTTCGTCATCAGCCTTTTTGTGGTGATGATGCAGTTCCTGTGGAAATACGTCGATGACCTTGTCGGAAAAGGACTCGGCATCGACGTCATCGCCAAGTTCTTCTTCTACGCCGCCGAGACGCTCGTCCCGATGGCCCTCCCTCTGGCCATCCTGCTCGCGGCCCTCATCTCGTTCGGCAACCTCGGCGAACGCCTCGAACTCCTTGCCATCAAGGCCGCCGGCATCTCGCTCTGGCGCACCCTGCGCCCCCTGGCCCTGCTCATGGTGCTGCTCACCGGATGGTCCTACTACTTCCAGGACGTCGTGGCTCCTGAGGCACAGCACAAACTCATGCAACTCCTCTTCTCCATGCGCCAGAAGTCGCCCGAACTCGACATTCCCGAAGGCGTCTTCTACGACGGAGTCGAAGGCATGAACCTCTTTGTCCAGAAGAAGAACAAGGACACCGGTATGCTCTACGGCGTCATCATCTACAACTTCCGCGACGGAGTCAACAACGCCCACATCATCCTCAGCGACTCGGCACGGCTCGAAACCAGCGCCGACAAGCAGCACCTGCTCCTCAGCATGTTCAGCGGTGAGCAGTTCGAGAACATGAACTCCAACGCCATGCAAACAAAGGAGGTGCCCTACCGCCGCGAAAGTTTTGTGCGCAAGCACTTCATCATCGACTTCAACCAAAACTTCGAGATGTCCGACGCCGACTTCTCCAACTCGGCACGAACGAAGGACATCGCCCAACTGCGCGTCGGCATTGACTCGATTGCAGGTATCATCGACAGTACGTCGCGCGCCTTCTCGCTCGACATGCAGCGAGGCACACTCTACATTCCCAATACCAACCGCGCCGTTGCCGACGACGCCGCGATGGGCATCGTGCAGGAGAAGCCGAAGCCTTCGACCGCGCCGCGCGACGTGGACATCGACACGCTCTTCGCCCACCTGACACCGTCGCAACAAGTGTCGGCCATGATGCGTGCCCAAAACAAGACCGTGCTGGCTTCCATCGACATGCAGTACCGAAGCGACGTCATCGAGTCCTACGACAAAGACCTGCGCCTCCACCGCATCCAAATCTGGCAGAAGATAACGCTTGCCCTTGCCTGCATCGTCTTCTTCTTCATCGGAGCACCCCTCGGCGCCATCATCCGCAAGGGCGGACTTGGAATGCCCGTCGTCGTGGCCGTCATCATCTTTATCTTCTACTACATCGTCAACTCACTCGGCTACAACCTCGCCTACGGAGGCACCATCCCCCCGTGGCTGGGCATGTGGTTCAGCACCGCAGTGCTCGCACCTATCGGCGCCTTCTTCACCATTAAGTCGAACAACGACAGCGTCGTCTTCAACATGGACGCCTACACCCAGTTCTTCCGACGCCTGTGGGGCATTCGTACCAAGCGCCACATCGTGCGCAAGGAAGTGATTATCAACGACCCGCAGTATGCCGAAATGGCCGTCATGCTGCAGCAGATTGCCGACGACGCCCGCGACTACCGCAACACGCACAACCTGCGCCGCTTCCCTCACTACTACAAGGTGTTCTTCCGCGTCGAGCGTGACGAGCGTATTGAGCGGCTCAGCCAGAAACTGGAATACTGCGTCGATTCGCTCTCCAACAGCAAGGACCGCCATGTGCTGCGTGAACTCAACGCCTTCCCGGTGCTCGACCCCCACGCCCACACCGCGCCTTTCCACAACAAATACTGGAACATGGCCGCCGGCATACTTCTGCCCGTCGGCATCATCCTCGTGTTCCGCATGGCACGCTTCCGCAACCGCCTGCGCCGCGACCTTCGCCAGATTGTCACCACCGGCGAAAAAATTTCAGAAATGTGTAAAAAACTCTCATAATGGACAAAGTAAAATTTGCAACGATAGAGTCTGCTATCGAGGATTTCAAGCAGGGAAAGTTTGTCATCGTCGTCGATGATGAAGACCGTGAGAACGAGGGCGACTTCATCACTCCGGCAGAGATGATCACGCCCGACAAAGTGAATTTCATGCTTCGGGAGGGACGTGGCGTGCTCTGCACACCCATCACCATCAGCCGTGCCCGTGAACTCGAACTGCCGCACCAGGTCGAGGAAAACACCTCCATGCTCGGCACGCCGTTCACCGTCACCGTCGATCTGCTCGAAGGCTGCACCACCGGCGTCTCTGCTCACGACCGTGCTGCCACTATCCGCGCTCTGGCCGACCCTGCCCGAAAGCCTGCCGACTTCGGACGTCCGGGCCACATCAACCCGCTCTATGCCCAGGACAACGGCGTGCTGCGCCGTGCCGGACACACCGAGGCTGCCATCGACCTGGCACGCCTCGCCGGACTTCGTCCCGCAGCAGCCCTCATCGAGATTCTCAACCCCGACGGCACGATGGCGCGGATGCCTGAACTGAAAAAGAAGGCAGAGGAGTTCGGTCTGAAAATCATTCAGATTCGCGACCTCATCGCCTATCGTCTGGAGCGCGAATCGCTGGTCGAGCGCGGTGTCGAGGCCGACCTGCCCACCGAGCACGGCCATTTCCGCATCATTCCTTTCCGTCAGAAGAGCAACGGCCTCGAACACGTCGCCCTCATCAAGGGCACATGGACGAAGGACGAGCCTGTGCTGGTGCGTATGCACTCTTCCTGCGTCACGGGCGACATCTTCGGCTCGCAGCGCTGCGATTGCGGCGAGCAGTTGCACCGCTCTATGGAACTCATTGAAAAAGAAGGGAAAGGGCTCATCGTCTATCTCATCCAGGAAGGCCGTGGCATAGGTCTGATGAACAAAATCGCTGCGTACAAACTCCAGGAGGAGGGCCTTGACACGGTCGATGCAAACATCCACCTCGGTTTCGACCCTGACCTGCGCGACTACGGAGTCGGTGCTCAGATTCTGCGCGACCTGGGTGTGGGAAAAATCCGCCTCATAACGAACAATCCCGTCAAGCGCGTAGGACTCGAGGGCTACGGCCTTGAAATCGTGGAAAACGTGCCCATCGAGATTCGTCCCAATCAGTACAACGAGCGCTATCTGCACACCAAGCAGGAGCGCATGGGGCACCTGCTGCACTTCAACAAATAGCAGACGAGCCGACGGCGCTCTGCGCCGGTACTTTCGTACCACTGCGCTGGTACAATCGTACCTTTGCGCTGAAACTTTCGTACCACTGCGCCGGTACAATCGTACCACTGCAGACTGATAGATTTGGTACAGCACCGCTCTCATTATCGAAGAATCAACGTTTAACCCTTCAACACTTCACACACGAACTATGGACAACTACGTAAAGAACTATGAAGACCTGTCGGGCGAAATGGTCTCGACGTCGGTTTTTGCCTCGCTCATGCGAAAGGTTTATCTTTGGATGGCCTTCGCCCTGGCCACCAGCGGTCTTGCCGCCTACTATGTCGCCACGTCGCCCCAGATGCTGGCGGCTATCTACGGCAATTCCTACATGATGTGGGTACTCATCATTCTCGAATTTGGCCTTGTCATTGGCCTCACCGCTGCCATCCGCAAACTCTCCTTCCCCGTGGCGGCACTGATGTTTGTGGTCTATTCGCTGGTCAACGGCATCGTGCTCAGCAGCGTGTTCCTGACCTACACGATGTCGTCCATCGCCACGACCTTCTTTGCCACGGCCGGCACGTTCGGCGCAATGGCTGTCGTCGGTAGCGTGACGAAGAAAGACCTCACCCGCATCGGCAACCTCGCTTTCATGGGTCTGATTGGCGTTGTCATTGCCTCGCTCATCAACCTGTTCGTAGGCAACGGCATTTTCGACATCATCATCTCCATCATCGGCATCATCACGTTTCTCGGGCTCACTGCCTATGATGCGCAGAAAATCAAACAGATGATGCTTGCAGCCGACGATGTGAACAATGAAACGCAGAAACTTGCCGTCGTCGGTGCCCTGTCCCTCTATCTCGACTTCATCAACCTCTTCCTCTATCTGCTCCGCTTCTTCGGCAGAGGCAGGAATTAAAAACCTTTCATCTCCACATGAATACATTAAGCGAAAGATTGCAGCGCCTCGCTCCCTCGGCCACACTCGCCATGTCGCAGAAGAGCAGCGAACTCAAGGCGCAAGGCGTAGATGTCATCAACATGAGTGTCGGCGAGCCCGACTTCAACACGCCCGACCACATCAAGGCGGCTGCCATCCGTGCCGTCGAGGACAACTGGTCGCGCTACAGCCCTGTGCCCGGCTACCCATCGTTGAAACAGGCCATCGCCGACAAACTGCGCCGCGAGAACGGCCTCGACTACCAGCCCTCGCAGATTCTCGTCAGCAACGGAGCCAAGCAGTCGGTGTGCAACACCCTCATGGCCATCGTCAATGCCGGCGACGAAGTCATCATCCCCGCCCC
>ONXQ01000108.1 GCA_900321835.1 uncultured Prevotellaceae bacterium
CGAGGTTTCACACTGGCACAACGTGAAAAGATGGGGTGGTCTCTACGTTTTTATTCTACTGGTGTAAAGGAAATGTTTTATATGGGTTTGGGATAAAAGACAACGAAGACAACCTGGGACAACTTTTTTATCAAGAATTGGAGAATTTGAGAATTTATACTCTTTTTATCTATAACGTTAACTCTCTAATTCTCCAATTCTTGATAAAAAACTTTCATTTGTGGAATAATCTTTCAGAAGGACAAAATTGCCGATTGCTTGTAGGGGCTTATAAGCCCTATCGCGCGGTGGGGATAGGGTGTTGTGGGCATAGACAAGTTATGCCCCTACAAGGCGCGAGGGTGTTTTAGCAGAATATGGGCACGGGTTGGGGTGAAAGTATTATTTATTCTTCATTCTTCATTTTTCACTCTTCATTCTTCATTCCCCAGTCTGTGGATGAAAAAAATTTCGTCCGCAGTCCATTTTCGGGGGATGTGGGGAAGGGATGGCAGGGGTCAGCGGAGGATGGTCTGATGGCGGTCGGGACCGACGCTGACGATGGTGATGGGGGTTTCGAGTTCGTGTTCGAGGAAGCGGATGTAGTCACTGAAGGCGGCGGGGAACTGGTCTTCGGCGGTGAGTCCGCTGAGGGGTTGCTGCCATCCGGGCATTTCGGTATAGACGGGCTGGATGCCGGTGCTGATGTGCAGGCTCGGATGAGGGGGAAGGTGTCGAGGACGTCGCTCTTCATGAGGATGAGTTGTGTGACGCCGCTGACCATGATGGCGTAGCGGAGGGCGACGAGGTCGATCCATCCGCATCGGCGTTCGCGTCCGGTGACGGCTCCGTATTCGTGTCCGATGTCGCGCATTCGCTGTCCGTCGGCGTCGAAGAGTTCGGTGGGGAAGGGTCCGGCTCCGACTCGGGTGCAGTAGGCTTTGATGATGCCGAAGACGTTTCCGATGCGGTTGGGTCCGATGCCGAGTCCGGTGCAGGCTCCGGCGCAGATGGTGTTGGAGGATGTGACGTAGGGGTAGGAGCCGTAGTCGATGTCGAGCATTGTGCCTTGTGCGCCTTCGCAGAGGATGGTTTTTCCTTGCCGGAGGAGTTGGTTGATTTCGTGCTCGGTGTCGGTGAGTGTGAACTGTCGGAGGTAGTCGATGCCTTGCATCCATCGGCGTTCGACGTCGGTGAGGTCGTAGTCGGTGTATCCGAGTGCTTGGAGCATACGTTCGTGGCGTGCCTTGTGTGCGGCGTATTTTTCGGCGAAGTTGTCGAGGATGTCGCCTACGCGGAGTCCGTTGCGTGAGACTTTGTCGGTGTAGGCGGGTCCGATGCCTTTGCCGGTGGTGCCGACTCGGTCTTTTCCTTTGGCGGCTTCGTAGGCTGCGTCGAGCAGTCGGTGGGTGGGCATGATGAGGTGTGCCTTCTTGGAGATGTGGAGTCGCTGGCGCAGGGGGTGTCCGCTGCGTTCGAGGTCGATGGCTTCGTCCATGAAGAGGTCGGGGGCGAGGACGACTCCTCCGCCGATGATGTTGACTTTGTTGCCCTGGAAGATGCCGGAGGGGATGGAGCGGAGGACGTATTTCTGTCCTTCGAACTCGAGGGTGTGGCCTGCGTTGGGGCCTCCCTGGAAGCGTGCGACGACGTCGTAGTGGGGGGTGAGCACATCGACTACTTTTCCTTTTCCTTCGTCGCCCCACTGGAGGCCGAGGAGTACATCAACTTTGTTTGTCATGAGGGGTGTTTGTTTATTCGGTTTTACGGTTGTTCTTTGCTGTTTTCTTGGCTTGCTCTCGCTCGTGTTTCTTCTGTTGGCGTGTGAGTTTTGCCTGGCACTTTGAGCAGATGCCATAGACGCAGACGGCGAAGTGCTCGGGACGGAAGCGGAGGAAGTGGGTGGACGTGAGTGCGTTGGCGACGACTTGGGCGCGGAAGTCGGTGACTCGGCCGCAGTAGGTGCAGACCTGCTGGAAGTGGTCGCGCACGCCGTAGCACTTCTCGTAGCGCTCGACGGAGGTCGAGGGGTGGCGTAGCACCAGGCCGAGGCGCATGAAGAGGTCGAGGGCGGAGTAGATGGTGACACGGCTGACGTGGTAGAACTGGTCCATCTGGGCATAGAGTTCATCGACGGTGAAGGGGGCCTTCTGCTCGTACACCGTGCGGAGTATGGTGTATCGCTCGGGGGTGCACCGCATACCGTTCTGCACGAGGTAGCGGGTCAGGAGGTCGCGCACCGTTTGCTGAATGTCTTTCTGGTCCATGTCGGCTGTGGGGGTGTAGAGATGGGGTTGGGGTTCAGAGGCGTGCCAGGGCACGCTGTGCAGCGAGTCGGAGTTGGGCGTTGTCCGAGGCGAGGGCTGCAGCGGCCTGGTCGCGCAGTTCGTCGGTTGCACGCTCGTTGAGGGTAGTGGTGCGGAGGATGTGGCCAAGGGTGTAGAAGCCGGCCATCTGGCGGAGAGGGTCGTCGGCTGCCATCCACTCGAAGGCTTTGTCGGTGGCACACGGAATGCGGCTGAAGAGCAGGAGGGAGGCCATCTGTACGAGTTCGACGCTGTGGATGTCGGCGAGCCAGACGTCGGCAAGGTCGGCCTGCATCTGGGGTGCGGGATAGAGCATGAGGGCGAGCAGACGGCACTCGCGTACGCTCTCGTGCCACAGCGCCTGTGCGAGGCTGGGGAGCGCGTCGGCGTGGTGGGCAGCGAGTTCGGCGGCATAGTCCTGCAGGCGTGGCAGTTCGACGCCGAAGTTGACGCGGTAGTCGGCGGTCATGCCGGCCTGGCGCATGGCTGCGGATGCCACGCCGTTCATCATGGCGCGGAGGTCTTGTTTGATGGCGTTAATCATTGACAAGGGGAAGGGTTTCGTAGTCGCGCGAATAGCGGAGCATCTGGGCGTCGTAGGCTTCGTCGTAGCGCACGGTGACGTCGGTGATGTGGCCCTGCTGGTCGCGCACAGCGGTATAGACGGGGTTGATGAAACCTTTGTAGGGGGCGAGGTCGAGGCGCTGATAGCGGTCGAGCACTTCGCGGTGCAGTTCGGGGTCAACACGGACGCCGTACTGCTCGACGAGTGTCTGGGCGCCGAGGTAGTCGCCTTCGCTCTTGACGCGCTGTATCTCGGCGAGCAGAAGTCCGAAGAGGCGGCGCAGGGCGGCGTAGTCGTTGATTTGGACATAGGTCTTGCCGTCGCGACGCACCATCTCGACCACGTTGTCTGCCCTACCCTGCTCGTAGCACCAGTGGGCGATGAGGGCGCGGTTGCGCATGTGTGCCTCCTCGATGTTGTTGCCGGGCTGGATGCGCACGAGTTGGGTCATCAGGCCGTTCATCATGTAGGTATAGTATTGTGCCTTGTAGGCGTCGGCATCGGGCGTGAGGCCCAGTTCGACGAGTTTGGGGTCGGCGACGTAGTAGAGGCCGAAGAGGTCGGCACGGGCTTCCTCGATGGTGGAGCCGTAGGCCTTGAGCGAGTCGGGATCGACGCCGGGGAGCAGGCGGCCGGAGCCGTGTCCGAGACATTCGTGCAGGTCGGTGTGGAGGTCGTCGGTGAGGTCGCCGTACTGGCGGACAAGGGCGACGGTGGAGGGGTCGATGGCGAACTCTTCCAGAAATCCGCTGCCACGCGCTGCCTTGTTGTAGGCATCGGTGAGGTTGCCGATGGTGACCGACTTGGAACCGTGTTCGCGGCGCACCCAGTCGCTGTTGGGCAGGTTGATGCCGATGGCGGTCGAGGGGTAGAGGTCGCCGCCGAGGATGGCTGCGGTGATGACTTTGGCGCTGATGCCCTTGACCTGCTCCTTGCGGAATCGGGGATCGACGGGGCTGTGGTCCTCAAACCACTGCGCATTCTGGCTGAGGGTCTCGGTGCGGCGTGTGGCGTCGAGGTCCTTGAAGTTGACGATGCTCTCCCACGAACATTTCAGGCCGAGGGGGTCGCCGTAGCACTCGGTGAATCCGTTGACAAAATCGATGAGCGGCGCGGTGTTGGCAGCCCAGAGGATGGTGTATTCGTCGAAGGTGTGGAGGTCGCCGGTGGTGTAGAACTCAACCAGTTTGTCGATGACGGCCTGCTGGTCGGCGTCTTCGGCATAGGGCCGGGCCAGGCGCAGCAGGTTGACGATGCGGGAAAGGGCCTGGTGGTAGAGGCCGGTGGTGGTCCAGCGATGTTCACGGACGACGCCGTCGGCATCCTTCACCAGACGGCTGTTCATGCCGAACATGACAGGATGCGGGTCGGAAGGATCCTTCATGGCCTGGTAGAAGTCCTCGGCCTCCTGCTGGGTGACGCCGCGATAGTAGTTGCTGGCCGAGGTGAGCACGAGGTCCTGCCCTTCGGCCAGATTGACGCGCTTCTGCATCAGCGACGGGTCGAACATGACGGGACAAATCTCGTCGATGAGCGTCGGGGCGACGCCGACCGAGCGTGCTGCCTCGCGAAAGAACGACTCGCTGAAGCCCGGCACGAACTTCTCGCAGCCATAGTGGTGGTGGATGCCGTTGGAGAACCAGACGCGCTTGAGATAGACACTGAGTGCCTGGAAATCAGACGACTGGCGGTCGCCCTGCCAATCGGTGTAGATGCGCTCGAGCGCATGGCGGATGCGCAGGTTGTAGCGGCCGTTCTGGTCGAACAGGATGTCGCGCCCGGTGAGTGCAGCCTCCTGCAGATAGTAGATGAAAGTCTTCTGGCGCAGGGTGAGGCTTTCGAAGCCCTCGACCTTGTAGCGCAACATCTGGAGGTCGGCAAAGCGCTCGTCGTTGTACTGGAAAGTGTCGGCCTTCGTCTGGGCCGATGCGCCGGCTGCCGTGGCAGCCATGCAGATGGATAGTGTCATGATGTGTAGGATTGATTTCATAGGGGTCGTCGTATTTCGATACAAAGTTACGATTATGCGGGCACATGGCAAAATGAAACGCCGTTTTTTTCGTCCTTTCTGCCGGGCATCTGTGGACGAAAAAAATTTCGTCCGCAGTTGAAAAAAATTTCGTCCGCAGTCCATTTTCATTTCGTCCACAGACGAAATTTATTTCATCCACACTGCATAATGAAGAATGAATGATTGTGGGGACAACGTGTTTTATTCCGAAAGAATGCGAAAAGGACGAAAAAGACGAAAATGTTATTTGAAAGGGGCACGCAGAAATTCGCTGAAATACGCAGAAAAGCCTTTAGAAGTAATTCAAGTCCCGAAGGGACGAAAGAGTTTAGGCAGGGGTGGAGCGTAGCGGAACCCCTGCAAGCCACGACCAGCAAGGAGAACCCCGACGGGGTGACAGATAACTTCATGTGTCGAGGCATGGTTTTGATTAAACCAAACTCACTTACAAATAATATTTTTCGTCTTTTTCGTCCTTTTCGTGATAAAAAAAGAGACTCAGAAGATGTGGGGCATCTTCGGAGTCTCTTTCTGCGTGTGAGGACTCGCCTATCGCAGCGGCGCGTAAGCGGGCTGGTCGGTCACGTTGTCGTGGGTGTCGTCGGCACCGGTGCGGGTTTCCTCCGCATGGGCTGCCTGCGTGACGTTGAGGATGAGTTTGTCACCCGTCGAGGCGGTCAGCGTGACGTTGCACTTACGCTCAGTCGTAGTGAGGTTTTCGGCCACAATCATCTTGACCGATGGTGCTCCGCTGGCATACGCTTCCTTCGTCATCTGGAACCACGGCGTGGTGCCCGAGATGCTGGAGATGGAGGCGTTGAAGTCGCTGAGGGTCACCACCTGCTCGCGTGCATCGGACGTGAGCGTGAGTTCCTGCGAATAGGTCTTCGGCGTGGGAGTCGGTGTGGGTGTGGGGTCGGTGCCGCCACCGCCGTCGCTTCCACCGCCACAGGCTGCCAGGAGCAGCAGGGCGCAAAGGGCGGTCATGTATCTTAAAGTCTTCATCATAACGATTTACGATTTAATGATTAACGATTTAATAATTAACGGTTTACTTGACAAACACTTTGCGTCCGTTGCGGATGAAGAGGCCGTGGGCAGGCGTCGTGACGCGACGACCCTGCAGGTCGTAATAGACAACAGCGTCTTCGCCCGGGGTCTCAACCTCGTCGATGCCGGTGGCATCCTCGTCGAGACGGAAGAAGCGACGCTCCTTCGCTGCCGTGACAGGCAGAGCGAGCCAGGCCTTGCCGCCCTCAATCTTGAAGGCTGCACCGTCGGCTGCACCCCAGTACCAGCCGAAGACATCGGCCTGATAGGTGCCGGATGCGCCGTAGGCCAACTTGTAGTAGAGGTTGGCACCCGAGGCCGTGGTCGTCGTGGCCTCGTCGCTGCCATAGAGCAGGTTGGTTCCGGGGTAGGCTGTGGCCGACTCGGCACGGGTCAGGGTGACGGCTGCGTTGGGCGTGCCCTTCAGTATGACTGCCGTGGCAACGGGAATGGTCTGTCCGAGCGACTCGTAGGTCAACTTGCCACCCGAAACACCACTAACGACACTGGCCGTGACATCGGAGGGCAGCGTGAAGGCCTCGTCGCCGGCATAGAACGTGGCATAGCCGGCAGGCGACAGCGTGACGTGGGCATAGGTGTGGACGAGCGAACCGCTGACAACGACGTCGTGGGCGGGCATCGTGGCAGGAATCTCGCTCCAGCCAGAGAACACGTAGTCTTCCTTCTCGGGAGCAGGTTCGGGCGTGATGGCTTCACCTTCCTTCAGGCTGTAGGTCCTGTAAACCTCGCCGTCGAGCATATAGACGAGTTGGAACTTGGTGACGGGGTCAACGATGTCGTCGGCAAAGTTCTTCGCCTCGGACAGCGTGTAGTGGGTGTCGTCGGTCTTGGTCAGTTCGTAATAGACGGCGCCCACCTGATTTTGGCTGCGCACAGGACTGGGCTTGGCCTCGTCCTCGTGCTGCGAACCGATGTAGAGGCGGTAGGTACCAGGGGACAGGGAGGTGAGTTGGGTGAACTTCAGGGATTTGACCGAACCTGTGTAGGCTCCCAGCGGACTTACGTCGATATTGTTCGCAAAAATCGAGGCTTTAATCTCATGGGTCGTGACGTTCTCAAACACGGCACCGACCCACCCTCTGAAGGAGAGAAAATGGGCATTGTAATAACTGTCGTAGGTCAACTTCAGGGCTGTGCTCGAAATCGAGGCACTCCAACCGGCATCGCCATCGTCATCTCCGGCTTTGTAGAATCCCCACATCGACTCGAAGTAGTCTTCGCTGTCGGCCTCGGGATGGGTCTTGAAGCGGAAGGCCATGTCTTGCTCGGCACTGAACGTTCCGCTGGGGGAGTTGAGCAGGGAGATGTCGTAGTAGTCGTTGCCGCTGCCGCTCCAGCCCCAGTTGACAAAGACGAGTCCATCGTTATTGAAACCGGAGAGCACAAAAGCGTGACCGCTCGAGGGAAGTTGAACACCGCCATAGAGAATGGGGCGCTTGAGCGAAAGTTCGTCGTAAACCAACTTGAGCCACTCGGCCTCGGTGAAGTAGTCGCGGGTGTAGTAGCGGATGGCCAGTTCGTCGTAACTGAAGTTCTCGGCCATACCGGCAGCAGCATGGAAGATGTGGGCGCCGCTCGAGCCTAAACCATCGACGTTGTAGGACATCTGGGCAGCATAGCCACAGTCGCGCATGAGCGTTCCAATGGCCTCACGCTGCTCGTCAGTCGGCTTACCGGCATAGATTGCCTTCATCTTGGCGTAGTTATAGACTCCATTGACGTCAACACGCTTGGGCGTGTCACTGTTGCCAATGTAATAGCAGCCTTCGCCCTTGCCCTGGGCAGGATACTTGAAATAGTAGAGAATCTGGGCCATCGCCGTAGCGACACAGCCTGTAAAGGCTTTCTCGGAGCCGACCTTGACGGGCACATAGTAGTTGTAGGGGTCGCCCTGGTCCCACTCCGACTTCACGAAGTTGGGCACGGCACTGTAGCCTTCGACCAAGCGCAGGACAGCCTCCTGACGGGCTGCAACCACATCGTCGGGTGTGTTGCGCCAATCGGCCAAACACTGGTCCATCTTCCGAATCCACCAGCGAAGACCTTCGGGCAGATTGCCAGCATCAAACGTGGCGGCGGAATAACCGAGCACGGGCTTGATGCGGTCGTCATGGCTGACAAAGACGAAGCCGTCCTCGTTGCCATAGACACTCATCTGGTCGTACTGCTTCAGGCGGTTGACATGGAAGGTCGTGGGAAACATACCTTTGACCGAAGGGGTCACCATCTGCGACAAGGCTATGGCCTGCATCTCCTCGTCCGAACGGTCGCCTGCCCATGCAGCGAACGACACCATAAGCGTGAGTGCACAAACAATTAACTTTTTCATAGAATCAAAAGGGGTTTGATTTGAAACACAAATGGATTCAGAGAGTGCCGGCACTGGGCCGACATCCCTCTGGATCCATCTTATCAGTCTAATAATAAGAGATTTACTTCAGCGTGCTAAGTGCTTTAATCGACTTGAAGGGCTTCACTTCGTCGGTCTCCACATCGTGAACACCCGACATGGTGTACAAGCCGAAGGTACCTGCTGAGCAGTAAACGCGGTAGTAGCCATCGAGCGTGAGGAGACCACCCAACTGGGCAAAGTCAATCACGATGTACGACGTGTAGGCTGTGAGGGCAGCATTGATACCGCCGGTCACAACTGCTCCGTATTTAGAGTGAGTACCAATCTGCGTACCGGAAGGAATGTAGATTTGGTGATCTTCGGGAGAATAGATGGCATCAACCACAATGTTGCCTGCACCATACCAGCCACCGAAGTTGATGATGCTCAGGGCTGTCTCGTCGTCAGGATCACTCTGAATAATCATGGGGTACTCTTCCTTTGTTTCGGGATCGACGTTGTTGTCATCGTCAAGTGCATACTCAGTGATGGTGTACCAACCGTCGGGAGTCTCATAGAAAGGAATCGGAGGCGTCGTGACTTCAATCACATCGCTGACCACCATGCCTGCACCGCGTGTCACGGCATAAGCACGTACGTAGTAGTCAGTCTCACCGTCCAGACCCTCAGCCGTCACTGTGAAGGCTGCAGGCATGGTCTTCTTGAAGTAGTCCTTTGAACCAATCTCGGTGTCGGAGGTCAGTTTGTAGGTGCTTCCGCTCTTCTCATACAGACCCAGGGCTGCGGGAGAATCGTCTTCAGACTCAAAGTCGGTGAAGACTTCATAACTGCCGTCAAAAGCAAGCGCGTCAACAAACTCAGGATTCTTCGACACAAGGATACCCTGCTCTATCACGTTGCTTGCGTCAGCAACCGTGACGTTGGCATCCAGCGACTGATAGGAAGTCACTGTCACATCCGTAAGGGCCACACCCGCCTTCTGTGCCTGAGAGGCATCAGCGAAACTTGCGTCGATGTCTGCTTTGTCATCCATGGTATCCCAGCAACTGGACAACAGTGCCACAGCAGCAAGGACGGTCATTGATTTCAAAAATATTTTCTTCATATTCTGTTCGTTTTTGGAATGTCTTAAATTTTACTTTCTCAAAGAGAACGGCGCTTTACGGATTCTGGTCCTTTTCACCGTCGATCAGTTCGTTCTCCTGCCATTCGCGGCGCGGAATCTGGTAGGTCCAGAGCACGTCGTGAGCGGGAACCTCCAAAAGGTGACCTGCGAGGTGGTTGGTAGCAGCCTGGCGTGTGCCGTAGCCCTTACCGCGACGAGGATCGCCAGCAACATAATTGCGGTTGATACCGAGGTTGTTGCGCTTCAGGTCGAAGTAGGCAAATCCTTCACCCCAGAGTTCGATGCGACGCTGCAGCAGAATGTAGCGAACGGCTGCATCGGCTGAATAGGTCTTGAATACAGAGTCGTCCCATCCGCCAGTGATACGGTTGTCGAGCAGTTCGTGGAGCACTGTGGCGGCCTGTGCGACATTGCCCTGACGTGCTTCGGCTTCGGCTTCGATGAGCACCATCTCTGCGGCACGCATGTAGATGTAGTCCATCGTCCAGTTGCCGTCGCTGCCGAACTTGAGGTTGGCGTAAGGCTTACGTGAACCGGCTGTGGGTCCTGCCGACCAGCCCGAAGGTCCGTTGAAGAGTTTCTTACGGAGGTCATTGTTAGGAATCTGTGCGTAGAGGTCGGCGTCGATGAGTTTGTTGTCGATGTCAAGACCGCAGTAGCCGGGAGCGTAGTTCGACATGTGAGAGAAGAACGAGCCATAGACGGTCGAGGTTTCGGTGGTGTGGTTGAAGCCCCACATCACGTCGCTGGCCAGCACGTCCATGAATCCGTCCTGCAGTCCGTCGGCATCGCGCTGGGTGTATCCCTTGCGTGCTTCTTTGGCTGCGGCTGCTGCCTGAGGCCACTGCTGTGTGAGGAGGTAGTAGCGGGCGAGGAGTCCATTGGCAACGGTTACGTCGATGTAGTCCTTGCCGAGTTCGCCGCTGGGGCGTACGTAGCCTGCACCAAGAAGTTCAACGGCCTTCTTGAGGTCGATTTCTGCCTGGTCGAGCACTTCGCCGACGGTGTTACGACCTGTGGCTGCGATGATTTCGTCAGCCGACTTGCCGTCGCTTTCGAGGAAGATAAGGGGCACACCTTTTGCGTCGCGTTTGATGGGCGTGAGGACACCTTCTTCGGTGCCGGGCTCGAGGTAGTCCTGATAAATCTGGATGAGGTAGGTGTAGGCCATGCCGCGGAGTGCGTAAGCCTGTCCGAGCAGTCCTTTCTGTTCAACGGTCTCTGCGCCATTGGGGTAGAGTCCGATGATTTCGTTGGCCTTTGAGATGTTGGTGTAGAAGAGGGACCAGTGGTCGTAGGCACGTACCCACTGCTCGAGGCGGTAGTCGAAGTCGTAGTCGTAGATGAAGAAGTGGCTTCCGCCAAAGGCGATGTCTTCCGACATGAATTCGAAACTGAGCAATGTGGACATGTAGCCGAATTCATCGTGTTCGCCTCCGTAGGCAACCATTTCGGCCCAGATACCATTGAGGAACGAGTCGGCGTTCTTACCGGCCACTTCACCGGCTTCTTCGGGCGTGAGGACAGAGTAGTCGTCAGCGTCGAGGAAGTCTTTGGAGCAGGATGCGAGTCCTGCGGCCAGCAACAGTCCGATTGACAAATATTTGATTGCTTTCATAATGATATTCTGTTTTTATTTCTGTTTGACAATGTGATTAGAATGACAGGTTCAGACCGAGTGAGTAGGAGCGCATGGCTGAGATGCCTACGCGGTCGGTAAGTGAGCGGGGCAGCGTGTAACCGAGGGTTACGTTGCGGAGCGACCAGTAACTTGCATCGGTGATGAAGAAGTCGGAGTTACCGCTGATGCGCTGTGTCTGGCTGCCCAGATAGAGCAATGGAATATTTGTATCGGTGTGTCCCGGAGTCCAACGGTCGAAGAGGTCTTTGTGCATGTTGCCGCCGACCGAACTTGGGCTCATGAGGCTTGCGTAGAAGGAGTCGTTGACATAGCCGCCAATCTGGAAGGCTGTGACAATCGAGAGGTCGATGCCTTTGAACTCGAGGCGTGTGCTGATACCACCAGTGAGGTCGGGGATGGCCGACTTGCCGAGTTCGTACTCAGTGGCCTTCTCGGTCGTGTTGACGGTGGTCTGCTCGATGGTGTAGTTGCCTTCGCCGAGGTCCAGGGCTTCATCCTTGGTGATGATCTTGCCTGGAATGTTACGATAGACGTCAGCCAGATAGAGGGGGTCACCGTTTTCGGGGTCAACGCCTGCGTACTTATACATATAGAAGTCGTAGATCGAGCCGCCCTTCTTCCACCAGTAACTGCCGCGTGCAAAACCATCGTCGCTCTTGCCGGCCGGCAGGCGAGTGAGGCTGTTGACGTAGTGGGTGAGGTTGAGTTCGGCGCTCCACTTGAAGTCCTTCGTCTTGATGATGTCGGCACCGAGTGTGACTTCGAAACCCTTGTTGCGCATGTCAACTTCGTTGCGGTATTCGCTTGAGGGCGAACCTACTGAAGGTGGCAGGGGGTGAACATAGAGAAGGTCCTTTGTGGTCTTAACGAAGTAGTCGAACTCAACGTTGATGCGGTTGAGGAACTTGCCTTCGAAGCCGACGTTGAAGTTGTAACTCTTCTCCCACGTGAGGTCCTTGACACCGCGCTGGGACTTGGAGATACCGATTTCGCCATCGACACGTGTTACGCTGTACTCGTCGGTGTAGGCGCGTACGGGGCTGATTCCGTCGTTACCCTGTGTACCGTAAGAAATCTTCAACTTGAGGTCGTTGATTTCCTTGATGTTCTTCATGAACGGCTCTTCGTGCAGACGCCATGCTGCGCCGATGGCCCAGAATGTGCCCCAGCGGTTGTCGCGCGAGAAGCGTGACGAGCCGTCGCGACGCAGGCTGAAGTTGAGCATGTAGCGGTTGGCGTAGTCGTAGTTACCACGGAAGAAGTAGCCTTCGCGCGATGTGGTGTAGCGATAACTGTTGAGGTTCTGATAGAGGGCTGCGTTGGCGAAGTATGGGTTGTCGGGGTTGGCGAAGTTGGTCATTTCGCCGGCCATCGTGCGATAGTCATACTTCTGCGTCTCGTGACCCACCATGAGGTGAACGTTGTGCAGGTTGAAGGTGTGGCGCCAGTCGAGTTGCTGGATGGCATCGAGTTGTGCGCCGCGTGTCGTACCCTGTGTCGAACGGCCGTTGACATTGAGGGCGTCACCGCCGATAGGAGTCTGGAACTGAATCGAACGGCTGTTGATGACGTCGTAGGAGAGGTTGGCCGTAAATGTGAAGTCCTTCAAGAAGTTGGCCTCAAAGTATCCGCGAGCGTTGATGTTGTCGGCGATGGCCTGGTTGAAGTTGGCGCGTGTCGTGGCAACAGGGTTCTGCTCACTGGCTTCGGGACGTCCGTACTGTGTACCGAAGTCGTACTGCGGGTTGCCCTTCTCGTCGAGCCAGAGCGTACCGTCGTTGTTGTAGAGCCAGATGGGGTAGATTGGGGCGATGGACTGAGTGAAGAGGAACATGTTGGAGACGTTCGTGCTCTCAGAGGCATCAAAGAGGTGACGGTCGGTGTGTGCATAGCCGAGTGTACCGCCGACGCGGATGAACTGGCCGATGTTCTGATCGACTTTGGCGCGGCCGCTGAAACGGTCGAACTTCGAACCGACAACGTAGCCCTTATCGTTCAGGTAGCCGAGCGAGAGGTAGGCCTTCGTGTCTTCCGTACCGCCGCTGATGCCGATGGTGTATTCCTGACGGATGCCGGTTTCAAACGGATCCTTTGTCCAGTCGTCAGCCCATTTGAGTTGGGTGGCAGCAGGATTGAGTTTGCCCGTGGAGGGGTCGATGAGTTGGTCGTCGGCCACACCGAGGAAGGCGTTGTACTTGAGAAGGTCAGTGACGAGGTGGGCAGCGGCATATTCGCTGGCGCCTGCGTATCCCTTCTCAGCAATCAGGCTGTTACGATAGGCTTCGTAGGCCATTTCGTAGTATTCGCCGGGGCTGGTGATGATGTCGTAGGTGGGGATGCCACGGGTGTTCCAACCGTACTTGGCATCGACGTCAATCTTGACCTTGCCCTGCTTACCGCTCTTGGTGGTGACCATGATGACACCGTTGGCACCGCGTGCACCGTACATAGAGTTGGCAGCGGCATCCTTGAGGATGGTGAGCGACTCGATGTCGTGGGTCGGGATGGAGTTGAGCGAACCAACGTAGGGCACACCGTCGAGGACGATGAGCGGCTCCTGGTTGGCGTTGATGGAACCGATACCGCGGATGCGGATGCTACCGACCGAACCTGGCTGGTTGCTGCCGCTGACTACCTGCACACCTGCCACCTGTCCTTCGAGGGCCTGTGAGATGTTGCTGACCTGGAG
>ONXQ01000129.1 GCA_900321835.1 uncultured Prevotellaceae bacterium
CTTTTCGTTGGGAAGACGAGTCGTTGGAATAACTGTCTTCTTTCTCTTCCGATGGATGAATTACAGTCCGAGTCCGCGCTTCATTTCGTTGGCGGCGTTATCGATGGCGTCATTGGCCTTCTGCTTGCCTGCTTCGACGGCTTCGTTGGCTTTCTGCTGGGCAGCAGCCTTGCCTTCTTCAACCTTCTGCTGACCTGCGGCTACGGCATTGGTAGCAGCATTTTCGACTGCTTGCTGGGCATCGACAGCGGCGTCCTTTGCCTGCACGCCCAGAGAAGTGGCGAGCGTAGCAACGTCGGTAGGCAGGTTGGTTACGTTGTCAACGAGGCTCGAAATGGTGGCATTCCCTGCGGTGAACTCTTCAATCTTTGCCTTGTTTTCAGCGATGAACTGCTTGAGTTGTTCGGTGTACTTGGCTGCCTCTTCGGTCTTGCCTTCTTCGATGAGTTTAGCGATGAAGGCTTTGGCTTCCTCTACTTTCTGCTGGAAAGTGGTGGCGTCTTTGGCCTCGATGGCTTCGGTGAGGGCTTTGCCGCAGAATTCGGTCTGTTCGCAGCATTCTTTGCCACATTCATCGCCGCATTGGCATGGGTCGCACTCGCATGGGTCGCAGATGCATGCTTCGTTACATGTCGAGTCGCACTCGGCTGTGTTCTGTGTTTTGTTACCGCAAGCGGTGAACGAGAGGGCTGCAACGGCAGCCACAATTGCATAAATCTTTTTCATAAGAATAAATAATTAAAAGAAAATAATACTAAATAACACTTTATATATAACGGAAACGATTGCGTTTTATTGTCCGAGGGTAATGAACCACGGAGACGATGCTGAAAGAAGAATGAAGAATGACGGCTTCGCCTCAGAATGAAGAATAAGGGTTACTTTTATTTTTTATTCTTCATTCTTAATTCTTCATTATTATATTCTTCATTTCTACAATTTCAGGGCATTGCGCACAAACTGCAGAAGGAGGTTGGCTGTGCCTTCTATGCCGAGGATGGAGGAGTTGACGCAGATGTCGTAGGCGCGGCTGTCGCCCCAGTTGGTTTCGGCATAGAAGTTATGGTAGTCGCTGCGGATGGCATCAATCCTGTCGATGAGTTCCTTTGCCTCCTTGTCGGTGCATCCGTGACGTTTCATGAGTTGGGCGACCCTGTCTTCGAAGTTGGCACGAACGAAAATGTCGAGGTGGCGAGGGTGTTCACGCAGGATGTAGTCGCTGCATCGTCCGACGATGATGCAACTCTCTTCGGCGGCTTTCTGGCGGATGATGTCGGCCTGTACTTGGAAGAGCGACTCTTTGGACATGGAGTTGCTGTAGAGGCTGCTGAACGAGGCGAAGGGGGAGGAAAGCGTGCGCATGATGTGCGACATCATCCCCTTGTTGGGGGTCTCGTCGGCCTTTTCAAAAACTTCGGGTGCCAGTCCGCTCTCTTGGGCTGCCATCATGATGAGGCGCCGGTCGTAAACGGGGATTCCCAGTTGCTTGCCCATCAGTTCGCCGATGGTTTTGCCGCCGCTGCCGAGTTCGCGGCCGATGGTAATTACATAGTTGTTCATGATGAGAAAGATTTTAGAGGGTTATGGATTTTTGTGTAATGCCTCCGGTGTGGTAGAAATGCCAGAGCATGATGGCTGCTGTGATGACGCTGATGAGGTCGCTGGCTGCGATGCTGAGCCACACTCCGTTGGTTCCCCAAATTGAGGGAAAGATGAGCAGGAAGGGGGTGAGAAACAGCATTTGGCGAGAGACGCTGAGGAAGATGCTCTTGCGGGCCATGCCGATGCTTTGGAAGAAGTTGCCGACGACAATTTGAAAGCCGACAAGGGGGTGCATACTGACGATGATGCGCATTCCGTCGGTGCTGAGGTCGGTCAGTGCTGCGTCGTTCGTAAAGAGTCGGATGGGAAGGTGGGGCACAAATTCGCAGACGACAAACGAGATGCACATGACGACGGTGGCATAGAGGATGCTGTAGCGCAGCACCTGATTGACGCGCTCGTACTTCTGTGCGCCGTAGTTGTAGCCGGCGATGGGCTGCATACCTTGTGTGATGCCCATGACGACCATGACGAAGAGGAAGGTGATGCCGTTGACGATGCCATAGGCAGCGATGGCAAGGTCGCCGCCGTGGCGCTGAAGTCCCTGGTTGATGAGGATGACGACGAGACAGGCGCAGAGTTGCATACAGAAGGGCGAAAGCCCGATGCCCAGAATGTTGCGGACAATGCGCTTGCGCAATCCGTAGATGCCTCTGCGCAGGTGAACAATCTCTTTGGGTCTGCTCAGGAAGAACCACACATAGGCAAGCGCAAACACTTGGGCCAGTATGGTGGCAATGGCTGCTCCGCGGATGCCCATGTCGAGGGTGAAGATGAACAGGGGGTCGAGGATGCTGTTGCACACCACAGTGGCAATCGTTGCCGTCATGGCAATGGTGGGATGGCCTGTGGCACGCAGTGCGGCATTGAGGCCGAGGTACAGGTGTGTGACGACATTGCCGAGCAGAATGACAAACATGTAGTCACGGGCATAGGCAACGGAGTTCTCACTGGCACCAAAGAAGTAAAGCAGGGGGTCGATGAAGAGCAAACCGAATACGGTCAGCACGATTCCGACGATGACGTTCAGGGTCACTACGTTGCCCAGCACACGTTCTGCTGTCGGATAGTCGCGCTGCCCCAGTTTAACCGAAATGACGGTTGCGCCGCCTATGCCAACCATGGCACCGAAGGCAGCACTGAGGTTCATCACCGGGAAAGTGACGGCCAACCCCGACAGGGCCAACGCTCCTTCTTCACCTGTGCCGATGTGGCCGATGAAGATACGGTCAACGATGTTGTAGAGCGACGACGCAGTCATCGCTACCACAGCCGGAACGGCATAGCGCATCAGCAAGCGTCCGACAGGTTCGTTGCCCAGTTCCTTTACTTGATGTCCTGCCATTTGGGGGGATCAACATTTAGAAGATTCTTGACGAAGAAGTCGTAGCGCTTATGCTCACCGAAACTCTCTCCCATCGTGTGGTGGGCACCGGGAATGACGACAAGTTCAAAGTCCTTTTTAGCCTTAATCAGGGCATCGACCACTTGCATCGTCGAAGCAGGGTCAACGTTGTCGTCCTGTTCGCCGACCACGAGCATGAGAGGACGTTCCAGTCGGTAGGCATTCTCCACGTTCGAGCATTCCACGTAACTCGAGTCGATGGGGTAGGACATCCACTGCTCGTTCCACCAAATCTTGTCCATGCGGTTGTCGTGACATCCGCAGGCAGCGTAGGCTGCCTTGTAGAAGTCGCCGTGGAACAGCACAGCACCCAGGGCTTCTTGTCCGCCGGCCGAACATCCGTAGATGCCCACACGGTTAACGTCCATGTAGGGATATTTCTCGCAGGCAGCCTTGATCCACAACATACGGTCGGGGAAGCCGCTGTCCTTCAGGTTCTTGTAGCACACTTCCTCGAAGGCTCGGCTGCGGAACGAGGTGGTCATGCCGTCCATCTGAACGACGATAAATCCGAGTTCGGCAAGGTCCACAAGGTTGTAGAGCCACGGAGTGAACGATTTCGGCACGTACTGGTCGCCGGGACCGCTGTAGATGTATTCGATGACGGGATATTTCTTCGACGGGTCGAAGTTCGACGGACGCTGAATCAGTCCCCAGATGTCGGTCACGCCGTCACGTCCTTTGGCCACGAACACCTCCGGAGCCTTCCAGCCCTCAGCCACGAGGCGGTCGATGTTGGCCTCCTCCAGTGTCTTGATGATGTGACCGTCGGCAGCCGAGCGGAGCACGGTGACAGGCGGATTGGTCACGGTCGAATAGGTGTCGATGAGGTACTCCATGTCGCTGGTGAACGTGGCACGGTGGTTGCCCTCTTCGGGGGTCAGGCAGGTCAGGCCCTTGCCGTTCAGGTTCACCTTATAATAATGAATCAGGTAGGGGTCTTCCTGCTCATTCTTGCGCAGCCCTGTCGGACCGTTGGCAGTGAAATAGACGATGCCCTTTTCCTCGTCCACATGCACGATGTCGCGAACGTAGAACTGGCCTTTAGTCAGTTGTTTCATTAACTTCGCTTTCTCTTTGTCGTACAGGTAGATATGATTCCATCCGTCACGCTCGCTCGTCCAGAGCAGACGGCGTCCGTCCTCGAAGTGATGACGATAGATGCGGCCGTAGTTGACATACTTGTCGTTCTTCTCCTCCAGAATGCAGCGCACCTTGCCCGTCTCGGCCGAGAGTTCCAGCAAGCGGTAGGTGTGGTGACCGCGTTCGTTGAATTCGAAACGCACCGACTTCATGTCCTTGTTCCATTCCGGACGGCTCACCTCGTACTGGTGTTTGAACAGGTCGGTCGAAGGCTCAATCACGCGTCCAGTCTCCACTTCGATGATGACGGGAATGCGGTAGTCGAGCGTGTCGCCCGGCTTGCGGTATTCCTGCTTGTGCAGCACGGGCTGGACGCCACGCACGCCGCCGCCCGTTTCCCATTGGGTCAGTTCGCCCACGCTGCGGCTCACGTTGGGATGGTTGCTGCGGCCCTGCTTCTCTATGTCGCCGCTGGGCACAGCCTCCACGTAATAGACATAGTGCTTCGGGGCAGGCTTGATTTTTGTCGTGGCGAAATACTTTCCGTCGTCCGAGAACGAACCCCATGCGCTGTAATAGCAGGTGTCCACGCCGTCAGTCGTCAGCGCCTTTTCGCCCTCCTGAGCAGCATCATTGGGACGCTCGGGAGCAGCCGCACGAACCCACAGATTGTTGTCGTGGGCCACGATCAAGGTCGTTCCGTCGGGCGACTTCTGAACACCCTCTTTCTCGTCGGGCACCTCCATCCAGTGGCGCTGGCGCGAATGGCGCGTCACTTCGCGGTTGGCAACGACGGCAACAGCCGTGTCGGATTGCTCGCCGCGGTTTCGGCCCCACTGGCGGCGGTTCTGCCCGTCCTGTTCGGGATTGCCGGGCAGGAGAGTCACCTCGCCCGTTTCGGCGTTCACCTCCTTGTATTGCGTGCTGTCGCCGTTCCACACAGAGTACCAGAACACGTGTTCGTCGCCCTTGCGGTGAGCCTGCACGTCGCCGTTCGTCATTTTCCAGGAATACTTGCTGCGAATCCCATAGGCACGCTGGTAGTCCTCGACCTTGCCCTGAGCCATCA
>ONXQ01000109.1 GCA_900321835.1 uncultured Prevotellaceae bacterium
TCATTCCTGTTGATTTTGTGATGTGGAAGCATGAAAATGCCACCGCAGTGGTACTGGAGTTTCAGTGCGTTGGTACTTTTGTTCCACTGCGCTGGTACACTTGTACCAACGCGCTGAAATTTTTTTTGTACAGAATCGGTATCTGTTTGCTGCTGTGGCTTTGGCTCGGAAAGTGCGTTGAATTGGCGGAAAATGAATAAAAAATGCATCCTTTTCTGCTTTTTCTGCGTTTATATTTCGCCGTCAAAGATAATTTGTGTAAATTTGCAGTGTAATATGCCGATGGTCGCGCAGGATTACGGACAAGCATCGTCTTGTCTATACCATTGACGACGACAAAGTGATTGTGCTGGTGCTGACAGCCTACGGACATGATGATGACAAGTAGAAAGAAACCACGGATTTTACGGAATTTTTTATCAACTTTATATCAACAACCAATTTAACTAAAAATCAGTATGAAGATTTCTCGTATTGACCATCTGGGCATCGCTGTCCAGAGCATCGAGGAGGTTCTCCCTTACTATGAGAACGTGCTCGGTCTGAAGTGCTACGCCATTGAGGAAGTGGCTGACCAGAAAGTGAAGACTGCCTTCCTGAAGGTGGGCGAGGTGAAACTGGAACTGCTGGAGCCGACGAGCCCCGAGAGTGCAGTGGCCAAGTTTATGGAAAAGGGCGGTCGTGGCGTTCACCACGTGGCTTTTGCCGTTGAAGACGGTGTGGCCAATGCATTGGCTGAATGCACGGAGAAGGGCGTACGCCTGATCGACCAGCAGCCGCGTCCGGGTGCAGAGCACATGAACATTGCCTTCCTGCATCCGAAGACAACGGCAGGTGTGCTGACCGAACTTTGTGAACCTCTTAACAAGTAATCGACATGAGCAAACAGACAGAAAGAATCCAGGAGTTGATCGAACTCCGGCAGAAAGCACGCCTCGGTGGCGGCGAAAAGGCCATCGACAAGCAGCACGCCCGTGGCAAGTTTACGGCTCGCGAACGTCTGCAGATGCTCCTCGACGAGGGCAGTTTTGAAGAATTCGACATGTTCAAACTCCACCGTTGCACGAACTTCGGCATGGAGAAGAAACAGTATCTGGGCGACGGCGTCGTAGTCGGTAGCGGTACGATCAACGGTCGCCTTGTCTATGTCTTTGCACAGGACTTCACGGTCAACGGCGGTTCGCTCAGCGAGACGATGGCCCAGAAGATTTGCAAGGTGATGGACATGGCCATGAAGATGGGTGCTCCCGTCATCGGCATCAACGACTCGGGTGGCGCACGCATTCAGGAAGGCATCAACGCCCTGGCTGGTTACGCAGAGATTTTCCAGCGCAACATCCTGGCCAGCGGTGTGATTCCGCAGATTTCGGGTATCTTCGGCCCCTGCGCCGGTGGTGCCGTCTATTCTCCGGCCCTGACCGACTTCACGCTCATGATGGAGAACACCAGTTACATGTTCCTCACAGGTCCTGCCGTGGTGAAGACCGTGACAGGTGAGGATGTGGACCAGGAAAGCCTCGGCGGCGCCAGCGTTCACTCCACAAAGTCGGGTGTGACACATTTCACCGCTGCGACTGAGGAAGAGGCCATCGCCATGATTCAGCAACTGCTGTCGTACATTCCGCAGAACAACCAGGAGGAGACTCCCATCGTGGAATGCACCGACCCCATCGACCGCATGGAGGACCGTCTGAACGAAATCATTCCCGACAACCCCAACCAGGCTTACGACATGTACGAAGTCATCAGCGCCATTACGGACAATGGTGAATTCTTCGAAGTTCAGCCTCGTTATGCCCAGAACATCATCATCGGCTTTGCACGCTTCAATGGCCGCAGCGTTGGTATCGTTGCCAACCAGCCTTCGAAGTTTGCCGGTGTGCTCGACTGCAACGCCAGCCGTAAGGGTGCCCGCTTCGTTCGTTTCTGCGACGCCTTCAACATTCCTATCGTCAGCCTCGTTGACGTGCCCGGATTCCTGCCCGGTACAGGTCAGGAGTACAACGCCGTCATCCTGCACGGTGCGAAGTTGCTCTACGCCTACGGAGAAGCCACTGTGCCCAAGGTGACTGTGACCCTGCGCAAGTCGTACGGCGGCAGCCACATCGTGATGAGTTGTAAGCAACTGCGTGGCGACCTGAACTACGCATGGCCGTCGGCTGAAATCGCCGTCATGGGCGGTAGCGGTGCCGTGGCAGTGCTCTATGCCAAGGAAGCCAAAGCCAAGAAGGAAGCCGGCGAAGACGCTGCTGCCTTCATCGCAGAGAAGGAAGAAGAATACACCAAACTCTTCGCCAATCCTTACAACGCTGCGAAGTATGGTTATATCGACGACGTGATTGAGCCTCGCAACACACGTTTCCGCGTGATTCGTGCCCTCGAGCAACTCGCTACGAAGTCGCTCACGAACCCTGCCAAGAAGCACGGAAATATTCCACTCTAAAAAGATTGTTCGCATGAAGAAATATGTTTTATTTGCTTTTGCCCTCCTATCCTCGGCTGTAGCCGTGGCTCAGGGTGCTCACGACTTCAAGATTAACGAAGTCTATGTGAGCGTTCCGGCCTGCTGCCAGCAGAAGGCTGCCGAGGCTGACAGTGCAGAGTGCTGTGCGGCCGGTCCTGTAGCAGGATATCAGGACGAATACGGCGAAACGCCTTCGTGGATTGAGATTGCCAACACGTCGTTCTCGACACACGACATCCGCAACTGCTTTCTCACCACGAACCGCGACGTTCTCAACGAAGACCTTTCTGCCCCCGAACGCATCGACATGATGTCGCTCGTCCCGAAAGGTGATGCACGCACCAATCTGAAAGCCAAGCAGCGCATCGTCTTCTTTGCCGACGGCAAAGTGAACCGTGGTACGCTCCACACCAACTTCTCCCTCAAACCCGGCGAGGAGAACTGGATTGCACTCTACGACGGAAACGGTGTCACACTGCTCGACTCTGTGCTTGTGCCTGTCCTCGAACCTGGTCATTCCTACGCACGCATCTACAACAAGGACAAAGACGCCTTCGAGTGGGTGGATGTTGCTCCCGACCAGGTCACTCCTGCCGCTCCTAACGAAATCGGCGACAACACCGACGACAAGACGGCTGAGTGGAAGAAGAACGACCCGCACGGCATCGCCATGGCCATCATCGCCATGAGCATCGTGTTCGGCTGTCTGATTCTCCTCTTCGTCTTCTTCCACATCTTCGGCTGGGTCCTCAACCGCATCGCCAAACTGAAGCGAGTGCAGGGCATCAAGCAGGTGGCTGAGGCTGGCGAGAAGATCGTCGTCATGGCCAAAGAAGGTGCCGAGACCAAGGGTATCGAAATGGAGAACTATGTGGCTGTCATCGGTATGGCCCTCCACGAGTACATGGGCAATATGCACGACGTGGAAAGCGGTGTGCTCACCATCGAACACCACCAGTCAGCATGGAAGAACAAGGACCACATGCTGCGTCACGCTCCTGAAATTCATCACAATCACTAATTATCAGCAAATCAAATGAAAGAATACAATTATAAGATTAAAGGTGTTGACTACAACGTGAAGATCAATGGCGTTGAGGACAACATTGCCAAGGTTGAAGTCAACGGCGTTGGATTCGATGTCGTAATGGACAAGCCCGTTGCTCAGCCCAAACCCGTAGTTCGTGCCGTCGCTGCTCCCGTCAAGACCGTGGAGGCTCCGAAGGCTGCCCAGGAAGCCGTTGCAGCAGGTGTGACCGCCGTGAAGGCTCCGCTGCCCGGCACCGTCAAGGATATCAAGGTCAGTGTCGGCCAGGCTGTCAAGAAGGGCGAGACCGTCATCGTCCTCGAAGCCATGAAGATGGAGAACAACATCGATGCCGAGCGTGACGGAAAGATTAAGGAAATCCGTGTCAACAAGGAAGACACCGTCATGGAAGGTGCCGTTCTCGTAACGATTGAGTAACCAGAATGACTATGCTTTTAGAATCTTTAGGACTTTGGGGCTTCATCGCGCAGAAGTTCACCGACTTCCTCACCTACACAGGCTTTGCCAACGTGGAGTGGGCGAACATCATCATGATTCTCGTCGGTGCTTTCTTCATCTGGCTTGCCATCAAGAAAGACTTCGAACCGCTGTTGCTCATCCCGATTGGTCTGGGTATCATTCTGGGAAACATTCCTTTCAAGGCCGCCGGTCTTGAGATAGGACTCTACGAGGACAACTCCGTCCTGAACTTCTTCTACCAGGGCGTCAAACTTGGTTGGTATCCGCCGTTGGTATTCCTCGGCATCGGTGCCATGACCGACTTCTCCGCGCTGATTGCCAATCCGAAACTCATGCTGGTCGGCGCTGCTGCCCAGTTCGGTATCTTCGGTGCTTACATCATTGCGCTGGCGATGGGCTTTGAGCCTAACCAGGCAGCTGGTATCGCCATCATCGGTGGTGCCGACGGACCTACGGCCATCTTCCTCTCGTCGAAACTGTCGCCGAACCTGATGGGTGCCATTGCTGTGTGTGCCTATTCGTACATGGCCCTCGTGCCTGTGATTCAGCCGTTCATCATGCGTGCCCTCACCACGAAGAAGGAAAAACTCATCAAGATGGAGAAGAGCCGCGAAGTCAGCCAGACAGAGCGCATCCTGTTCCCCATCGTGGGACTGCTCATCACGACGTTCATCGTTCCGTCGGGTCTGCCGCTGCTCGGTATGCTCTTCTTCGGAAACCTGCTGAAGGAATCGACGAAGACGACGCGTCTGGCCAAGACTGCCGGTGCTGCACTGAACGACATCGTGGTCATGCTGCTCGGTCTGACCGTGGGTTGCTCCACACAGGCCAGCGAGTTCCTCACGCTCGACACGATTCTCATCTTCGTGCTTGGTGCCTGCGCCTTCATGATTGCCACCGCCAGCGGTGTCTGCTTCGTGAAGTTGTTCAACCTTTTCCTGCCTGAAGGAAAGAAAATCAACCCGCTCATCGGTAATGCCGGCGTGAGTGCCGTGCCGATGGCAGCGCGTATCTCCAACCAGGAAGGTCTGAAGGCTGATCCGCACAACTACCTGCTTATGCACGCCATGGGGCCGAACGTGGCCGGTGTGATTGGCAGTGCCGTTGCAGCAGGCGTGCTGCTTGGCTTCCTTTCGTAAAAAGAGTTTTTCATCATCAAGGATTTGAAGGATTTACAGGGTTTTCATGCCAAATAAATCCTTTGAATCCTTGATTTTTATTTCTACACAAACATGAAAAGAAACGTCTTATTCCTCATCATGCTCCTCACTGCAGGTCTTCTCCATGCGCAGGTGCAGCCCACCTCGGCCCTTGTCGGTTCGTGGACAGGCAAACTCAATGTCGGAGCCGTGTCACTTACCCTCGTTCTGAACCTTGAGCAGAAGGACGGTTTCGTGGCCATCACGCTCGACAGCCCCGACCAGGGAGCACGCGGTATTGGTGCCTACAAAGACTATCTCAGCGACGATTCCGTAGCCATCCACATTGAGGCCCTCGCCTTAGCGTACAGCGCCAAGTTGGAAGACGGCAAACTCGTCGGCACGTTCACTCAGCACGGACAATCTTTTCCGCTTGTTCTTGAGAAAGGCGAATACCATGTACGACGTCCGCAAGAGCCCAAAGCGCCGTTTCCCTACAAGACCGAGGAAATCACCTTCCGCAACGAGCGCGACGGAGCCACACTGGCCGGCACGCTGACCTATCCGCTGGCTTACAATCCGCAGCAGCCGAAGAAGACACCTGTGGTGTTGCTCGTTTCGGGCAGTGGGCAGCAGAACCGCGACGAGGAACTGATGGGGCACAAACCCTTCCTGCTCATTGCCGACTACTTTGCTCGTTATGGTATTGCTACGCTCCGTTACGACGACCGTGGCACAGGTGCTTCTGTGGGTGGAGAGGTTAAGAATGCCACTACAGAAGACTTCATGTGTGATGCTGCCGCAGGCATCGACTGTCTGCGCAAACTCAAGAAGTTTGGTCGGGTAGGGGTGCTGGGCCATAGCGAAGGCGGCTCCATTGCTTTCCTCCTGGGCGCCAAGAAAAAGACCGATTTCATTGTCACGCTGGCGGCTCCAGGTGTGAAAGGCGACACGCTGCTGGTGGCACAGGCTAACCGCATTCTTGAACTTTCTGGACAACCAGCCACGATGACTGTTGAAAGTTTTCGTCAAGATCCAACTGCTCAACAGATGCCCTGGATGCAGTGGTTCTGCGACTACGACCCGTCGGCTGACATCAGCAAGACCCGCTGTCCTGTCTTTGCGCTGAATGGCGACCGCGACTGTCAGGTGATTGCCTCGCAGAATCTCCGTGCCATTGAGC
>ONXQ01000112.1 GCA_900321835.1 uncultured Prevotellaceae bacterium
CGTATGCCATGCTCAATCAGTCGGAGCGCAGCGAACAGGCCGCCTGGGCCTGCGCCGACGACGATGGCTTGCTGACGTCCGTCAACCTTCTGATAGTCAATGCGCTGAAAGGCATCGTCCTCGGGTTCCTCATTCAGATAGACCCGCACGGTGAGGTTCACATAGATGGTGCGCTGACGGGCGTCGATGCTCCTTTTCAGCACGCGCACATGGCGCATTTCCGCCATCGACCATCCGCGGTCTTCCTGCAAAAACTGTTTGATGTCCTGTTCGCTGGCTGCCACTTGGGGCAGCACGCGCAGTTGTAGTTCCTGAATCATAGTATTGCTGTGTTCTCTGCACAAATTTACGACTTTCTGCCGACCCAGCCAAAGTTCTGCAGGAAAAAGCACTGCAGTGCAGTTGGATTTGCACTGTGGATGAAATAAATTTCGTCTGCGGATGAAATTTTTTTCAACTGCGGACGAAATTTTTTTCGACTGCGGACGAAATTCAGTGTGAGTGCGTCAGAAGTTTTCTTTCGCCTCTTCACATCTTTTGACATTTTGAATTTGGCAAAAAGGCAGATTTTCCCTATTTTTGCAGGATAAATAACACGACGAATGAAGAAAGTGCTGACATTTTTGCGGCAGTTGGAGCGAAACAACAACCGCGAGTGGTTCATGGCCCACAAGGAAGAATATGTGGCTGCACAGGCGCGTTGGAACGCCTTTTCCGAAGAACTCATCGAGCGCATCGGCGAGTTCGACCCGACGGTGCGCGGCCTCACGGCCAAAGACTGCACCTACCGCATCTACCGCGACGTCCGCTTCTCGAAAGACAAGTCGCCCTACAAGAACCACATGGGCGTGTATGTGTGCCGCGGAGGCAAGAAATCGGGCTTCAGCGGCTACTATTTCCAGATTTGCGCCAGCAAGGGAGAACAGGAGTTCGACGGCCACTGCATGGCTGCCGGCGACTACATGTGCCTGCCCAGCGTACTGCAAGTGCTGCGCGAGGACATCGAGAACGAAACCGACGACTTCCGCCACCACCTCGACCTGGCTGCCACGGCAGGTTTCCACCTCTACGACACATGGAAACTCAAGCGTGTGCCCCGTGGTTTCAACCCCGACAGCCCCTGTGCCGACCTACTGAAATACAAGGTCTATGGCCTCATGACGAGCGTTGACGACGAGTTTGTTCTGGCACCCGACCTTGCCCGCCGTGTGGCCGACAGTTTCCGCACCACCCACCCGTTTCTCAACTTCGTGAACCGCGCCATCGAGTATGTTCAAGAGGAAATGAGAAATGTGAAGTGAAAAGTGAAAAGTGAAAAATAAATCGTGAAAAGTGAAAAAATAGATGAATATGAAATTGAAAATGGCTGCCCTGCCCCTGCTGCTTGCCCTCATGGCAATGACGGCACAGGCCCAACGGAAATGGACGCTGCAGGAATGCCTCGACTATGCCCTCGAGCATAACATCCAGTTGCAGAAAAACCGGCTGACCGAGGCACAAGACCGCGAGGACATCCAGATGCGGCGTGCTGCCCTGCTGCCCAGCCTCTCGTTCTCGACCAACCAAAATGCGTCGTGGCGCCCCTGGAGCCAGTCGTATGTCAACCTCTCGGGCGGCACGATGACCTCAACCAGCAGCGAAGTGAACTACAACGGCTCCTACGGTCTGAACGCCCAGTGGACCGTCTGGAACGGTGGACGCAATCAGAAGAACTTGGAAAAGAGCAAGTTGACAGCCGAAATGGCTGAATATGCCACTGCCGAGTCGGCCAATACGATACAGGAACAAATCACGCAACTGTACGTCCAGATTCTCTACCAGGCCGAAGCCGTCCGCGTGGCCGAGCAGGTGCTCGAAGCCTCCAAGATGCAGCGCGACCGCGCCCAGGAAATGGTCGATGTCGGCAGTCTCGCCCGTGTCGATCTGAAACAACTGGAGGCACAGGTGAGCCAGGACGAATACACCGTCGTCAACAACCGCACCCAACTCGACAACTACCGCCTGCAACTGAAGCAGTTGCTCGAACTCGTCGGCACCGACGACTTCGACGTAGCCACCCCCAACACGGGCGACGCCAACGTGCTCAGTGCCATTCCCCCGAAAGAGGCCGTCTATGCCAGCGCCTATGCTTTTCGTCCCGAAATCCAGAGCGGAAAGTTAAGCATCGAACAGAGCGAACTCGACATCGACATCGCCCGCCGCGGATTCTACCCCTCGGTCAGCATGTCGGCCGGCATCGGCACAAGCAACAACAGCGGCATCAGCACCGCCCTGACCGAGCAGTGGCGCCGCAACCTCAACAACAGCATAGGCCTCACCGTCTCGGTCCCCATCTTCGACAACCGCCAGAACCGCACCAACGTGCGCAAGGCCAAACTCTCGAAAGATGCCGCCGACCTCTCGCTCCAGGACACGGAGCAGCAACTCTACCGACAGATTGAAACCTACTGGCTCAACGCCCGCAATGCACAGCAACAATACGTTGCAGCCAAAGCAAATGTGGAGAGTATGCAAGAAACCTACGGACTCGTGAGCGAACAGTTCCGACTCGGACTTAAAAACATCGTCGAACTCACCACCGGGAAAAACAATCTCCTGCAGGCCCAGCAGCAACTCCTGCAGTCGAAGTACACAGCCCTCTACAACCTCGCCATGCTGCGCTTCTACCAGGGCGAACCCATCCGACTTTAACTTCACCAAGCCAAAACACCATCAGCGTATGAAAAAGAATATAGCCATCTGCGCCCTGTGCCTCGTCGCCTTCGGGTGCAGCAAAGCCCCAAAAGTGACCTACACCACCGAAACGGCACGTCTGCAGAACATCACCACCAGCATCACCGCCACAGGTACCATCGAACCAGTCACCGAAGTCGAGGTCGGCACACAGGTCAGCGGCATCATCGACCGCATCTATGTCGATTACAACAGCATCGTCCACCGCGGCGACGTCATCGCAGAACTCGACAAGACGAACCTGCTCAGCGAACTGGCTTCGGCACAGTCTAACCTCGCCAATGCACAGGCCAGCCTCAACTACCAGACCGCCAACTACCAGCGTTTTAAGACGCTCTACGACAAAGGCCTCATCTCGGCCAACGAATACGAGAGCGCCAAACTCTCCTACGAACAGGCACGCCAGCAAATCGTCGTTCAACAGCAAAACGTGCAGAAGGCCAAGACCAACCTCGGTTATGCCACCATCACAGCGCCCATCGACGGCGTCGTGCTGGCCAAGAAGGTGGAGGAAGGACAGACCGTAGCCTCGGCCATGACCACGCCTACCCTCTTCATCATCGCACAGGACCTCACCGACATGCGCGTCATTGCCGATATCGACGAGGCTGACATCGGCGGCGTGAAGGAAGGGCAGCGCGTCACGTTCACCGTCGATGCCTTCCCCGACGACGTCTTCAACGGCAACGTCACCCAAGTGCGCCAGCAAGCCACAACGGAGAGCAACGTCGTGACCTACGAAGTCGTCATCTCGGCACGCAATGACGACCTCAAACTCAAACCCGGTCTGACAGCCAACGTGACCATCTTCACCGCCGAGAAAAACAATGTCCTCGCCGTGCCGTCCAAAGCCCTGCGTTTCCAGCCCACCGAGGCCATGCTCTCCGACGACGAGCGCATCGAGCCCGTCGAAGCGGAGCAGAAGGTCTGGCGGCAGGAAGGCAAGGTCTTCAAAGCCTACGCCGTCACCGTCGGCACGACGAACGGCACCCTCACCGAAATCACTTCAGGTCTGAAAGAGGGCGACGAGGTCATCACCGAGTTCCAGATTGTAGGCGGCGAAGAGGAAAATGCAGTCCAACAGCAGCAGAACAACCCCTTCATGCCAGGTCCGCGCAACCGCAACCAAAACAACAATCAGAAGAAATGAAAACGGATAAGGTCGTCATCGAACTGCGCGACGTGCGGCGCGACTTCATCGTCGGCGATGAGACGGTTCATGCGCTGCGCGGCGTGAGTTTCAAGATTTACGAGGGCGAGTTCGTCACCATCATGGGCACGTCGGGCTCGGGCAAGAGCACGCTGCTCAACCAACTGGGCTGCCTCGACACGCCGACCTCGGGCGAATATTTCCTCGACGGCACGCCCGTGAGGAAGATGTCGAAGTCGCAGCGTGCCAAACTGCGCAACCGCAAAATCGGCTTCGTCTTCCAGAACTACAACCTGCTGCCGAAGACAACGGCCGTCGAGAATGTCGAACTCCCACTGATGTATAACACAAAGTACAACGCACGGCAGCGTCGCGAAGCAGCCATCAAGGCTCTGCAGGCCGTGGGCTTGGGCGACCGGCTGGAGCACAAGTCGAACCAGATGTCGGGCGGTCAGATGCAGCGCGTGGCCATCGCCCGTGCCCTGGTCAACGACCCTGCGGTGATTCTCGCCGACGAAGCCACAGGTAACCTCGACACGCGCACCTCGTTCGAGATGCTGGTACTGTTCCAGAAACTGCACGCTGAGGGCCGCACCATCATCTTCGTCACCCACAACCCCGAAATTGCCCAGTATTCCTCGCGCAACATCATGCTGCGCGACGGCAAGATCCGCGAAGACACCGAAAACCCGAACATCCTCTCGGCCGAAGAGGCACTGGCCCATCTGCCGAAGAACAACGACGAATAATTTGCCGACTACGAATTTCACGAATTTCACGAATGAACTTGACAAAAGAAAATTCGTGTGATTTGAATAATACGTAGTTCAATCAAAACAAATAAAAGTGAGTATCCTAAATCTATTCAAAGTCGCCCTGCGCGCCATCGCTGCCAACAAGTTCCGGTCGTTCCTCTCGATGCTCGGCATCATCATCGGTGTGGCCGCCGTCATCATCATGATGGCCATCGGACAGGGGTCGAAAGAGAGCGTGCGGCAGAACATCCAGCAGATGGGCACCAACGTGCTCACCATCCGTCCCGGTGCCGACCGCCGCGGCGGTGTGCGTCGCGACCCATCGGAAATGCAGACCCTCAAGCCTGCCGACTACGAAACCATCCTCAAGGAGAAGAAGTTCGTCACCTATGTCTCACCCGAGGTCACAGCCTCGGGACAGGCCATCTACGGAGCCAACAACACCACCACGAGTCTCTACGGCGAAGGGGTTGACTACTTCGACATCAAGCAGTGGCCCATCGTGAAGGGAGAGGAGTTTACCGAGGAAGACATCCGCAAGAGCGCCAAAGTGTGTGTGGTCGGCAAGACCATCGTCGATGAACTCTTTCCCGACGGCGGCGAACCTGTCGGCAAGACCATCCGCTTCAAGTCCATCCCCTTCCGCATCGTCGGCGTGCTCAAGTCGAAAGGCTACAACTCATGGGGCATGGACCAGGACAACGTCATCATCGCACCCTACACCACCGTCATGAAGCGCCTGCTCGCCCAGACCTTCTACTCCAGCATCGTCTGCTCGGCCATCACCGAGGAGATGTCGAACGACGCTATCGACGAACTCACCCAGATTCTGCGCACCAACCACAAACTGAAGGACGACCAGGAGGACGACTTCACCATCCGCTCGCAACAGGAAATGATGGAGACGATGACCTCGACGATGGACACCATCACCATCATCCTTGTCGTGGCCGCAGCCTTCTCGCTGCTCGTCGCCGGCATCGGCATCATGAACATCATGCTTGTCAGCGTGACCGAACGGACGAAGGAGATAGGCCTGCGCATGTCGGTCGGAGCCCGTGGCATCGACATCAGCAACCAGTTCCTCATCGAGTCGATCATGATCAGCATCACCGGCGGCATCCTGGGCATCATCGTCGGCTGGGCAGGCACCTACGTCTGCGACCTCTTCGCCCTGCCCACCAGCATCCCCCTGTGGAGCATCGTCGTCTCGTTCGCCGTCTGCACCGTCATCGGCGTCGGCTTCGGCTATTTCCCAGCCCAGAAAGCCGCCAACATGGACCCCATCGAAGCCATCCGTTACGAGTAAAACATTTATCTTGCTTACAAGCAGTGGATAAATATGTGTTGCGTGTCTATACGTAAAAAAACGGGGAACTATTTTGACGTTTGTTTCTTTTTACGTAAATTTGCACTTGTTAACACGTTTCATGACATTATTTTGATTATTCAGCCCCATAAATCTTATGATTATGAAACAGCGACTACTATCTCTCGTGCTACTTGCACTCCTGCCCTTGCTGGCTGTGCAGGCTCAAATCACAGATTACGACTTGTACATCTGTGGAACGCAGGTGACGAGCCAGAATGCCTCGAACAAAACATCATCGACAACAGTATCGACGGCCTGACGCTCAACATCGCCAGAGACGTCGCCTTTGATTCGTACGGCAACCAGCTCATGGTTTATAACGGAACTGATTGCAGCATGACCGTCAAGGGCGACGGCAAATTGACCATGAGCAATGCTGAAGGCATGGCCGGATGCTTCTACATCCAAGGCGATGCCACGCTGACCATCGACAACATGGAAATCGAGGCCCAGGGCCAGAACATCTTCTGGGGCAACAAGTCCTCTGAGAAACTCGTGCTGAAAAACTCGTATATCCATGCCAAATGTGCGGGTGGCGGCTTCGGTGCCATCTTCGAACTGGGCGGAGGCATCACGTTCGAGGACTGCCACATCAGTATTCCTGAAGACGGCTACGTGGACATGACCCGCTTCATGGGTATCGTCAACCAAGACGGTAGCATCGCCCGCGAAGTGCTCATCGAAACGGGCGAGGCAATCAAGACGTACGACCTCACGGTTCTCGGCGAGCGTGTGACCTCGCTCAATGCCGACGACATCCTTGGCGACGGTTCGTTCAGTTACGACCCCGAGAACAAGGTGCTCACCATCAGCGGCGATGGCAGTTACAACGGCACCTGTGTGTATAGCAACATTGAAGGTATTACCATCAACGTCACGCAGGATGTGACGCTACAGGCGTCGCTTACAGGTTTACATATCGAAGAAGATGCAACCCTGACCGGCGCGGGCAAACTCACCATTAAATCTGAATCTGACTGCTGCATCTATGCAGTAGGCGCCACCATCACCATCGACAACATGACTATCGAGGTTGACGGTAAATGGGGTATAGCAGGCTATCCTGCCAACGAATATCTCATCGTCAAAGGTTCCAACATCCACGCCATAAGTACAGATGGCGCCGTCTGCGACTTCAACAGCATCACAATCGAGGACTGCGAAATCATCCAGCCCGTAGGCGGTGCTATCGATAACGGCAAGATTGTCGATAGCGAAGGCAATGTGGCTAAGGAGGTGACCATCGGGGTGGTCGAGGACTATCCTGTCAAAGTTTGCGGCACTCAGGTGACAAGCCTCAATGCCGACGACGTGCTGGGCGACGGAGCGTTCAGTTACAACCCCGAGAAGAAGGTGCTCAGCGTCAAGGGCGACGCTACAAGTTCTTACACCATCGTCAGCTTCCTGAGCGCTAACATGACCCTTAGTGTCGAAGGCGATGTTACACTCTCCTCTTCGGGCAATGTCATCCGGGACGCAAGTATCATCGAAGGACCAGGCACACTGACAGTCGTCTCCAGTGGTTCGACCGCCATCTATCAAAACGGAAACATGACCATCCGCAATACGACCGTGAAGGCCTATGGTGCAGGTGGCATTGAGGGCAACCCCAACTTGACACCTCGTCTGACCATTGAGAATGCCACTGTCAAGGCCTATGGTTCCTCACGTGGAGCCATCCACGACTTCACATCCATTGTGTTCAACAATTGCAAAATCACCGAGCCTGAAGGTGGACATGTCGATGGCGGCAAGATTGTCGATAGCGAAGGCGTCGTGGCAGCCACCGTCCTCATCGAGCCGATAGACGAGACGTACGACCTCATGATTGGGCAAATGCCTGTGACGAGTGCGAATGCCTCGGACATCCTGGGCGACGGAGTCTTCAGTTACGATGCCGAT
>ONXQ01000148.1 GCA_900321835.1 uncultured Prevotellaceae bacterium
ACTCGCCGACGGTGGGCACCATAGGCTCGTTGTTGTGGAAGATGCTGCCGCTGTAGTCCTGCACGGGCACGGCGACATAGGTGTTGGTATCGACGATGCTGCGCCCGAAGTTCAGCATGTCGAGGTAGGAGAATTTCTCCTCGCCCGAGAACTTGAAGTGCTGGGGCAGGGCTGCGCGCAGCAGTTCCTGTTCCTCCTGCCGGATGCCGACGATGAGCCAGTCGTAGCCCATCAGGTCGGCGGCCTGCATCATCTGCATGAGCACCAGACGGAGGTTGCCGTGGCCCACGGGCATGGAATAGACATAGAGTTGGGAGGCTTCCTGACGGAAGACGAGCATCCCGTCGACGATGGCCATGCAGAGGTCGCTTTCGCCGCTCTTGGCAAAACGCTTGATGGCTTTGATGGCGCGCTCACGTTCGTCGCCTTCGAAGAACGAGGCAATGGTCGGAGCGTCGGCCAGTGTGATTTTTCTGAAAGGTATCATTGTCTTAATTTTGTTGCACGTTTTTTGAAAATTTGTGCAAAGATAAGCCGTTTGTTGCACACTTACAAACTTTTTGAGCAAAATATTGCAAAAAATCCTATATTGGCCAATTTTCAGCGAAAAAAGGTGATGTGCCGTCCGCTCTTCACGCGCGCACGTAAAGGTCTGAGCGCTCAGGCGAAAACTTCCGAGCGCTCGGACGAAAATTTCTGAGCGCTCAGACGTTTTCGTCCAAGCGCTCGGAATTGTCACGGCGGTGTGGCCTTTTTCGGAACAAACGGCCGTGCGAATGTAAAAAAATCGTTAATCTTCGCCTGCACGTGTGCGTATATGATAAATAATGTGTAACTTTGTGGGAAATTTAATTGAAGGTTGAAGGTTGAAGGTTGAAGGTTGAAGTTGTGTGTACGATGAACCTTCGCTCCAGGGCTTCAGACTTTAGTTGATATAGATTGAAATGAATTTCTCGTATAGAAAATTGGATGCATATCAATTGGCACGTGAGTATGTCAAATATATTTATTCCCTCCTCAGAAAATTTCCTAGGGAAGAGAATTATGCACTATGTGATCAGTTGCGCAGAAGTTCTGTTTCTATACCCTCAAATATTGCGGAAGGAGTGGGACGTTTTTCAAGAAAAGAACAATTACATTTTTTGGAAATAGCCTTTGGCTCCTTGAATGAATCCATGTGTCAGATGGAACTGGCTTTTGATTTATCATATATCAATGAAGAAGAATTACGGGAAATTGAAAATAAGGTGTCAAAATTATCTAGAATATTATCAGGATGGAGACGAAAGTTGCAAGAATACATCAATGAACAGAATTAGTCTCTCAAGATGTATGGTTTCAACATTCAACCTTCAACATTCAACCTTCAACATTCAACCTTCAACATTCAACCTTCAACAATTAATTATTATACTATGAATCTGATAGAAAGCATTATTCAGCGTGCCAAAGCCCACAAGCAGCGCATCGTCCTGCCCGAGGCTACCGAGGAACGCACGCTGACGGCTGCCGACCGTGCCCTGGCCGACGGTCTGGCCGACCTCATCTTGCTCGGCAATGTCGATGAAATCCACAGCCTGGCCGACCGTCTGGGCCTCAAGAACATCGACCGTGCCACCCTCATCGACCCTGCGACGAGCCCTCGCCGCGAGGAGTATGCCAACCTGCTCTACGAACTGCGCAAGAAGAAGGGCATGACGATCGATCAGGCTCGCGAGAAGGTGCTCGACCCGCTCTACTTCGGCTGTCTGATCATCAAGAACGGCGACGCCGACGGACAAATCTCAGGTGCCCTCTCGACCACGGGCGAAACCCTGCGTCCGGCCCTGCAAATCATCAAGTGTGCCCCCGGCATCACGTGCGTCTCGGGTGCCATGCTCCTGCTCACACAGACACCCGAGTTCGGTGAAGACGGCGTGCTGGTGGTGGGCGACGTGGCCGTCACCCCCATGCCCGATGCCGAGCAACTCAGCCAGATTGCCGTCTGCACGGCTCAGACCGCCCGCTCGGTCGCAGGTTTCGCAGAGCCGCGCGTGGCCATGCTGTCGTTCTCGACGAAGGGCAGCGCCTCGCACGAAGTTGTTGACAAAGTCGTCGAAGCAACCCGACTGGTTCGCGAGGCAGAGCCTACGCTGAAGATCGACGGCGAACTGCAGGCCGACGCCGCCCTCGTGCCCTCGGTCGGTGCGAAGAAGGCGCCCGGCAGCGACATTGCCGGACGTGCCAACGTGCTCGTCTTCCCCAACCTCGAAGTGGGCAACATCGGCTACAAACTCGTGCAGCGTCTCGGCCGCGCCGAGGCCATCGGCCCCATCCTGCAGGGCATCGCCCGTCCCGTCAACGACCTCAGCCGCGGTTGCAGCGTGGACGACATCTACAAACTCATCGCCATCACGGCGTGCCAGGCAATGGCTGATAGTCATTAACCTTCTGAAAGAAATTGCCAGAAATTACTCAGAAATTTTTTTCAGAAATTGATGATTAATGACTAAACTGGAATATCAGCAGATTTACGACATAGTGGGTGCTGCCATGGAAGTCCACCATGTTTTGGGAAGAGGTTTGGAAGAGCCTATCTACCAGGAAGCCTTGAAGATGGAGTTAGAGGACAGGGGAATTTTGGCCGAACGCGAAAAGCGCCTGTCTCTCTTCTACAAGGGACGAAGGATGGACAAAACCTACCTTGCTGACTTCTATTGTAATGGTATTATCGTAGAATTGAAGTCCTGTAGCAGCCTTGTTCCAGAACATCGTGCGCAGTTGTTCAATTATATGCGTATCACAAAGGCAGAACGTGGAATTCTCATCAATTTTGGCGAACCCAGCCTTCGTGCAGAACGTTATTTGTATTCCTTTCAGGATGATGATTTTATACTGCTCTCTAAAGATAATTACAAAGACTACATCATTGATTTGTAAAATATATTATTGAAATAATTTCTGAATAATTTCTGATAATTTCTTTCAGAAGGATAAAACAATTAATTTATAAAAATGAAGATACTTGTATATGCGCTCTACGACATGTCGGACAAGAGCGTAGTGACCTCGGGCGGCATCGAAAAGATTGGCCTGCCCGACTCGTTCATCACCGTCAAACTCAACGGCGAGAAGTTCAAGACCGTCACGCCTGTGCAGGAGCATACGGCCGGCGTCAAACTGATTTTCAAGGTGCTGTGCGAAGGCGAACACGCCGTGCTGAACGACCTTCACGAAATCGGCGCCGTGGGTCATCGCCTCGTACACGGCGGCGAACGTTTCTCCGAATCGGTGCTCATCACCGACGACGTCATGCGCGACTTTGCGGCCTGCAACGACCTGGCGCCGCTCCACAATCCCGCCAACATCAAGGGCGTGAATGCCGTCAAGGAACTTTTGCCCGAAGTGCCGCAGGTGGGCGTTTTCGACACCGCCTTCCACCAGACGATGCCCGACTATGCTTACATGTACGCCGTACCGTACTCGCTCTATGAGAAATATGGCGTGCGCCGCTACGGTTTCCACGGCACGAGCCACCGCTACGTCTCTGCCCGTGTGCTCGAATATCTGGGCATTCCGTCGGCAGAGGGAACGAAAATCATCACCTGCCACATCGGAAACGGTGCCTCGATTGCTGCCGTCAAGGACGGTCGCGTGGTGGACACGTCGATGGGTCTCACTCCGCTCGAAGGCTTGATCATGGGCACACGAAGCGGCGACATAGATGCGGGTGCCGTCACCTTCATCATGGACAAGGAAAACCTCGACACCAAAGGACTCTCCAACCTGCTGAACAAGCAGAGCGGTCTGCTCGGTGTCAGCGGCGGATTCAGCGACTTCCGCGACATCCTCGCACAGATTGCCGTCGGCAACGACCGTGCGCGTCTGGCGAAGGAGATGTACACCTACCGCATCAAGAAATACATTGGCGAATATGCCGCCGCTATGGGTGGCGTCGATGTCATCGTCTTCACGGGCGGTGCCGGTGAGAACCAGTGGGAAGTGCGTGAGGGTGCGACGAAGAACCTGGAGTTCCTCGGCGTCAAGGTCGATGCCGAGAAGAACCACGCCTGCCGTGCGACCGAATGCACCATCAGCAGTGCCGACAGCCGCGTCAAGGTGTGCGTCATTCCCACCGACGAGGAACTGATGATTGCGACCGACACGCTTCGACTGGTAAATAAATGAAAAATTAAGAGTGAAGAATGAAGAATAAATATTTCTCGTATCTATGCTGAAAAATAGGCGAGAGTGCTCTGTCTTGCATGTCAAAAGCAAGGCTTTTGCACTCCGAATCATGAGATTGGTGAGACACATGGTTCAGGATAGCAATATGCGTTCTCTGCATGACCAGATATTACGTTCTGGTACGTCGATTCATGCAAACGTCCGTGAATCGGAGTTCGCTCAAAGTTCTTCAGATTTTATCAGTAAATTGTATATCGCTCTGAAAGAAACCAATGAGACATTGGGGTGGCTTGAACTTTTCCATGAAGACGGCTGTCTCGACGAACGCGGTTTTGAGAGCATGAAAGCCGACTGTGAAGAGTTGTTGTCGTTGCTGATAACCTCCATTAAGACAAAGAAAGCCAATCAACTGTCGTTCAACTGATGGTTTATACTGTAATACTTATTCTTCATTCTTCATTCATCATTCTTCATTCATGATAACTCCGCTGCTTGACGTTCACACGCACACTGTGGCTTCGGGTCATGCGTATAGCACGATTCAGGAGATGGCGCAGCGTGCGTCGGAGATAGGGCTTGAGATTTTGGGCATTACGGAGCACGCAACGAATCTGCCTGGGGCGCCGCTCGACATCTACTTCAAGAACCTGCATGTCGTGCCGCGCCAGATGTGTGGCGTACGTCTGCTGATGGGCGTCGAACTCAACATCCTCGACACACGCGGGACGTTGGATTATGGCGAGGACATCCTGAAAAACCTCGACTTGCGCATCGCCGGCATCCACTCGCTTTGCTGGCAGGGCGGCACGAAGGACGAAAACACGCAGGGCATGATCAGTGCCATCCGCAATCCGTGGGTGCAGATCATCTCGCATCCCGGCGATGGCACGGCCGACCTGCACTTCGAACCCATTGTGCTGGCGGCGAAGGAGACGCACACGCTGCTCGAACTGAACAATTCGTCGCTCAATCCCGTGCGCCACAAGGTGACGGCCCACGACAATTTCTGCGAAATCCTGCGCCTGTGCCGTCGCTACGAAGTGCCCATCATCCTGGGCAGCGACGCCCACATTTCGTTCTCGATTGCCGACTATCGGTTCTGCACCCCGCTGCTCGAGGAAACGGACTTCCCCGAACAGTTGATTGTGAACGACAAACCAGCGGAGTTTCTGCACTATGTCGGCATAGAACACTGATTGTTTTTATAAACTGCAAATTACACGAATTTAACGAATTGTTCTTGCGGTTTGCAAGTCTGATAATCATTCGTTAAATTCGTGTAATTCGTGGTCCAAAATCCTGCCTTTATTCGTTGTCCTCTTCCTCCGGCAGCAATTTGGGGTTAATCGTTTTGTCGCTGATGATGCCCTTGTCCTTCAACTGCTCCAGTTGTCGGGTGAAGTTACCTTTGCCTTCGGTCAGTTGTCGGGTGCCCTGCTCGTAGGTGCGCTGTACGGTCAGGAGTTGTTCGCCCATCTTCGTGAACGTGTCGCTGAAGGTGGCGAATTTTTCATACATTTTCTTGGCGCTGTCGATGATGTCCTGCACGTTTTTCGCCTGTTTCTCGTTTTGCCAGAACAGCCAGACGATTTTCAGGGCGAGCATCAGGTTCGTAGGATTGACGATGATGATGTGGCGCTGGTAGGCATCGGCAGCCAGACGGGCGTCGTTCTCCATCGCGAGGATGTAACTGCCTTCGTTGGGGATGAACATGAGGACGTATTCGGCAGCGTTTTCGACCTTGCGCGGATAGTGCTTGTCGGCCAGTTCGGTGACGTGCTTGCGCACCGAGGCGAGATGTTCGCGCAAGGCCCGTTCCTGCGACACTTTGTCCTCGGCTTCGATGTACTCCAGATAGGCTTTGATGGAGGTCTTGCTGTCGATGATGAGGTACGAGTCGCCACGCAGTTTTACCTTCACGTCGGGGATGTCGAGGTTGCCCTCGGCGTCGCGCACGTGTTCCTGTGTGAAGAAATCGACGCCCTCTGTCATTCCGCTGGCTTCGAGGATGTTGCGCAGCACGGCTTCGCCCCAGTCGCCCTGCTTCTTCGGGTCGGCCTTGAGGGCTTGGGTCAGGTTTTTAGCGTCTTCTCCGAGTCGGAGTGTCTGCTCGTTCAGGCTCTTGATGGCTGCTTGCATCACGGCATCCGTGCGGGCCGTGTCGGTCATCTTGTCCTGAAACTCCTTCTTGAATGTGTCGATGGTCTGTCGCAGCGGGTTGAGCAGGCTTTCCACGCTTTCGCGGTTCGTCGCCTTCATCTGCGCCTGCTGCTCCTTCAGGTGTTCGGCCGAGAGTTTGTCGAACTCCAGGCGCAGCACGCGCAGTTTCTCCTCCCACTGCTGCTGCATCTCTTCACGGTCGGCGTCGGCCTGCTGGCGCAGTTCCTGTTTCTGCTGTTCAAACTGCTCCTGCAGGTGCTGCACCTCCTGTCGGTGGCTCTCCTTGAGGTTGTTGACAATGGTGTCGCTCGACGACTTCTGAACCTCCAGACTTCGGCCGAGCGACACAGCCTCCGTCTCGGCCCGTGTGGCACGTTCGCGGGCCTGCATCAGCAGGATGACGGCGACGGCCAGCAGCAGGGCCAGCAGGATGATGACGATGATTTCGGGCATATTCAGTGTATTTTCTGCAAATTTACAAAAAAGTTTTTGTCCGTGTGTGCTGCACTGCAAAAAAATCCGTACTTTTGCACCGTAAAAAGTTTTAAGTGCTTAAAAAAATATTTCCAAGTGCTTGAACAAAAGTTTTAAGCACTTAAAAGTTTCAGCGAAGTAATGTTCGAAGGAGAAGTCATCTCACTTGTCGTGGCAGTCCTCTGGACCGTGACCGCCATTTTCAGCGAAGGTGCCACCCGTCGGCTCGGCACCCTGCCTTTCAATCTGATCCGCCTGGCGTTGGCAACCTTGCTGCTGGCGTTGGGCATGTGGTTCGTCGTGGGCAGTCCCCTGCCGCGCTACACGACCGCCGACACCTGGCTCTGGCTGTCGTTGTCGGGCCTCGTCGGGTTTGTCGCAGGCGACATCTGCCTGTTTAACAGTTATCTTATCATCGGTTCGCGGTTCGGTCAACTGCTCATGACGGTGGCTCCGATTGCCGCTGCCATTGCGGGATGGATTCTGCTGGGCGAAACTATGTCGGCGACAGCCTTTCTGGCCATGCTGGTCGTCACGGCAGGCATCGCCATGTCGGTGCTCAACCGGGGTGGGGCAGAAGGTCAGCATCGACTGGTGCTGAAACTGCCCCTGAAGGGTGTACTCTACGGGCTCGGTGCCGGAGTGGGGCAGGGCGTCGGACTCGTGCTCAGCAAGATGGGAATCCAGGCGTACGACCAGCATCTGAAAGCCCTGCTGAACGACGTGGTCGAGGGTGGCAACTATG
>ONXQ01000114.1 GCA_900321835.1 uncultured Prevotellaceae bacterium
AGAAGTCGCACTGGCCGCCGTTGCAAACCACGTGCGAGAAGTGCTGTGCCAGTTCTTCGCTGCACAGGCGGTCGAGCGTATTCTCAATCAGAATGTCGTTCATGTTGCGCTTCGAGGTGTTTTTCCGCCGTAAAGTTAAGCATATTTTTTCAGACAACAAGCAAGTTGGCCGCAAAAAGTGAAAAACTTTTCCTCATGGCCCTGAGACCCCCGTTCTCGGCGGGAGTACCAAAAAAATCCACCGCGTTGGTACAGTTGTACCGACGCAGTGGTACAAAAGTTTCACTGCGCTGAAACTCCAGTACCACCGCAGTGGAACGGCGCCTGCACTGCGCGCCCATCGACAACCGTCTGTACCTTCGTCGGTCGCAAGGCGCAGAAATATCTCGCCTTGTATCTTGTTTTTCAGGATAAAAAGCGTACCTTTGCACCGACAAAACTGTTATCCGCCGTGAAACGCCTCTTCCAACGCATCCGCGCCTGGCTGCAGACGCTGCCCTACCGCACAGGCGTCGTCGTGCTGCTCTGCTGCATCCCCTTCTACATCCTCTCGTTTGCCCAGATGCTGCTGCCCATCAGCGCAGGGGTAAAGACGGTGCTGTGGACCGTCCTCTTCGGCCTGGCCAAGACCTGCCAGTACAGCGGTCTCACCATTCTCGGTGTGGAGGGCTACAAGCGGCTGAAGTCGTTTTTCAAGCGTCGGCGACGCAGCGCTGAAGAGGGTGAAAGCCAGTAGGGCCGAACGGCAAAAACAGTTTTATTGGTCAGAATAACCGCATTTTGTGAAACCCCAGTTCGCAGGATGATGCGTAACTTTGCCGCCGGAAAGCAGAACGTTGCTTCCGGCGGTTTTTCGTCACAGCAAAGCCGCCTCCATCCTCAGAAACATCAACCAAAAACCAACAAGACTTATGGAAACAATCAAATTGCAGAATGGCGTTGAAATGCCAGTGCTCGGCTACGGAGTCTTCCTCGTCAGCCCCCAAGAGTGTGAACGTTGTGTGAGCGATGCGCTCAGTGTCGGCTACCGGCTCATCGACACTGCCCAGGCCTACCAGAACGAGGAGGGCGTGGGGGCAGCCATGAAGAAGAGCGGCCTGCGTCGCGACGAAATTTTCCTCACCACGAAGGTGTGGATCAGCAACGGCGGAGAAGAGCGTGCCGCACGCAGCATCGACGAAAGTCTGCGCAAACTCCAGACCGACTACATCGACCTGCTGCTCATCCACCAGGCCTACAACGACGTGTTCGGCACGTGGCGCGCGATGGAGCAGGCCTACCGTGCAGGCAAGGTGCGCGCCATCGGCGTGAGCAACTTCCAGGTGGGCCGTTTCTTCGACTTCGCCCACTATGTCGATGTCAAGCCGATGGTCAACCAACTCCAGTGCAACACCCTCATCCAGCAGCGCGGCATAGAACCCGTCATGCAGGACTTCGGCACACGCATGATGGCTTGGGGTCCGCTCGGCGGACAGGGTGTCGAAGGCATCGTGAAGAGCGACACGCTCGCCGCCATCGGTCAGCAGTACGGCAAGACCGCCGCCCAGGTCGCCCTGCGCTGGCTCACCCAGCGCGGCATCGTGGCCATCCCGAAGTCGAGCCACAAGGAGCGCATGGCGCAGAACCTCGATGTGTTCGACTTCCGCCTCTCCGACGCCGACATGAATCAGATTGCCTCCCTCAACCAGCACGACACAGGCACCATCCCCTTCGGCGACGCTGCCTTCGTCAAGCACCTCATCGAGGCTTACGGATAAAGAACTGTGAATCGTTAGATGTTTTGAAAAGATGAAGAAATCAATCCTTACCGCGCTTGCGCTGCTCCTGCTCACGACCCTCTCGTGCAACTCGCAGAACGCCAAAACAACTGAAAGTCAAGAACAAAAACAGCAAGAAACCATGTCAGAAAACAGCAAGAAACTCGTCGTTTTCTTTTCCCACGCCGGCGAGAACTATTCAGTGGGCAACATCGAAGTGGGCAACACGAAGATTGTGGCCGACTACATCACGGAACTGACCGGTGCCGACCAGTTTGAAATCGTCTGCACGAAGGACTACGACATGCCCTACATGCAACTCATCGAGGTGGCCAAGCAGGAAGCCAACCGTGGCGAACTGCCCGGCTACGTGGGCGACGTCGCCAACCTCGACCAGTACGACACCATCTTCATCGGCGGCCCCGTGTGGTGGGGCACCTATCCGCAGGTGATGTTCACCTTCTTCCGCGACCACGACCTCAACGGCAAGACGCTCATCCCCTTCACCACCCACGAAGGCTCGGGCCTGGCCAGTTGTGTCGAAGATGTCAAGGAGGCCTATCCCAACGCCACCGTCCGTGCTCCCTTCTCCATCTACGGCCACGAAGTGCGTTCCGGCCGTGCGAAGGTGGAGAAATGGCTGAAGAGCCTCTGATGCCCATCCCGGCACAGCCTTTTTTCACATCCATCCCAACCGGCAATTTCACCCTCTGCCGACCGTCCGAATTTGCACCGCAGTCGAAATAAATTTCGTCCGCAGTGCAAATTTTTTTCGTCCGCAGACGAAATTTTTTTCATCTACGGACGAAATTTGGTTCAACCACAGCACCGATTTGCAAATCGTGCTGATTGACCTGGAAGGGAAAGGGTGGGGAAGGGCGAGCAATAATGGACACGAATCCGCACAAGAGTCGTCACGTCTGCATCAAAGTGATTGATGTGCTCGGATTTGAAAGTCAGGTGTTTAGAAAGTGTTTAATTCCTATTTGTCCTCGTAATGTCCATAGGCTGCGAGGACATCCACATAGACGGCAGCCTCAAAAATACGGTAAATCAATCTGTGTTTTTCTGTAATATGCCGGCTCCACCGGTCTTCAGGTTTGCCTTTCAGAGGTTCGGGATGTCCCAAGCCTGTCTTGGGATGGATACGAAGTTCTTCAATCAAACGATTGGCCTTGACAAAAGCCTTAGGTTCGCTTTTGGCAAGACGTACCAAATCTTCTTTTACCTTATCGGAAAGTCGTATCTCAAATATCATAGCCCAAGCGCTTCAAATGTGTGGTCAAGTCTTCACCAGGGAGCAACGTGGAATACTCACTACGCTCCATCTGCTGCTCGGCTTGCTCAATCTTGGCGAAGAATTCTTCCTTTGTCATCAGCGTGGGGTCGTTCTTCGCTTTGACCAACTTTTTGGCATAGCGGGTAAGGCGCTTCATTAGCGGTTCACAATCGGCAATGGCTCCAATGCTCTGCCAAAGTTCTGTGTTCATCGCATTTAACTGTACTGCTGTCATGGGAAATTACCTTTTTGTTTTGTCTGCAAAATTACTCATATTTTCTGAAACGACCAACAATAAATTACGTTTTTGGAGGTAAAATCTATATTTTGCGGCAGATTTTGTGCGAATTTTGTGTCCGAACTACGAATCGCAGATTCTGGCGGATGGGCTTGGAAGGGAAAGGGTGGGGAAGAACGGGTGAAAGTGAGACGGAAGGTATGGTATAATGGAAAAAAAGTTGTAACTTCGCATCCGGTAAACATTTCTGAACATGAGTCAACAAGATAAGATTATCATACGCGGCGCTCGCGAGAACAACCTGAAGGACGTGTCGCTGGAGATTCCGAAACACCAGATCACGGTGTTCACGGGAGTGAGCGGAAGCGGAAAGAGTTCGCTGGTGATGGACACGATTGCCGCAAAGTCCCGACGCGAACTGAACGATACGTTCCCTACCTTCGTCCAGCAGTACCTTCCGAAATACGGGCGTCCGCACGTCGATAGCATCGAAAACCTGCCCATCGCCATTGTCATCGACCAGAAGAAACCGCAGCAGAACTCACGCTCGACGGTCGGCACCTACACCGACATCGCCGCCCTCATCCGCCTGCTCTTCTCACGTGTGGGAAAGCCGTTCGTCGGCTATGCCGAGTCGTTTTCGTTCAACCACCCCGAGGGCTCCTGTCCGCGCTGCAACGGTTTGGGCGAAATCCGCGAACTCGACATCCACAAACTCGTCGATTTCGACAAGAGTCTGAACGACGAGGACACAATCCACTACATCGCCTTCGGACGTGGAGGATGGCGCTGGATTCGCTATGCACACAGTGGACTTTTCGACCTTGACAAGAAGATTAAGGACTATACTCCGGAGGAACTCGACCTCTTCCTCAACAGCCCGCAAATTCGTCTGAAGAACCCGCCGAAAAACTGGCCGAAGACGGCGAAGTACGAGGGGCTCATCCCGCGTATGTACCGCAGCATCATCAATTCGGAGGAAGGTCTGCTCCACGCCGCCGTGCTCAATCCGATGCTGCGCATGGGCACCTGCCCCGACTGCCACGGCACACGTCTGAATCCCGAAAAACTGCGTTGCCGCATCGACGGACTGAACATCGCCGAGGTGTGCGCCATGTCCATCACCCGTCTGAACAACTGGATTCGCAGCATCAGTGACCCTCTGGCCGAGGACTTGAAGGCAGCCATCGGTGCACGGCTCACGGCACTGGAGGAAATCGGGCTGGGCTACCTTTCGCTCGACCGTGCCGTGGGTACGCTCTCGGGTGGCGAAGCGCAGCGTTGCAAGATAGCCAAGTACATCAACTCGTCGCTCTCCGACGTGCTCTACATCCTCGACGAACCCTCCGTCGGCCTGCACAACCACGACATCCAACTCATGAAGCACTCCGTGCAGCGCCTCCGCGATGCCGGCAACACAGTCATCCTCGTCGAGCATCACCCTGAGATGATTCGCATGGCCGACCACATTGTCGATATGGGCCCAGGCCCAGGCATCGACGGCGGACACATTGTGTTTGAAGGCTCCTACGACGACCTGCTCAAGAGCGGAACGGACACTGGCAAATACCTCAACTCAGAGAGTCGGAAAACTCCGATTACTCCGAAAACTCCGATTCCTCAGACTCTTCCGAGTTCTCCGATGCTTAAAATCCATCATGCCACCCTTCACAATCTCCAGAATGTCAGCATCGACCTTCCCACGGGTGTGCTCTGCGTCATCTGCGGCGTCGCCGGCAGCGGCAAGAGTTCGCTCATGGAGTGTGTGCGCACTCTTTCCCCTCGCCCTTCCCAGGGCGGAGGCGAGGCCGAGGATTCGGGTGAGGCAGAGGTCGTCTATATCTCCCAGAAAAACATCGGCGTGAGCCTGCGTTCCACGCCGGCCACCTATATGGACGTGGCGGGCGACATCCGCAAACTGTTTGCCAAGCGTTTCAAGATGAAGGAAACGGACTTCGCCTTCAACGGCAAAGGTGCCTGTCCCGTCTGCGGAGGCAAAGGCGTCGTGGTCAGCGAAATGGCCTTCATGGACAACATCGAGACCACCTGTGAGGCCTGCCACGGCCTGCGCTACAACCAAGAGGTGCTGCACTACCGTCTGGAGGGAAAGAACATCGCCGAAGTCATGGACCTCAGCGTGCGTCTGGCCAGCGACTTTTTCCACGGAACAGTCATCGAAGAGAAACTGCGTCCACTCATGCTCGTCGGCCTCGGCTACCTGCATCTCAACCAGGCCCTTTCGACCCTCAGCGGCGGTGAACTCCAGCGCATGAAGATTGCCTCCTATCTCGGCACCAAGAGCCAGACCTTCATCATCGACGAACCTACCGACGGCCTGCACATGAAAGACGTGCAGCGGCTCATCGACCTTTTCCGCCACATGGTCGCCGAGGGCAACACCATCTACGTCATCGAGCACAACCTCGACTTCATCCGCGCTGCCGACCACGTCGTCGAACTCGGTCCCGGTGCCGGCGAAGAGGGCGGTCGCATCCTCTACAGCGGCACCCCCGAAGGCCTCCGCCACTGCAAGGACAGCATCACCGCCCAATATCTCTGACCCTCCCTCGCCGCATGATGTGATAAATCCCCTCTAACTCCCCCGAATGGGGGAGGACTCCTGTCTTCCGTTTAACTTCTTTTTTTAACTTCTTTTTTTGCACTATCAATATCATTTCCAATAAAAAAGCCTCCTGTGCTGGGAGGCTTTTTTGTGGTTTACTTTTTACGTAACGTCTCGACGATACGCGCCATTTGGTTGGGGATGCGGATTTGCTGCGGACACTTGGGCAGACACTCTTCGCAGTCCTCGCACGAGAGAGCCCACTGGTCGGCGTCGGGCAGGGCCTTGCGGTAGCCGTCGGAAAAGAGT
>ONXQ01000176.1 GCA_900321835.1 uncultured Prevotellaceae bacterium
TTTCTCTTTTTGATTGTGTTTTCAGAATTAAATCGTTACATTGCACGCAAGTCATTTCTAAACGGCAATCATAATATATAATGACCATATATCATCACCTATAAGCGACACTATTAACATGCTCATAAAAGCCCTTTACTGCTTCACCATGACCCTTTTATCATTTATTGGAGGGAGCAAACGCAAGCGGTTTGTTTCGAGTGCGTTAGGGGTATTTGTCTCAATTCCTTTCCTGCTCGTCTCGTGCGGAGATCAGTCGGCATCTTTCACTTCTGCTGACCGACGGACAGCCGACAGCGTAGTGCTTGCCACGCATGGCACAGACTCGCTCGCTATGCTGCAAAAGCGGTTGGAAATCGAGGGCAACCATTTAGGCAGCATCGTGGCTCTGAGGGAATGGGGCAAGGCCCTGCGCAACGAGAGCCGCTTCGAGGAGGCACTACGCATCCACAGCGAGGGACTGCGACAGGCCCGGGCTATCGGCGACACCATAGAATTGTTGCAGGCCATGAACAACATCGGCACCGACTACCGCCGGATGGGTGTGCTCGATGCCGCTCAGGAATATCATTACCGCGCATGGACGCTGAGCGAGGAGTGTGCCGACACTTCGTTTACGGCCAGGAAGAACCGCATGGTGTCACTCAACGGATTGGGCAACATCTATCTGACATTAGGAAACTACGAGCGCGCCGACAGCGTATTGCGCATGGCGCTAAAAGGCGAACAGGAACTGCATAGTGCCTTAGGACAGGCCATCAACTATGCCAACCTTGGCTCTATCTTCGAGCATCGGGGCCAGACGGACTCGGCTTGGGTCTGTTACCGCAAGTCGATGGCACTGAACACGGAGGCAGGCAGCGAACTCGGCATATCGCTCTGCCACACCTACTTCGGCTCGCTCTACGAGAGGGCAGGGCAATACGACAAGGCGACAGAGGAATACGAGACCGCCTACCAAATGATGCAGACATCTATGGACGACTGGCACGCCTTGAACTCGCTCATCGCCCTCGCCGGCATACATAGCGCCAAGGGGGACGGGGCAAAGACGCTGGAATATCTGGCCAAGGCCAAGGCGACGGCGGAGCGCATCGCCTCTAAGGAGCATTTGGCGGAAATCCACACCTTATATTATAAGCACTACAAACGGTTAGGCGACTACCACAATGCCCTGACCGCCTATGAACAGGCTACCGCCATGCAAGACAGCGTATTGGACATGGAGAAGGTGAACCGCATACAGAACACCAGCCTGAGCATCGAGCGCAACCGACGGGAAAGGGAAATAAGCGAGGCAAGGCTACGGATGGAACGGGAACGCACGATGCGGTATGTCGGTTTCATCGTCTCAGGAGTTGTCCTGCTCGTGCTGGCAGGAGTGTTGGTTGTCGTCCTTTACACAAATCGACTGCGCCGACGCAACCACCTGGCGTTGAAACGGCTTGCGGCAGTGCGCGAGAACTTCTTCACCAACCTCACCCACGAGTTCCGCACGCCGCTCACCGTGATACTCGGGCTGAGCCGCGACCTGCAGGCCGCCGAATCGGAAGAAGTGAAAGACAGGGCACAGACCATTGAGCGTCAGGGCAAGGGCTTGCTCACGCTCATCAACCAACTTCTGGACATCTCGAAGATCAAGTCGGCGGTGGGCAATGCCGACTGGAGGAACGGCAACATCACCGCCCACCTCACGATGATCGTCGAGGCCTGGCGCGACTATGCCCGCAGCCGCGGCATAGACCTGCAGCTCTTCGCCAAGGAAAAGGTGGAGATGGACTTCGTGCCAGACTATGTGAATAAGGTAATGAACAACCTGCTCTCCAATGCCTTCAAGTTCACGCCCGAATATGGTAAGGTGAGCGTGACGATGCAGCGTGAGGGCGACAGGCTGCGCATCGACGTGGAGGATACGGGCGAAGGCATGGACAAGGAGGCGCTCGCCCATGTCTTCGAGCCGTTCTACCAAGCGGAGAGCGATGTCAAGAACATCGGCACGGGCGTGGGGCTCGCCCTCGTGAAGCAGATCATGGATGCCGTGGAGGGCAGCATCACCGTGGAGAGCACGGTGGGCAGAGGCACCGCCTTCCATATCAGCGTGCCGATTCGCGATGCCGTCAAACATCAAATGGCAGAGGTCGCTATCGAAAACGCCCCCTTGCCGCCCGAGAATGAGCCTGCGTTGGCCGACAGCGAGGGTGGCGACGACCGGTGCCGCCTGCTCGTGATAGAGGACAACCGCGACATCGCAGCCTACATCGGCTCGCAGTTCTCAGGCCGCTACGCCGTTTCATACGCCATCAATGGCAAAGAAGGACTGGAAAAGGCGCTCGACCTCGTGCCTGACCTCATCATCACAGACCTGATGATGCCCGGCATGGATGGGCTGGAAGTGTGCCGGCAGGTGCGAGCCAACGACATCATCAACCACATCCCAATCATCGTGGTGACGGCGAAGATTACGGAGGAGGAGCGTATCAAGGGACTGGAAGCAGGGGCGGATGCCTATCTCGCCAAGCCGTTCAACGCCGACGAGCTGCGCACGATGGTGGAGAAACTGTTGGACAGCCGCCGCCGTCTGCGCGATAAATACTCACAAATGATTGCAGCACGTCAGGGAGACGAAGCGCAGAAGGCTATGCAAGAGAATGTCGCCTCCATGCGCTTCCTCGCCAAGGTGTCGGATGTCATATACCTCCAGCTCAATCGTGGAAAGGAAATAGAGGTGTCGCAGATTGCGTCGGCCATGTGCATGAGCGACAGGCAGTTTTACCGCAAGATGAATGCCCTCACCAACAGCACTCCGACAGTCTTTATTCAGCGTGTGAAAATCAAGAAAGCCAAGAGTCTTCTTGACGGAGACTCACGAATGAGTTTCGGAGAAATAGCCGACAGATGCGGCTTTAGCGATTACTCCAACTTCGTGCGGACATTCAAGAAAACCTACGGAGTCACGCCTACGGAGTACAGACGGAGCAATGCCGGAAAAGTTGGAGAAGATGATGGCCGGCTTGGCTCAAAGGAGTAGAAGTAAGCAAACCGAAACGCATAGCAGGCAAGCACGAGTAAATCAATGAGGAAGCCTGCACAACAGTGAGAGCATTTCAATATCGGAACGCTTTACGGGTTTAATCATGTGGTCAAGACGGAAACCTCCTCTTCAGCCCTTTTCGACCTTTCGTAGAACTAGTTCTTAGCGATGGGAGAAAGCAGTTATCTGAACATTGGCAATTTTTTTGTCCCCTGCAACTGAAAATTGCCACGCTGCTGTCTGAACGTCCATTCAATGTGATAAGCAAATTTTTTTTTACGTGGCACAAAGAAAAATAATTTCTGTTTTAATGCACGGAATATCTGTTTCTTGAAGATTTTTACGTTTCCCTGGCCTATCTTGCCGAAAAAACTTAATTATGACGAAGCTTAGCTATGCGGACTCGTTCCGCAGGAGGCAGGTCCATGAGATGGTCCTCCTCCAGAAATACGATTCCCCGACCTGATGATCTTCCTTCTCCGGGAACTGATCCCGGAGAGGAACATTTCTTCCATCAAGTACGCTCCGCAGGAACACCAGAATGAATTCCCGGAAGGACACGGCATCCGCGTGGACGTGGAGTGCTACGACGAGACGACGGGGGCGCGGTTCGCCGTAGAGATGCAGGCGCTCAAGGTCAGGAACTTCCATGACAGGCTCCTCGCTTATTCGACGTACATTGTCCAGGAGCAGTTCGGCATCGGGCTGATGAGCCGCGGGTCCGGCAAGTGGGACTATTCCTTTCCGCAGTCCTACGTCATCGCGCTGATGGACTACGATGACAACGCCCAATCCGATGCCATACGACATGAGTATGCCTTGCTGGACGTTGGCGGCGGGAGTCCTTTCACGGACAGGCTGAAATTCATCACCCTGGAGCTTCCGAAGTACCATGACCCGGCCGACCCTGAAGCGACGGCCCTGGACAAGCT
>ONXQ01000184.1 GCA_900321835.1 uncultured Prevotellaceae bacterium
TCCTTTGGAGGGGTTAGGGTAGGTCTTTTTCTTTTTATGTTCCTGTTTTTTGCTGTTAGCGATGTCTTCGCCCAGGTCACAGGCACGGTGATTGATGCCCGCAGCAAGAAGCCGGTGGACTATGCCAACGTTTATTACGACGGAAAGGGTGTGGGAAACCTTGCCGACGAGCATGGGCGTTTCATCGTCAGTGAGCATGATGGCTGGACGGAACTGACGGTTTCGTCGATGGGTTATGTGACCCAGACGGTGCGCTTGCAGCCGGGAAAGACCAAGAACTTGCGCATTCTGCTCGTGCCTCAGCCACGCGAACTGGCGATGGTGACGGTGGAGTCGAAACGTACGCGCTACAGCCGCAAGAACAACCCTGCCGTCGAACTGATGCGGCGGGTGATTGCCCACAAACGCAGCAACGACCTGCACAACCGCCCCTTCGTCACTTATTCGAAGTATGAGAAGATGACGTTCTCGATGAACGAAGTGACGGATAAGGTGTTCGACATGGATTCGGCCAAGCAGTGGTCGTTTCTCAAGGACCATGTGGAGTATTGTCCGCAGACGGGCAAACTAATTTTGCCGCTGACGGTCGATGAGACGCACAGCAACATCTTCTACCGCAAAGACCCGCGCACCGAAAAGACACTCGTGAAGGCGAAGAATGCCCGTGGCATCAACGAACTCATCAACACGGGAGAAATCCTGAACACAGTGCTGAAGGACTGCTTCACCGACATCAACATCTACGACGAAGAGTGCAAACTCATTCGCCTGCGCTTCAAAAGCCCGATTGCCAACAGCGCCATCGGCTTCTACCGTTTCTACCTGCAGGACACACTATGCATCGAAGGCGACAGCGTCATCGACGTCGGTTTCATTCCCAACAACCAGCAGGACGTCGGATTCTCGGGCCATGTCTATGTGATGAAAGATTCGTCGTATCAAGTGCGCCGCGTGGAATTGACCATACCCAAGCGCAGTGATGTGAACTGGGTGGAGTCGATGTCCATCAACCAGGACTACGAAGACGTCGGCGACGGTGCCCGTGTGGCTGTCAGCAACGACATGCTCATCGAACTGCGCGTCAACTCGTGGCTCGGAAAACTGCAGGTGCAATACACCACCCGCAAGTTTGACTATGCCTTCGACGAAATCCCCAACAGTACGTTCAAGTACGTGAAGGGAAAGACCTTTATCGAGCCAGATGCCGGTATGCACACCGACGAAGCCTACTGGAAACCGCTGCGCAAGGTTGAACTCACACAGACGGAGGAGAAGATGGAGTCGTTCCTGGACCGCATCACCAAGATTCGCGGATTCAAGTATCTCATGGTGGGCGTGAAAGCCTTGCTCGAGAACTTCGTCGAGACTTCCGACTCGTTGCAGAACAACAAGTTCGACTTTGGTCCCATCAACACCGTCATCAGTCACAACGACTACGACAAGTGGCGTTTCCGCATATCGGGTTTGACCACAGCCAACCTGAATCCGCACCTCTTCTGGAGCGGATACCTGGCCTACGGAACAAGGACGCACAACGTGTATGGCCGCACAGAACTGACCTACAGTTTCAACAAGAAGTCCTACTTGCAGCGCGAGTTCCCCAAGCACAACCTCAGCCTCAGTTACTGGAACGACATTACTTCTCCCTTCGACAAGTTCATACCTACTGACAAGGATAATATGTTTACCAACCTGCGCACGTCGAAGGTTGACCAGTTCACCCACACTAAAGAAGTACGGATCACCTACGAGCGCGAGTGGTACAGCGGATTCAAATTCACAGCCGCCCTCACTCACAGCAGCAATCACGCCGTCGATGCCCTCTTCTTCCAGCGGCTCGGCACCGACCCGCTTGTCACAGCCACTGCCGACCCGAGCCGCCTCACCTTCGACCCCACACGTCACGAAGGAAGCCTGCGCACGGGTGAACTGAAACTGACCGCCGAACTCGAACCCGGCGCCTCCTACATCAACACCAAGCAGCGCCGCATCAAGGTCAACAAGGACGCACCTGTCGTCACCCTCAGCCACACGATGGGCTATTACAACCTGCCATCGACGGGTGGCATCGGGCGGCCCTATCATGTCACCGAGGCCGGCCTCTTCAAGCGTCTCTACGTGAGGGGAGGGTGGGGATTCATCGACGCCGACTTCAAGGCCGGCATCCAGTGGAGCAAAGTGCCGTTCCCCCTGCTCATCCATCCCGCAGCCAACCAGTCGTACATCATCATGGACAACACCTTCATGCTCATTTCGCCGCTCGAATTTCTGAACGACCGTTATGCGCAGGCCATGATCAAGTGGAACCTCAGCGGAAAAATCTTCAACCGCATCCCCCTGTTCAACCGTCTCCAGTGGCGTGAAACGCTCGGCATCAATGTGTTGTGGGGAAGTCTGAGCAGCAAGAACAACCCTGCCACTAGCGGCTACACCGACCCCGACCTCTTCTACTTCCCCGGTCACTTCCGCACGGCTGCCGACGCAACGCCCTACTACGAGAGCAACACCGTCGTCATGGACCCTAAGCAACCCTATGTCGAACTACGCTTCGGCATCGGCAACATCTTCAAACTCTTCTACGTCGAATACGTCCGCCGCATGACCTATCTGCACAACCCCAACAGCCACCGTCAAGGCTTCCGCGTCGCCATGAAGATGATGTTCTAAATCCCTGTTACCTTCTTTTAAAATTGCACCACAGTATAACTTTGTGCGGACTGTGGTTCGTGTCATTACACACTGTGGACGAGTTCTCGCTCGTCCACAGTACATTTTTTGAGTATCTATATTGGGGATATTATCTCTTTCCGTACATCTCCTCGTAGTATTTCTGGTAGTCGCCGCTGGTGACGTCGGCAATCCAATCCTGATGGTCGAGGTTCCAACGGATGGTCTTGACGATACCTTTGGCAAAAGGAGTCTCGGGCAGCCAACCCAGTTCGTTGTGAATCTTCGTGGGGTCGATGGCGTAGCGCTGGTCGTGACCGAGACGGTCCTTGACAAAGGTGATGAGGTCGTCGTTGATCCAGTCGATGCCTTCGCGGTCGGTCTTGAGCACTTTGCGGTATTCAGGCTCCTGTTCCATGATGTCGTGGATGGTCTTGATGGTCAGACGGACAATGTCGATGTTCGTCATTTCGTTGTGGCCTCCGACGTTATAGACTTGGCCTTCGCGTCCCTTGCGGATGACGAGGTCGATGGCCTTGCAGTGGTCTTCGACATAGAGCCAGTCACGCACATTCGTGCCG
>ONXQ01000120.1 GCA_900321835.1 uncultured Prevotellaceae bacterium
GTGGCGATGCTCACGCCGAGTTGTTCGGTGCGGGGACCGGGCGAGGCCGCTCCTATGCTGAGGGTGTAGGTGCCTTTCAGCAGTTTGGCGGTACCGTCGTTTTGGATGGTTTTCAGACGGTCGGCGGGGATGGTACACGATACCACACGCGACTCTCCGGCACGCAGGTCGATGCGCTGGAAGAGAGCGAGTTGGCGCAACTCTCCGCCTTTCTCAGCTGCTGGGGTGGTGACGTAGGCCTGGAGCACTTCGGTCACGTTGCGGCTGGAGGTGTTCGTGAGGCGCACAGTTGCCTGTATGTCCTTGTTCTTCAGCGGTTTTCCGACGGTGAGGTCGCTGTATTCGACATGGGCATAACTGAGGCCGTAGCCGAAGGGGAAGAGCACGTTGGCGTCGGTGTAGCGGTAGGTGCGGCCCTGCATGGAGTAGTCGTCGAAGGGAGGCAGCAGGGCGTCGTCGAGGGGGAAGGTGATGGGCAGACGGCCTGTGAAGTCGGCATCGCCGAAGAGCAGGTCGCCCAGTGCCATGCCGCCTTCCTGCCCACTGTACCATGCCATGACGACGGCGTCGGCCTTTTCTGCAATTTCACGCACGTCGATGGGGCTTCCGCCGGTCAGTACGACGACGAGGCGGTTCTTGTGGCCATCGGCAATTTTTCGGAAATACTCCATCTGCGAGGCGGGCAGAGCCAGCGAGTGGCGGTCGCCCGTCTGGTCGGAGGCGATGGCGTCGCCTTCTTCGCCCTCCGTATTTCCGTTGTTGCCGAGGAAGAGGACACAAACGTCGGCCTGACGGGCTTCGCCGGTTGACCAGTCAATGGTGTTCAGATTGTTGGTCAGCGGCATGAATCCCTGCTTGTAGTTGATGCTCGTGCCGGCACTGACCTTGGCGACGATGCCCTGCAGATAGGTGCTGTAGCGGTCGGACACTCCGTAGTAGTTGCCCATCTGATAGAAAACGTCGGTGGCAGCCGGACCAACGACATACAGGGTTTGGATGTCTTTGGCCAGCGGCAGAGTCTGGCGGTCATTCTTCAGCAGCACCATGCTTTCCTGGGCGGCTCGGCGGGCCAGGTCGATGTGGCTTTGCTGGCCTATGACCTCTTCTCCGAACGTGTTGAAGGGGCAGTCGGGGTCATCGAACACGATACCCAGTCTGAGTCGTGTCATCATCAGGGGCAGGAGCGCGTGGTCGAGGTCTTTTTCCGTAATCAGTCCCTGGTCGAGGGCTTGGCGCAGGGCCTTGAAGGTCTGTCCGCACTCGAGGTTGAGGCCCGACTTGATGGCGATGGCAGCAGCCTCGGCAGCGTTTTTGGCGATTTTGTGGCCCTGGTAAATGTCGTCAACAGCGCCGCAGTCGCTGACGATGTGTCCGCGGAATCCCCATTCGCCGCGCAGGATGTCGGTGAGCAGGAGGCGCGAACCCGAGCAACTCTCTCCGTACAGGGCGTTGTAGGCGCCCATGATGGTTTCGACCCGTCCCTCCTGCACGAGCATACGGAAGGCCGGCAGATAGGTGGCGTAGAGGTCGCGGCGCGAGGGGTTGACATTGGCCTCGTGGCGGGTCGATTCGGGGCCTGAATGCACTGCAAAGTGCTTGCCGCAGGCAGCGGTCTTGAGGTAGAACGGGTCGGTGCCCTGCATTCCGTGGACATAGGCCACGCCCAGTGTGCCAGTGAGCAGCGGGTCTTCGCCATACGTCTCCATGCCGCGTCCCCAGCGCGGGTCACGGAAGATGTTGACGTTCGGTGCCCAAAACGTCAGGCCGGCATACTGGCTGTAGTTGTGCATTCGCTGGGCCACGTTGAACTTGGCGCGTGCCTCGGTCGAGACAGCGTCGCCAATCGCCTGCACCAGTGCGGGGTCGAACGTGGCGCCCAGTCCGATGGGTTCAGGAAAAACGGTGGCGCGACCCGTGCGTCCTACGCCGTGCAGGGCTTCGCTCCACCAGTTGTAGGGCTTCAGTCCGAGGCGGTCGATGCCGGGCGCATCGTTCATGAGTTGACTGATTTTCTCGTCGGCCGTCATTTGCTCAATGAGGGCACGGGCACGCTGTTCCATCTGCTGCCCTTTCTTCATCTGTGCCTGAAGGGGCAGTGCAGCCGCCGCGAGCAGCAGGGCCAGGACTGACTGGCGAACGTGGTTGAAGGGATGTTGTTTCATGTCTGAAGGGTTGATGATGTTAAGTTAGAGAATCGCTGTGGTGTGGAGGAACTGAAGTTTTAAGCACTTTGAAATTTATTTTCAAGCACTTAAAACTATTTTTTCAAGTGCTTAAAACTTCCGGCGGTCGGGCGTGCAGGCGTTTCAGTAGCACAGCAGACGCACTTCGCTGCAAAGCCCCGAGGGCATCGGCGCCCAATCGGCGTAGGTCGTGCGCTTGTAATGGATATCGACTACGTTGGCGTCCTTGAAACGTCGCCACGCAATGCCGTCGCGGTCCATCTGCGCAATGCGGTTGGCCGGCAGGTTGGTCACATAGACCTCGAGCGTGTTCCGCCCTTTTTTGAGGTATGGCGTGATGTCCAGACGGTAGGGCACGGCGAAAAGCGTACCGCAGTCGTGACCGTTCAGCACCACACGCGCCGACTCGCGCACGTCGCCCAGGTCGAGCAGCACTCTGCTGTCGTCGCCTGACGAAAGCGGAGAGGAAAACTCCGTGCGGTACAGTCCCGTGGCCATCGTGGTGCAGAGGTCGCGGTCGCCGAGTTCGGTCCACGATTTCAGGCTTTGCAGCGTGAAGGTCTTCTTGATAGGCTTCGGTGCCGCTTCGGGGAAGGTGAGTGTCCAGGCGGTCAGCACCTGCTCGCTTTTCGGAACGGAGAAATAAGGATGTTGGGGAATCGTTGTACTTTGTACTTTGTCCTTTGTACATTTCACGATGACGCTCTCGCCGCTGGCCAGTTGCAGGCGCAGGCGTCCGTCGCGCTGCTCTGCGCGGGTCACTTGTCCGTTCATCGGGTTGTAGAACAGTGCGTCTGCAAAATCGACGCCGAGGCTCACGAAACTGTCCACATCGCGGGGCGTGAGGTTGGAAACAAAGTAATGGTGGCCGTCGGGGTTCTGACGGCGTATGACGCTGAGGCCCAGTTCGGTGCGCATCGGTTCGCTGCGTCCGCCACACTTCTCGAGGGCCTCGTCATAGGTGGCTGCATACAGGCAGTGCTTGGTGACCGACTCCTTCATGAACGCTTCGAACTCCTCCTGCTGACCCTGCAAACGTCGGCCAAAACCCGGCACGGCTTCAGGCGCGATGCCGACGAAGATGACGCGACTGCCGGCCTGAGCAATTTCGTCGAGGCGGCGCAGCGTCTCGAGCGGCATGTAGCGCACCTGCGGAACGATGATGGCTGCGTAGCGTTTGTAAATGTCTGATTTGCAAATGATTTCGTCGCTCACATAATCGACGTCCATGCCGCCGCCGATGATGCGCTGGATGGCACGGATGAAGCGCGGGGCACGCCGCTGCATGGAGTGGATGTCGAACAGGGTGACCGTGCCCTCGGCATCATGAATCATGTCGTAGTAGGGCAGATAGACGAGTAGGTCGTTGTCGGGTTCGCCCCACTGCAGGAACGACTGGCAGCGGGTGATGTAGGCGCTGAAGGCAGGCATGGCGTTCCACTGCGGGTTCTGCGGACTCATATCGACCGAGGCGTAGAACTGCCACGCGGGCCACGGCTCGTCCTTCGGCGAGTAGCACGTTCCGTGGAAAAAGACGTGGTTGACGCCGGCCACGAACATCAGGTCGAGGTCGGGTTTGCACTGGCTGAGCGACGTGCGGAAGTGTTCGGTGAGCCACGTAAAGGTCTCGCTCGAGGTGAAAGGTTTGCCAGTGATGTGTGCGGCCGACGACGCATATTTCAGCATCGAGAGGTCCGAATCGTTCCGTTTCGTAAAGCCGCTGTCGGTGCGCAGACCTTTGATGCCGAAGTCGGTGAGGCCGAATCCCTCGCATTCGGGAATATCGACGGCTGCATAGACATCAATGAGGTTGGCCGGCGAGCCGTGCGCCTGGTTGCGCGTCGTGCTGCCGGCGCGGTGTGCCCAGTCGGTCCACTGCCGCGTGCAGTGGTCCAGCAGCAGTTCGCCCAGTGTCTCGCGGTAGTCGCTGAGAAGATACTTCTTGTCGTTGACCGAGTAGCCCCCGACCAGGCCGTGACTGCCTGGATGCAGCATCGGGTCCAGATGGTCCTGAAGGCGGTAGCCCCTTCTCCGCTCAAATTCTTCGTAGAAACGCGGGGTCCAGTCGGCTCCATAGACCTCGTAGGAGTCGTTGAAAAACGAGTGCGGACGGCGGATGCGATAGGTCGTGAAGGCTGTTTCAAACGCAGCGAGGTAGGAACGCACGGCATCGCGGTCGAAGTGGTCGATTACCCAGCCTTCGCCGCCGGGAGCCGCCCGCTTCACCTTCTGCCGTGTGCGTCCGGGGCTGATGGTTTCGTCCTTCACCACCATCTTGCAGGCAGCCTGTTCCTCCGTCACGTCGGGACCGCCCCACGGCCATCCCGTGCCTGTGGCCATATCGACGTCCATGTCCAGACGCTCGGCCAGCGTTTCTGCGTAGCCGAGCATCTTCATCCAGCGGCTGGAGAGGAACGGGATGTCGTTCCGTTCGTTGCCCTGCACGCCGTAGATGGGCGTGATCTCCACGCCGCCCAGTCCCGCAGCAGCCATTTGTTCCATATTCCAGCGCAGTCCGACGCTGTCAACGGCGCTGCCCATCCACCACCAGCGTGTGTAGGGCCGGGCTTCGCGGCGCGGCGTCGGCCAGGTTTGGGCGGAGACAGGCAAGTTGAAAGTCAGGAGTAGAAGAAATGTCGGAATACAGAGGGTGAGCAGACGTTTCATGACGGTATGATTGATGGAGTGGTTGAGCAAAAAGGATGGGGTAGTTGGCGTGGAACAAAGTCCCTCGAACTCATTTGCAAAGATACGATTAAGTGAGCACAAAGCAAAGCGAAAGACAAAGTTTTTCGTTTTTGCTTTGTCGAACGTGAGTATCTTCGGCATCGTCAAAGATACGATTAAGTGAGCACAAAGCAAAGCGAAAGAGGAAGTTTTTCGCTTTTGCTTTGTCGGACGACTATGGATTTTCTTTCCGCGTTCCTTTGCCACTATGTCCACAGTCGAACCAAATTTCGTCCGCAGACGAAATTTTTTTCGACTGTGGACGAAATTTATTTCGTCTGCGGACGAAATTTCGCTGAACTACGCATGAACGGTTTCAGAAAGGAACTTCTACAAAGAGTTCAGGAAACGCATCGAGCAATAAAAAAAGCCGTCCGAAGACAGCTTGATGGGGCATCACGATAAAGCCTTACCCCCACGCATACTCAGCGGGTAGTCACTAAGGACGTTGCAAAGATACAACTTTATTTTTAATTACAAGCAAATGGACGTAAAAAATATAGCAGACGAACTGAAAAACAAGGCTGGAGAAGTCGAAAACCTCATGCGATGCAAACTTCCGGTTATCGTCGGACGCATGGCGAAAGACCAATACCAGGAGAACTTCCGCAAGGGTGGATTACGGAAAACGTGTGGGAATGCCCGATGGCGAAAACTGGGCTGAAAGCAGAGAAAAAACGCAGATTTTAACAAATCGAACGGCATTTTGCAAAAAAGCAGGGCTCAGTTGGTTTTCCGACTGAGCCCTGCTGCTTTTGTCATGGACTTGCTCTGCGCTATTTCCGCTCCATCACGTTGCGGCTGATGGTGTGGTTTCCCGGCAGATTGTCGTTGCTCTCCAGCGTGATGCGCAGCGGCCATCCGTC
>ONXQ01000130.1 GCA_900321835.1 uncultured Prevotellaceae bacterium
CATGTACTTGCGTCCGGCCTCGATGTCGGCGAGGAGTTGGTCGATGGCCGACGAGAGGTCCACCTGCTGTTCGAGCAGTACGTCGAGTTTCGCCTGGCATTTCTGGCGGTGTTCGGCCGATGCGTCCTTGCGGTCCACCTGCTCCTGCATGTGCCAGATTTTCAGGGCGAGGATGCTCAAGCGGTCGATGGCCCAGGCAGGACTTTCGGTGTTGATGGTCGCCGTGGGCAGCACCTGCACGTCCTTGTAGCAGTCGCGGAAGTAACTGTCGATTTGCTCGACCAGGTCGGTGCGGTCCTGGTTGCTGCGGTCGATGCGGCGCTTGAGCGTCATGCCGGCTTCGGGCTGTATGTTCGGGTCGCGGATGAGGTCTTCGAAGTGCCACTGCACGGTGTCGATCCAGCACTTGAGGTAGAGGCGGTTCTCGATGGTGCCTTCGGCGTAGGGGTTGTTGATGGGCTGGTCAACGTTGTCGTTGACGTGGTAGTCGCGGATGGCACGTTCGAAGACGGGCTGTGCGAGTTGTGTGAATGTTGCCATGTTGGTACCTATTTTATTATTAGTAATGCAAAGGTACGAAAAATCTGTGTAAGTGCGTGCAAAAAGAAATACATTTATTTTTTGCCGAACAAGAAGATTTCATTGAACCAGAGTCGGTCAATGGACTTTGCAATGAATTTCCACATGATTTTACACGGACTTCGGCCAAATTTCGTCCACAGTTGAAATAAATTTCGTCCGCAGACGAAAAAAATTTCGTCCGCAGTCCATTTTTATTTCGTCTGCGGACGAAATTCGGGCCGACTGCGGACGGGCCAAAACAAAGGGGCGCCGAAGCACGTGCTCCGACGCCCCTTGGGGGATGAAAGTCTGGCAGCGGGTTACTTGACCACTACCTTGCGTGCCTGGCCGTCCTGGCCGACAACGATGTTGATGCCGCGCTGCAGCGTGCTGACACGTACACCGGCGGGGGTGTAGATGCTCTTGACGCTGAGGGGCTCGGCGGCTTCGGTCACGTCGGCAATGCCCACAGGCGGTGTGGTTCCGACGAACGAGAGCGTGAAGTTGTCGATGGTGAACCAGTTGGCGTTGGTGTCCGCAATCTTGACGCCGACCACGATGTTGGTCACGCCGTCAGAGACGACGTCGATCGAGAAGTGCTTGGACACGGTCGAGTTGTCACCGGCCACGGTGATCGGAGTTTGCGACTCATTGATGTCGTCGGTGGCCCAGAGGTAGATGCCGTGCAGGTCTTCGTCGAAGCCTTCCTTCTGGTTGACAGCAAAGGCGTCGGCCTCGAGTTTGTAGTAGCCCTTCGGCAGCGGCGTCTGGATGGTCTGCCACATGGTTCCGTCGCCGAGCGTAGCCGAGGCACTGTTCACCCAAGCCTCCATGAAGTGGTCGATGACGGTTACTCCGTCAGCGTCGGCATAGGTTTTATTGCTTTGGTAACCCACGTTGGTTCCGATTTCTTCGTCCTTGTTCCAGTAGTTGAAGTTGAGCAGTTCGAAGTCGGGGTTGAGGATGACGCCGGTGATATCGACGGGATTGATTTCGGAAGCAGCATTCATCTTCTGGCCCAGCACATAGTCGCACCATGCGGGATGGAATTTCTCCTTCTCAGCCTCAACAGCCTCGAGGTCGTCGTAGTAGGCCGTGCCACTGAGCGCATTGTCGATGAGGTCGAAGACTTCACTTTGCGTCGATTCGTAATTGTACTTCGACGAAAGCGCATCGTAGAAGTTGGCCACGTCGGTCAGTTCGGTCAGCGCCGCGAGCGTCTGCTCGCCCTGGGCGATGGCAGCGTTCAGGACCTTGATGGTGTTCTTGCACTCCTCGACACCTGTACGCTTCAGGCTGCCAGTGTTGTAGGCTTCGCCCAGCGCCTGGTAGATGGCATCGACATTCTGGCAGTCGGTGTTCATCAGGTCGAGCACACGTTCCATGAGCAGGTCAATCTCGGTAACCAGTCCGTTTTCAGTCGGAGCGTTGTAGAGCACCTCAAACTTGTCCCAGACAACCCAGCAGTTGGCATCCATCTGGTCGGCACTGATGCCGAAGGTCAGGTCGCCCGTTTCGCCCAGCACAGCCGTGGTCTCGCCAACCGTGTACTCATCGAAGTCGGCCGAGTCGAACACGTTGCGGGCGGCAAGTTGACTGTTCGGAACATAGATGCCCGATTCAGCAACAGCCTCAACCCAGCCTTCGGCAGTCTCCGTCTTTGCGAACGCTGCAACGTTCTTCAGCGCTTTCTTGCCTCCCAGACCGGCAATCACGAAGACACGGTCGTCACCTTCAACATAGTTGGTGTAGTTCGTGGCGTTGTCGGCTGTGCGGTAGAAGCCGCGGGTACGTATGGTGTACGCGCCGGCAGGCAACTCCGTCAGCGTCTGCGTCACCTCGAACGGACTCTGGTTCCACACTTCCATCGTTCCGTACTGTGTCTTGAAGTTGGTGGCCGTACCGTAGTTCCACTGCTTGTCGGGCACGTTGGCCGCATTTCCGCTGCCGCCTACGGCCGATGTGCTGTAGGTGGCGCCCAGCGTGGTGAACAGGTCGGAGATGTCGATGGGGCTTGCTTTAGGCTCCGTCAGGTTCTGATAGACCTGCCAGTCTTCTTGGAGTTTTTCGACCAGGTTAGGCTTCAGATTGGCCATCATTTCATTGATGCCCTCCGTTGAGAGTAAGTAATAATTGAGTTTGTTGTCCACATCGCTGACATACTGGCCGAGCCATCCCAGAACATTGGGATAAACTTTCTCGTCGGTGTACTTCATCAGGGCTTCGTAGAGTTCTCCGCCGGGTTCGTAGTAGAAGTCGTTCAGACGCTGGTAGGCGTTGATGTTTTCCTGCACGAGCGGCATGAGGTTTGCGATGGCCGCTGTGGCAGCCTTGTTGGCCTCGTCGTCTTCACTGTTTTTGTTGATGAGTTCCTGGCCCTGGGCAACTGCGGTGCGCAGTTCGTTCATCAGGTCTCCGTAGAACTCGTTGCTGCTGAGCACGTTGTTGGCGTTCTCGACAGCGGACTTCAGTGCGATGAGGGATACGTTGACGCCGGTTCCGATGTAGATGAGGGAGATACCGTCGATGAAGAAGTGCGGCTGTGTAGATGAGTAGTCGTGGGCAGCCTTGTAACCCATGGAGAAGCGGCCGCTGGTTTTGTCGGTGAGTTCAAACTCGATGGTTTCTGTGCCCCACTTGCCTACGGGGAAGACGGTGGTGGTGCAGAGGTGTTCCGTGCCGTTGTCTTCGATGAATCCGATGAGGTTCTTGTTGACAGCGTTGGCACCGCCCGAGTTGTAGTAACTGACGGAGAGGATGTACTTGCCCTTGGGGATGGAAACATACTGGGTGTAGGCCACTTCGGTGCTCCAACTGCCGCAGATGCCGAGCAGTTTGCCTGTGGTCGAGCCGTCGGACATGGTTGTCGGGGGCAGGAAGGCTGTTCCGCCGAGGAAGGCACTGCCTCCGACGCTGAAGATGCCGGATGCGGGTCCGTCAACGTTGCGTCCCTGTGAGGCGTTCCATCCGGTGACGGGCATCATGCCGTGGTGGTCGGCGGGCACTTCGTTGGTGGCGCAGTCCTTGGCGTAGGTGCAGATACCGGCGTTCAGGGCCTCGTCAAGCGTGAAGTGCGGGTTCTGGATGAAGAATTCCGAGAAGTCGGTGGTGCCGGCATCGTTGATTTTCTTCTGGTTCTCGATGGCGGCTTCGACCTGCTCCATCGTGGCCTTGGGGTTGTCATAGACGGCCTGCGAGGCGCTGGTATCGACGCCGTAGGCCGTACCAATCTCGATGAGACGCAGGAGTTCAACCTTCTTGGCATTGATTTCGTCGCGGATGAGGTCGTTGGGGTCAATCTCGTAGAGTTTGACGTTATCGACGAAGAAGTGGGCTGTAGCAGCCGAGCCTACGTCGTTCGAGGCGAATCCGAGGCTGATTTTGCCGCTCTTCTCGGCGTCAAGTTTGAAGACGATGACGTCCTCGCTCCAGGTGTAGGAAACGGTGTTGCTGAGGACGTCCTCGACCATGCCGACTTCGTAGGACAACTTGGTCGAAAGGTACTGTTCGGTGTCGCTGACGATGAATCCGTTCAGGTTCTTCTGGATGTCAGTGCCGGCACCGACGTTGACGTACTTGATGACTATCATGTAGGCACCTGCAGGCAGGGTCACATCCTGGGTGTACTGCACGGTGTTGGCATTCCAGACAGCAGTGAGTCCGAGGCAGTTGCCCGACACTTCGCTGCTCTGGAAGGGGGGATAGAAGGCTCCACCCAGGCCGGGACGTGTTTCCTCGCCCTCCGAGTTGTCGGGCAGGTAGGGGAAGAGACCTCCTGCGCAGGCGTCGCCACCCACGGCACTGGGGTTGTTCTTGATGTTGTCGGAAGGACGTCCTGCCGTCCATCCCGGAACGGCCTGCTGGCCGTAACGTTCAACGCCGCCTGCTCCGGCACCGCCATCGGCCAGGTCCTTTGCGTAGGTGCGCACAAGGACATCGACGGGTGTGCCCGATGCGAAGTCGGCATTCTGCAACTTAGTGCCAGTCAGGTCGCTGACGACAGTGTAGTCGGCCGACGACTGTGCCCAAGCGCTGGTTCCGCACAGCACCATCAGCGCCGTGAGAACGAGGGTAGAAATTCGCTTCATAAGCATTTCTGTTTTTGGGAATTTGTATAAAAAAAGTTAGTTAAGTTAATGTCGCGATAAACTGTGAACAATTTCCCCGTTCGCGTCGGGGGATAGTCGGGTAGTTGACTGCAAATTTACGGAAAAACGGGAACAAATGAAATATTTTTACCGTTTTTTTCATTCTTGGCGAAACAATCGTCGTGTTGAAAGGCGACAACTCCCTGTTTTAACGTAGGTTAGGTGAAAACAACACCCTGCAGGGCACACGTCAAGCCGCGAAGACATTTTACACGTCCATCTGCGGGAATCCGGACGTCAATCTTGAGAAATCATTCCTCAACCTTCGCCTGTATTTAAGAACCGCAGATTTCACGGATTAAAAGGATTTTCTCCTTACCCATGAAATGGATTTTTAAGGGATTTTCAGAAAAATCTTTTTAATCCGTGAAATCTGCGGTT
>ONXQ01000183.1 GCA_900321835.1 uncultured Prevotellaceae bacterium
CAAAAAAAAGACATTGCCTTTCGGCGATGTCCCCTTTTATGGGTGCCCGGACGGACTCGAACCGTCGACATTCAGAACCACAATCTGACGCTCTAACCAACTGAACTACGGGCACCATGTTGCTTTCCTCCTTCGGAAAGCGAGTGCAAAGGTAGGGCTTTTCTATGGAATAGCCAAATATTTTGCAGAAAAAGTTACGAGTAGAATTCTTTTTTTCCTGCGCTGAGGGTATTCTTCATCAGCGAGCAGATGGTCATGGGACCTACACCGCCGGGGACGGGGGTGATGAAAGAACAGAGGGGAGCCACGTTGTCGAAATCGACGTCGCCGCACAGGCGGTAGCCGCTCTTGCGGGTGGCATCGGGCACGCGGGTGGTACCTACGTCGATGATGACGGCGCCGGGCTTGACCATGTCGGCCGTGACGAAGTGGGGAGTGCCAATGGCAGCAATGATGATGTCGGCCTGGCGGCATTCTTCCTTCAGGTTGGCGGAGTGGCTGTGGCAGACGGTGACTGTGGCATCTCCCGGCTGACGTTTCTGCATCATCAGCGTAGCCATGGGCTTTCCGACGATGTTGCTGCGACCCAGTACGACGCATTTCTTTCCACTCGTCTCGATGTGGTAGCGGCGCAGGAGTTCGAGGATGCCGTTGGGGGTGGCGGAGATGTAGCAGGGAAGTCCGATGGACATACGACCGACATTGATGGGGTGGAATCCATCGACGTCCTTGCGATAGTCAATGGCCTCGATGACGCGCTGCTCGCTGATGTGGCGGGGCAGTGGCAGTTGGACGATGAAGCCGTCGATGTCGTCGTTGCGGTTCAGTTCGTCCACCTTGCGCAGCAGTTCTTCCTCGGTCACGTCGGCTTCGTAGCGGATGAGGGTCGAGGTGAATCCGCACTGTTCGCAGGCGATGACTTTGTTCTTCACGTAGGTTTCGCTGCCTCCGTCGTGTCCGACGAGGACGGCGGCCAGGTGGGGACGTTTACCTCCTGCGGCAACGATGCGCTGCACTTCTTCTGCGATTTCGGCCTTGATGGCTGTGGCTGTGGCTTTTCCGTCGATGAGGGTCATTGTGATTTACAATTTTACAATTAACAATTTGAAAATTTAGCGGCGGCGGCCCATCATGCCACGCATGGGAGGCATCTTGGGCATTCCTTTCGTGGTCATCATGTGCATCATCTTGCGCATCTGCTCGAATTGTTTGGTGATGCGGTTGATTTCGTCGAGGCTGACACCGCTGCCTTTGGCGATGCGCTGTTTGCGGCTCATGTTGATGGTGTCGGGATGCTCACGTTCGAAGGGGGTCATGGAGCCAATCATGGCTTCGACGTGTTTGAAGGCGTCGTCGTCGATGTCAATGTCCTTCAGGGCCTTGCCCATGCCGGGAATCATGCCCATGAGGTCTTTGACGTTGCCCATCTTCTTGATTTGCTGAATCTGGCTGTAGAAGTCGTTGTAGTCGAACTTGTTCTTGGCCATCTTCTTCTCCAGGCGTTTGGCTTCTTCTTCGTCGAACTGCTGCTGGGCACGTTCGACGAGCGAGACGATGTCGCCCATGCCGAGGATGCGGTCGGCCATGCGTTCGGGGTGGAAGACGTCGAGGGCTTCCATCTTCTCGCCTGTTCCGACAAACTTGATGGGTTTGTCAACGACGGTGCGGATGGAGAGGGCAGCACCACCGCGGGTGTCGCCGTCGAGTTTGGTGAGGATGACGCCGTCGATTTCCAGACGTTCGTTGAAGGTCTGAGCCGTGTTGACGGCGTCCTGACCGGTCATGGCATCAACGACGAGCAGAGTTTCCTGCGGATGGATGGCGTTCTTGATGTTCTCGATCTGCTGCATCAGTTCCTCGTCGATGCTCTGCCGGCCGGCGGTGTCGATGATGACGACGTCGTTGCCGTTCTGACGGGCCTCCTGAATGGCGTTCATGGCCACCTGAATCGGGTCGGTGGCACCCATTTCGAGGTGGATAGGCACATTCACCTGTTCGGCCAGCACACGCAACTGCTCCATAGCGGCCGGACGGAAGGTGTCGCAGGCAGCGAGCAACGGACGTTTGCGCATCTTCGTCTTGAGCAGCAGGGCGAGTTTTCCGCTCATGGTCGTCTTACCCGCACCGTTCAGACCTGCCATGAGGATGACGGCAGGACGTGCGTCGAGGTTGAGTTCGGTGGCTTTGCCGCCCATCAGTTCGGCCAGTTCGTCGTGAACGATTTTGACCATCATCTGACCGGGCTTCACAGCGGTGAGCACGTTCTGTCCCAGCGCCTTCAGCTTCACGGTGTCGGTGAAGGTCTTCGCCACTTTGTAGTTGACGTCGGCCTCGAGCAGTGCTTTGCGCACGTCCTTGAGGGTTTCGGCCACGTTGATTTCGGTGATTTTACCTTCACCCTTCAGTATCTTGAACGACCGTTCAAGCCGTTCTGACAAATTTTCAAACATAGTTTATCGTTTTTGTCAAGGATTCAAAGGATTTCAAAGGATTCTCTTTGTGAAGAATATCCCATTTCCATCCTTACAATTCCTGATAATTATACATCTTGTTTTCTTCTTGTTCCCTGATAAATGAGGAAAGCGATGATGCCGATGAGCAGGGCGATGCACGTGTAGCCGATGATGTGGCTGTAGTGCGAAATCGTCTGAATCAGCGTCGCCTTGTCCACCTGCGTGTGGCAGGCATAGCCGATGGCCACGAGGATGCCGTTCCACAAGGCGGCGCCGAGGGTGGTGTAGAGCATGAAACTCAGGAGGTTCATGCGGGCCAGTCCGGCAGGGATGGAAATGAGTTGGCGAATGGCCGGAATCATACGTCCGATGAGGGTCGAAATGGCTCCGTGGCGGTCGAAGTATTGCTCTGCCTGCTCCACCTTCCGCTGGTTGATGAGGCACATGTGGCCGAAGCGGCTGTTGGCAAAGGCATAGACGATGGGGCGCCCCAGAAAGTAGGAGAGGGCATAGTTGATGAGTGCGCCGAGCAGGGCACCCAGTGTGCCGCTCAGGATGACCATCGGCACCGACATCTCGCCCGTTTCGGCCGCCATGTAGGCCGCCGGAATCATCACGACCTCGCTCGGGAACGGGATGAACGAACTCTCGATGGCCATAAACAGGATAATCCATCCGTAGTTGAGGTTGTCCAGCGCTCCCTGCGACAAGTTTACAATCAGTTCTTCCATATTAAAAAAATCGCGCCTGCGCGCATAATCAGTTGCAAAGGTAGCAATAATTCTCGGGATTGCCAAAAAAAAAAAACACCGAAATCAGACCGTTGTGGTGCCTTCCGCCGTACCAAAAAAGTACCACTGCGTTGGTACAGTTGTACCACTGCGGTGAAACAAAAATTCCACTGCGGTGGAAATTTTTTTCGTCTGCGGTTGAAATTATTTTCGTCTGTGCCACAGATTTTTTTCGTCCGTGCCACAGATTTTGCGCATCTTGAGCGTGCAGAAACACCGTTTCCGATTTTCATTTTGCAATTCGCCTACTTACGCATAAAAATCTTCGCGTTCGGCAAAAAAATAAAATTTTTGACTTTTCACTTTTCACTTTTCACTTTTTTTCGTACCTTTGCAGTCGATTTTCAAAATCAGTGGCTTTCCGAAAGGAAAACGCTACATGGGTAAGTCCTGTACGGCCAGCTCCCTATAATCCTCCAGGGCTTGACCGCAGCAAAGGCGTTAGGTCGTAGCGGCGCGATACAGATTGCTTACCCA
>ONXQ01000131.1 GCA_900321835.1 uncultured Prevotellaceae bacterium
CGAAAATGTTGTCCTGGGTTGTCTGGGCTGTCTTCAAAAAACTACGGACGTTTTATTATAAAAGACAACGGAGACAACCTGGGACAACTTTTTTTATCACGAAAGAATACGAAAAACATTTTGTTTTCGGGAATTTCGATTTTTTCGGATGTTTTCGGAATAGAAAGTTTTTATGTCCCGAAAAAGGCGGAAAGAGCGAAAAGGACGAAAATGTTGTCTTGGGTTTTCTGGGCTGTCTTCAAAAACAACACGGACGTTTTGTTATAAAAGTCCATAGTGTTCCGACGTGTGCCCCGGAAAGCCTCAGCGGGTTGTCGGTGGTAGGGACGTCGTATCCGTGCTGTCCGTACAGTGCCCAATAGGGCGTGTTCCCTGACAGGGGACTTGTGCTGTCGCTCTGACGAATAAGGCCGTTTTCTGTGTTCATCAATTCCGCGTCGTTCAGAATCCGGCTTCCCATGAAGAGGAGACGGGGACTGATGATGCCGTTGGCATTCTGATAGTAGAGCAGGAGGATGTCTTGCTGGTCATTGTAATGCGCACGCAGGTAGAAGACATTCTCTACGCCAACAGGGTGCATGTTCAGCACATTGACGATGACTTCACCGTCCTTCAACGTGTGTTGCAGGTCAGAGATATGGCTGACAGGAAATGTGATAGACTCGCTTGAGCAATCGAGTAGAACGAAGGAGCACAGGGACAGGATTAGCGCGTGGATGGTTCGGACACATTTCCTTTCCATAACAGGCACATGAATGATGGTTACGGAAGCAGATGGCGGTCGAAGAAACCTTCGATGCGACGGAAGAGGTGGAGACGGGTGTTGCCGCCGTAGATGCCGTGGTTGCGGTTGGTGTAGATCTGCTCCTCAAACTGGATGCCGGCCTGGACCATCTGCTCGGTGAGTTCGGCGGTGTTCTGATAGTGAACGTTGTCGTCGGCAAGGCCGTGGCAGATAAGCAGGTCGCCATGCAACTTCTGGAATCGGTGGAGCGGGGAGATGTCGTAGCCGTCGGGGTTCTCCTGCGGCGTACGCATGTAGCGCTCTGTGTAGGCTGAATCGTAGAAGCGCCAGTCGGTGACGGGGGCGACGGCGACACCGCAGCGGAACACACCGCGGCCTTCGCTCATGGACATGATGGTGTTGAAGCCGCCGAAACTCCAGCCCCAGATGCCGATGCGGTCTTTATCGACATAGGGCAGCGAACCGAGGTAGAGTGCCGTCTCCACCTGGTCCTTCGATTCCTTGTCGCCCATCGTCATGTAGGTGCATTTCTGGAAATCGGCGCCGCGTCCGCCCGTACCACGTCCATCGACACAGGCGACGATGTAGCCTTTCTGGGCAAGACGATGCTCCCAGATGAGCCCACGGGCATTTCCGTTGTTCCACGAATTGTGTACTTGCTGGTCGCCAGGCCCGCTGTACTGGTACATGATGACAGGATATTTGCGTGATGCGTCGAAGTCGGCAGGCTTGACCATCCACCCGTTGAGCGTAGCGCCTTCGCTGGTGGTGAACTGGAAGAGTTCGGGCTTTGCGATTTTGAGGTATTTGTCGTATTCCTCCTTCAGCGTCGCATTGTCCTCCAGCACACGCTCCTGCTTTCCGGCAGAAGTGTAAACGGCTGTCACAGGCGGTGTCGTGAGGTCGGACCATGTGTTGACGAAGTTGAATCCTCCCCTACCCCCTTCCAAGTCTGGGAATGCGGCTGAGTTAAAGCCTTTGCGCTCGGTGAGCAGGGTTTTCTTTCCTTTCGCATCCACTTTGTAGATGTACTGTTCGAGTGGATTTCCGTGTCCGCTGCCCATTTCGTCGGTCGAGGCATAGAAGAAGTATTGACCATCGGTGCCATAGTAGTCGTTCACGACATAGTTGCCCTGGGTGAGTTGACGGACAAGGCTTCCGTCCAAGTTGTAAAGATAGAGGTGACGGAAGCCGTCGCGCTCGCTGAGCACGACAAACTGGCGCTGGCTGAAGTCAAGATGGTCGTAGAACGAAACCTCGATGTAGCGGTCGTTCGTTTCGCGCAACATCAGTTTCGAGACGCCGCTGCGGGCATTCACGCTGTAGATGTCGCACTGGTTCTGACGGCGGTTGAGGGTAACGACGGCAAACTGGTCCTTTTCGCAGGTTCGCTGGATGCGTGGGATGTAGCCGTCCTTTTCAAGGGGCACATTGAGCGTCCGAGTCACACGGCTCTTGATGTCGTAACTGTGCACACTCACCTGCGAGTTCACCTCTCCTGCCTTCGGATATTTATAGGAATAGACCGAGGGATAGAGCGCATTGTCCTGCATTTCGGGAGCCGCGCCTTTGAAATACAGCATGGAGAAGGTCTTCACCTGGCTTTCGTCAAACCGCACCCAGGCGAGCAACTGCGAGTCGCTGGAGAAGTCGTAGGCGCAGTTGTACTCAAATTCCTCCTCATAGACCCAGTCGGGCTTTCCGTTGATGATGTGATTGAACTCTCCGTCCTGCGTCACCTGCGTCTCCGCATTGTTGAACAGCAGTTTGACCAGAAAGAGGTTTCCGTCGCGCACGAAAGCCACCATCGTGCCGTCGGGCGAGAAGCGAGGCACCTCCTGCGGACCATTCTTCGACAGCGGTGTGAAAGTCTTGTTGTGGATATTGTATATATAGTAACGCGCACGCGAAGAGCGGCGATAGATGGCTTCAACGTCCGTAGCAATGAGAATCGCCTTTCCGTCGGGCGAGAAGGTGTAGGACGAGAGCGGAAGGTCGGCTGCACGCACACCGCTCACGGTGTTGCCCTGCGCGTCAACCACCCTTGCGGCCGTACGGTCGGCCAGCACCTCGAGTGTTTCGCCCGACTTGTAGGAGCAGCGCAGAATCTGGTTGCCGTCGTCGCTGATGCGCGTATAACTTACGCCGTCGGCATAGGGCTGCAAACCACGCACACTGCGTGCGTAGTAGGCATAGTTGACCACATCTTCGAGTTTAATCTGCTGGGCAAATGCAGAAAAAAAGGCAAAAAACGCAATTGCCAGTGCGTAAAATTTTTTCATTTCAAATGTTTTTAGTTAATTTGCAGGCGAAAATGATAAATTTTTGACAAAGTTAAATGTTTTTTGCGACATATAGAAAGAAAAGCGAAAAAAAGATGCGCAGCCTATGGCTCTGCATTGTTCTCCTCGCGGCTGTCGCTACGGCTTGCAGCGGCAGCGACGACACCAGCCTTCCCGGCAGCGAAGCCGTTCTTTCGCAACTGCAGCAGCGGGCCGACCTTGCCACCACCGAACTGACTGTCCGCAAACTTGCCATCTACGACACGAGCAAGAGCGAACGTTTCTCCTGGCTGCGCCCCTCCACCTGGAAATACGGTGAACAGAAGTGCATCGTGCCGGTCGAGGTGACGCTGAAGTACGGCTACGACCTGCGCCAACTCACCATTTCCGACATCCACACTTCGGCCGACTCTTCGCTCGTCATCGTCCGTCTGCCACAGCCGAAGGTGATTGATGCCGGCTACAACACCTACATCGACGAGAGCGAAATCGTCAGGATGTCAACCGGCCTGCGTTCTGAGGTCGGGCATGAACTCATCGAGGACATCCGCCACAAGGCCTACGAGTCGGTGCTGGCTGAGGACCTCACCGACCTTGTCGGCGACGACATCGAGCACAACACGCAGACCCTCCTCGTCAGCCTGCTCCAGGCCCTCGGCTACGAACACGTCATTGTTCAAATTTCCCATTAACCCTTTTATTCCATCAATCCCATCAAACTTCTTCCCAAATCCACCGACCCCACGATGCGCGACGCCCTCCTGTGGCTGCGGCGCATCAACAAGGTGACGCTCACCGTCGCCCTCGTCGTCATCGCCGCCGTGTTGGCCTTTGCCGCCTATGGCATTCTGCGGCTCAGCCATGCCATTCCCTCCCACGGCGACATACGCCTCGAGCAGACCCCCATCGACATCGAGGCCATCCGTCCGCGTGGCGAACTCTACGTCGCCACGGCCATCATCGAGGAATACGTGAGCCAGTACAGCACCGAGTTTCACTTCGGCATCGTTCCCGAACCCCACTCCTGCGCACAGATTCTGCGCCAGAAAGTCAGTTACGTCATCGACCTCGACCAAGTGACCTACGTAGCCGACACCCCCGACACCGTCATCGTGCAGTTGCCGCCGCTGCGCTATGTCGCCTCCACCCAGGACTCGCCTTTCCTCTCCGACGACGATGAGTTCTGGATGGACAACATGCCCTCGACCAACGACATGAAGCGTGAGGTCGAAGCAAAAATACGCCAGCGTTTCGACACCCCTGCCAACCGCCGCAAGGCCGAGCAGAACGCCGAAGCCAGCATCCGCCTCCTGCTCCATCAACTCGGCTACGTTGCTCGCTTTGCACCGCACATCGAGACTGAAGACAACGATTCAAACCCATAAATCCCTTGCCTTATGAAACACCTCTGCATCATCGCGGCAGCCATCCTGCTCGCCTGTTGTCAGGCCAAAGCCAGCAGCGAAACCATGAACATGACCGAGGGCGACACCCTCTACACCTGGAACCTTCAGGAGCACATCAAGGACCAGCCCATCAGCGTGCCCCGTGGCGGCGATACGCCCGACATCGTCACCCTGCTCACGGCTTTCAACCACGCCTATCCCACCGGCGACCTGTCCTACCTGCTCGGCCTGGCCAATGACCCCAAGTTCACACGTTCCGAGGAAAACGAATACGGAGGCTATGACGTCATCGACCGCAAGAACGGCTACGCTGGCACCGACATCACAAGCGGCGCCGACGGCAGTTACATGGATGCAGCCCTCTGGCGCCGCAACGACGGACACCGCCTGCTCATCCTCCACTTCGGACAGCCCACCGACCCCGAAATCGACTTCGTCCTCTGCTACGACTACGACCCCAAGACGCAGCAACTACAAGCAATTCTTTACCCTGCCACAGCAAGGCAAGGACATCGAGGTGCGTGAATACTCACCCACATGGTGGAGCGAACTCAACAACACCTACACCTGGAACGGCCAGTATCACGAGTTCGCCTACACGGAATCCGATATTTTCGAAGAGTTGATGCAGTGCGACAACCTCAAGTCCAACTGGGGTTTGATGTGGGAAAACATTGAAGACCCGAAAGTCGCAGAGTATGCCCTGGTCGATCTCGACGACGACGACAATCCCGAAATCATCCTCTGCGAAGCCACTGACATCGAGAGCCACACGTTCCAGAACCTCTATACCTATGTCGAAGGAGAAGCCGAAGACCTCGGCTGCACCGACCGTTCGCACGAGTTCCGACTGATGCAGAACGGCTGCATCCTCATGGGTAATGCCGACGTCGGCATGGGCCTCGCCATGGGTTCACACGCAGCCGAATATACCGTCATCAAAAACAGCCGCTTCCAGCACCACACCATCTCCGTCATGCGCCCCAACGAGGGAAAGACCGACTACGACGAAGAGATGACCGACGGCGAGAAGGTCATTACCGAAAAGGAGTTTGAAAGCCTCAACGCCCCTCTCACTGGACGCAACTACGACCTCGTCTGGCGTAAGATCAAGTAAATCCTTTTCCTCCAAGTTCTGTTTGCTTGTAGGCGCATTGCTTGTCAATGCGCAAAAAAATATCTTATGACAATTGATTGGGGAATTTCCCTTATACTTTTGTACCAAAGCGTCCTCACCGTTTTGGTACTTTTGTTTCACTGCGGTGGTACTAAAATTTCACTGCGCCGATACAAAAGTTCCACCGCAGTGAAACAAAAGTTCCACTGCGGTGGAACAAATACTCCACTGCGTCCTGTCTGTCAGCCTGCATAACACCGATTGTTAACGCTGCTTGAAACACGGATTCGACGTTTTTTTATTTTTACACGTCAATCTTCGAAAATCATATCATCGGTCTTTAGGAATAATACATCACACAACGCATACTGTTAATTATTGTTAATAAACAATGGCAATTTATGGAAAAGAGACACTTTCTCATTAAAACTTTGTAACTTTGCAAATCTTTTATTTTATATCATACAAAAACGACCTTGATTACCGCATTTTAACCAACGGAAATACTAATAAAGACATGAAACTAAAAGTACTTTTTATCGTTTCTGCGCTTTACCTGTGTATTAGCAGTGCAAACGCACAAACAACATCAACCCCCCAGACCCATGCCCATTCGTCAAGCAGACAATGGAAGGGCATTGATGTACTGGATGTACTGAACAACCCAGGCAATTACCCTGGCGTGACAGACAAAGACGTCGGCATCCCTGTCTATCTCTATAATGTGGGGACAGGCCGCTTCGTCATCGACGGCGGTGACTACGGCATGGAAGGCCGCCTGTTCCACGAGGACTTCGGCCGTAAGATGAAGTTAATCATCCAGGACGGCGTCCTGAAGATTAACCCTGACATTGCGGAAAAAGTGAGTGACTCGAATCAAAAGTACCTGCTGACATGTAACATACCCACCATTACCAGAGATCCCTGGAATGCTGAATATACCTTCAGCCGTACGACGATTATGGACGGATACTACTTTTGGGGCAAATGGAATTTTCAGCGCATCCCTTCAGAAGATGCAAATTCGGAGTTCCACACCTATTACATGTACCAACAGCATGATGCAGACTACGGTGGCAGCCAGGCTTATACTAAAGCCAAGAGCAAATCATATCAAGGTGTAAGCCTTACGAACATCTTGTTCCGCTACGGTGCTGCATACGGCGAATGGTGTAGCGACGGTACGACAACATACGGCACGGGCAGCAATGCCAGCGTGAACGAAAAAGGATGTGGCTATTACGTACACATTGATGACGACCGCAGCGTATGGACTTCAGCAGGCAATGCCAACAGCAGCAACCGTTGGGGCGACGGAGGCGATGTCTCTCCGTGGGGCAACATGACCGAGGTTCTGGTGAACGGCGACATGGTCCCCATCGACCAACTGTATCAGTGGCGCATCATTTCCGAGGAGGAATTCCTCCGTGTGCTGAACGAAGAAGTCGTAGGCATCAACCCCAGTATCTCAAGCCTTATACCCGACCGTGACTTTACCCGCAATTCAGATGAGTTCTTCGGAGTATGGACTACAACTCCAAGCCAATCAACTACTCCTGCTGAAGGGGAAGGCCGATATGCCTATACTTGGGGTGAATACAAAAAAAATAATACTCAGAACAAGAACTATATAAACGGTGAAGCATGGGATCGTCCTTTACTCCTAAAGATTGTGTTCAATAATATTAAGAATGCCAAATTCGGTTTCATGGCATTTGAAGGAGTAGGCACAGCATCGGTGGAATTCACGTTGCCACAACCTGGATGGTATCAAATCGAAGCCAATGCCATTAGTTTCAGCGGTGACGGCAATCCTACTTACATGTTTGGTAAGGCAAACTGGGTAACGGACATCACTACAATCAGAACTCTACCGAACTGTTCTTACTTGGGTTATGGACAGGTGAAACTCATAAACGTACCCAACCTCAGCACCCTCAAGAGTAATTTCCCAGACGAATTCTCTGGTGTTTCAAATAGTAACCTTTACAAGTCAAGAGAGAACTGTAACAATGCCATTGGCAAAGTCCTCACTTTCAATGGCAATGACTTCTGCCATAAATTCTGGGTATATGTCAACCCCACAGACTTTAATGCAAGTGATGACAACAAGAAATTTACCTTAGGCTTCCTTAAAGAGAACGCAAAAAAATCAGCAGCCACGATAAACGACGGAACATCTTATTACTACGATGAGGATTGGATTTGCGTCGATGACATCCGTATGTCATACATGGGTCTGGCTCCTGCCTTCTTCTACGAAGACGAGGACAGCCTGAACTATTTGGTGTATAAAGCGGGACTTGAAGACGAACGTCCGAGCGCTGTGCCCGACGGACGCTACAGTGGTGCCGTGAGCCTGGAACGTAGCATGAAGAAGAATGACTGGAACTCCTTCTCCTTCCCCATCCCCTTGACGGGCGAACAGGTACGCCTTGCCTTTGGCGAGAACACAGAACTGCTCAAGTTGGATGCCATCTACAACAATCAAGCGGGCGAACCCTACTTGATTAACTTCGAAACCGTTAATTTGAAACAACCCGTTGAGGACCCCACTAACGTACCAGTAGCCATCGAGCCTGGACATTTCTACCTGCTGAAACCCACAGCCGACCCTGTCGTAGGTGAAGATCCGAAGGGCAGACTGACGCAGTTCTATCAGTTGGGACGCAACTTCTTCTCTGTTGATGAAAGCCAAGTACCCGAAGGATACGCACACACCATCATTAACACAGCCACACCGTTTGCCAGCCAGCCCATCAGTTCACCGAACGACACCAACAATGGCACTTCATACGTAAGTTACGTGCGGACCCGCGGCATGTACAACTCCGACGGCAGCAAGAAAAACCCAAGCGATTTCCTTGACGCTAACGGAAAGTATAAACTCAATGACATCGACCCGACGACAGAATTCCTGTTTGTTCCTAAAGGCGGATATGCTCTGACAACAAAGAACGGCAAGCAGGTGTTCGTCGAAGTCAACAAAGACACACCGCTGAAGGGCTTCCGCGCTTGGCTGACGTTGGAACACAGCCTGTTCACACCACAGACGCCATCGGAAATCAAAGTGTCGTTCAACGGCATAGCCGACGGCGAGGTCCCCACGGTTATCTCTGAGATGATTGCAACATCGCCCCAACCAGCCGACGGCACCACCGTCTATGACCTGTGCGGCCGACCAGTAGGCAACATCGGCGAGACGACCTTGCCAAGAGGATTCTATATCGTGGGCGGCAAAAAGATCTTTGTAAAGTAATAAAGAGGAGGAACAGATATGAAAAAGACATATTACACTCCAACATTAAAGATTGTGGAGACCAATGAGACGCAACCCCTCATGAACAGTTGGGACCAACGCGGATGGACAACGGATGGAAACTATAACTCCGAGGGCTCGTATGAGCAGAACATGGGAGGCGACCACGACGTTACCTTCAACCTATGGGAAGACGATTCGTACGGTTGGGTGGATATCGACTAAAAATTATACCTTATATATTATTGAAGCGTGCCGCACAGCAAAAAATGCTGTTCGGCACGCTTCGTTGTTGACATCTTCACATGGCGAAAATCGCTAAAACGCTGGAGCGCAGTGTTTTTTTTCAAGAAAAGTATTGTCGTGTGAAAAGTTTTTCGTAACTTTGCAAGCCAATTTATGGACAGGCGCTTCCCGAAGCGTCTGAGTTCTTCGTGTGGATAGTGACTCCTATTAGCCGGGAGCACGGTCCGTGAATCGCAGGACGGGAAACAACATTTAGTAACAACAAAAAGAAAGTAAAAAAGAAGTAATGAACACGTTAAGTTTCAGCACTCACTTTGCAACACCCGAAGAAGCCAAGAAGGAATGGGTGGTAGTAGATGCTGCAAAGGAACCCATCGTGGGTCGCCTGGCATCGAAGGTTGCAAAGATCATCCGTGGCAAGTATAAGCCATGCTTCACGCCCAACCAGGATTGCGGCGACAACGTCATCATCATCAACGCCAACAAGATCCAGTTCTCGGGCGCAAAATGGTCGGACAAAGAGTACATCACATTCTCGGGCTATCCCGGCGGTCAGAAGCGCATCACTCCCGAGCAACTCATCAAGAAGCCTTTCGGCTACGAACGCATCCTGCGCCACGCCGTCAAGGGTATGCTCCCGAAGGGTCGCCTCGGCTACAAGCTCATCAAGAACCTCTACATCTTCGACGGTCCGGAGCACGACAAGGCAGCACAGCAGCCAAAGGAAATCGATATCACAGCACTTAAATAAGAAAGAACAGTATGGAAATGGTACATGCTATCGGCCGCCGCAAGGCCGCTGTTGCCCGAGTATATCTGACTGAAGGCACTGGCAAGATTACAATCAATAAGAGAGACCTCAAGGAATATTTCCCGTCGGAACTCCGCTCGCGCTCTCGTCAAAATCAACGCTGAAGACAAGAAGGCCCTGCGCGCTGAAGGCTTCATGACCCGCGACGCCCGCGTCGTTGAACGTAAGAAGCCCGGACGTCCGAAGGCTCGCCGTCGCTTCCAGTTCAGTAAGCGTTAATATCAGTTTAGCATCTAAACCCTGCGGACTTCAAAGCAAATTATTAGCACGGCTAATTATTCTAGAACGACTAGATATTCTAGAACTTCTAGCACGACTAGCACAGAACTACCACAGGGTTGAGTTCAATCAACTTAAAAAGAAAGTAAACAACCATTCAAAATTATGTCAAGAACAACATTCGACGCACTGCTCGAAGCAGGCGCACATTTCGGTCACCTCAAGCGTAAGTGGAATCCCGCCATGGCTCCCTACATCTTCATGGAGCGCAACGGCATCCACATCATCGACCTCCACAAAACCGTCGCCAAGATTGACGACGCAGCAGAAGCACTCAAGCAAATCGCCAAGAGTGGAAAGAGAATTCTCTTTGTTGCTACTAAAAAGCAGGCTAAAGACATCGTAGCCGAAAAGGCTGCATCAATTGGTATGCCCTACGTCATCGAACGCTGGCCCGGCGGCATGCTCACCAACTTCCCCACCATCCGCAAGGCTGTGAAGAAGATGTCAACCATCGACAAACTGCTCAGCGACGGAACCTACGACAAACTCTCAAAGCGCGAGAACCTGCAGATTCGCCGCAAGCGCGAAAAACTCGAGAAGAACCTCGGTTCAATCGCCGACCTCTCTCGCCTGCCCTCCGCTCTCTTTGTCGTTGACGTGCTGAAGGAGAACATTGCCGTTCGCGAAGCCAACCGCCTGGGCATCCCCGTATTCGGTATCGTTGACACCAACTCCAACCCCGAAAACATCGACTTCGTCATCCCCGCAAACGACGACGCTGCCAAGTCAATCGAACTCATCCTCAACGCTGTCTGCACCGCCATCAGCGAAGGCCTCGAAGAACGTAAGGCAGAAAAAGTTGACATGGAAGCAGCCGGCGAGGTGAGCGAACAGGAGGAGAAGGAAGAAAAAGCCGCTCCCAAGAAGCGTACAACCCGTGCTCGCATCAAGAAAGAGGCTGAACCCGTAGCAGAAGAGGCTCCTGCAAAGGAAGAAGCACCTACTCAGGAAGAAACTCCTGCTGAGGAAGCCCCTGCAGAGGAAGCATAAAATCGGAGACAGTAACACGGGTTTTATCATAGCATGAGGCCCGTGTTACTTAAATTTTATCATTTACAATCTTAAACTTCTATTTTATCAAAATGGCTGTTACATTGCAAGAAATAAATGCACTGCGTCAGAAGACACAGGCAGGCTTGATGGACTGTAAGAAAGCCCTGACAGAAGCCAATGGCGACATGGAGGCTGCCATGGAAATCCTCCGCAAGAAAGGTCAACTCGTTGCTGCTAAGCGTAGCGACCGCGAAGCCGCCGAAGGCTGCGTACTCGCCAAGGTTGACGGCAAGTTCGGTGCTATGATTGCGCTGAAGTGCGAAACCGACTTCGTTGCCAAGAACGCCGACTTCGTAGAACTGGCCAACAAAATCATCGACGCTGCTGTGGCTGCTCGCTGCAAGACCCTCGAAGAGGTGAAGGCACTGACCATCGACGGCGTTACTGCTGAAGAGGCTGTTGTCAACCGCTCGGGTGTGACTGGCGAGAAGATGGAACTCGACGG
>ONXQ01000110.1 GCA_900321835.1 uncultured Prevotellaceae bacterium
GCGCGTGTAGAATACATTCGGATGCTGAATGGAGGTGGCATAATCCACGCTTCCTGTTCCGTTGTGAACGAATCCTCCGTCTGGCCATACTTGGCTCTTCTGACCGCTAGTACTCTCGCCTTTCAGTGTATATCCCGGCATGGCATCCTTTCTGCCGAATTGATAGAGCGTGTAGTGTGCCGGTGTTGTGATACCTCCGTTGTTTTGTCTGATGCGTATGTACCCGTATAGAGGCTCGCCATTGCCTTCTGTTTGCTGAATACGGACGCGCAGACAACGCGGCGAATTATACGTCGAGCCAAATGTGTGGGCTCCGGCGGCACCCAGCGTCTGCTTCGTGAAATAGTAGTTCTTTCGGGCAGCTAACCTTTCATACCGGTTCACCACATAAATTTCGTCGAGCACATCATCAGGTGCAAACCACAAATGCCAACTCCACATAATGACGCCATCAGCGTCTTTCACGGCCACTACTGCATTGCCTTCGCGAAGCAGGTTTGCTGTAGATGCGTCGATTGTCATATAGTCGCCGTTTATACCCACATGTCCTTCCAGTAGGTCATAGAGCGACTTGCTGTCAGTCCATAGAAGTTCAGCCGTGGTCGGAATACCGTCGGTCTTCAGCCATGGGTCTGTAATGCCGGTTCCTTTGTAGTTGAGGAACGGTTTGAGCATCGTGAAACCGGACAGACCGCCCATCGTAGGATTGTAGGCGACGGTGTTGGTTTCACCGTTTGAGATGGCGTTTCCGTACACCAACGGAAGTTTGTAGGTTCCCGGACTGGAGATGACATAGCAGTTGGCTGTGTTCATGGGTGTCACCTCGCCCTTGACATTGTGCGTGGAGAGATCCCAGTCAGACCTTGCGGGGTTTTGCTGTAATTGCTGATCTACGGCGTTCACACTCTCTCCTATATAGTCTTCCACATTCAAGTAGGCAAAACCGCCCTGCCACCCTGTAGCCGTTGTGACTCCAGGACCGGCTTCCGGGAAGTCTTCAAGCCATGCCGGCATGGTTTTGCCCGTGCTCACCCAGGTTGCTCCATCGTCGTCAGAATATTCGTATTCCACCACTTCCCAAGGTACTGCTTCAATGTTTCCGTTCAATTCCTTGTAACTTTTAACCAAGCAGTAGTATCCGGTCACGTCGTCTGTATATTCCAAATCGTACCTGTAGTCGTTATTGTAGTCTCCATATGTGGTGAGTACGTAGTTCCACTGCTCGGGCTCTTTGGAAAGTTGATAGGTGTAGGTGTATCCTGCCAGCCACGCTCCACTCGTGAAGGTATAGGTCATCGACGTTCCGTCGGCGAAACCAATCTGAACGCCTACTCCGCTGAGGTCGGCACAAGGCAGCATAAGGAAAGTCTGTTGCGGCGATGTGATGGCGGCGTTCGGGTTGCCTGTAGTAGCCACGTTCAGTCCGTCGAGAGTGATGTCCAACGGTGTGCCCAGGGCACTCCAGACTCCTTCGGCCGGCGATTCGGCATCGGCCGTAGAAGCCGATGGCAGAGTGTAGGTGCCTGTGGTATTAACATTCTTGAGTGTCACGCTCGTGATGTTTTGTCCAAAATCGGGAGCAGTTCCAAGAGTGAACTGAATGGCCGTCAGTCCGTGACGGAAGTTGAGCGGTGCGAGTTGCTCCTCGTTATAGGAGAGCACACCAGTGGAGGCATACATGAAGTCCATCTGCTGGCTCACGTCGCTGTTCACCGTGAAGTTATAGGTCGGTCCGTTGGCGTTGCCACCGAAATTGCCCGTCGTAGCATCGTAGGGATGTACGGCATAGAAACGGAGCGACTCTCCCTCAGGCCACAGCACACGTTGTGCCAGTTGGCCGTTCTTGTCGCTCTGAATGTTGCTGTAGAAGAGAGAACCGTCGCCGGCTTTGTAGGCAAACGAGCTGAAGCCATTGCTGCTCATCTCGCTCACGCTCTCGACTGGCTTGGCGCGACGGGGACGGTTTGCTCGGACCGTCGGATTGGCATCGTCGGCTGGCATCAACTCGACGGCTTCCAATTGCCGGTAGTCCTGAATGCCGGGCGAAGCACTTTCGTGCATATAGGCCACACCTCTCGCAGTCTGCATCTGCATGGTGCGGTGAGGAAGTATGGGAGACTTCTTCGGACCGGCCGACGATTTTTCCCACTTTTGATCCATGCCGATATTGAAGGCGATGGAGCGTCCGTTCGCGCTCGAATCGACCACTGTGTCATTCTCGCTGCACGACATCAGCGCGCCGAAAGAGAGGAAGAAGACGATGAGCCCCCACAGGCCATTGCCGCTGCCTCTCGACTTGCTTTCCGACGAACTGCTGCCGAACCACAATTCCTGAGAGCCGCCGTCATTGTAGCTGTCAACGGTGATATTGCCTTCGGGCAAATCCTCAAAGGTCATCACATCGTGTTTGATTCTTTCTTCTACGCTTGCTGCCATGAATTGGCTTGCAAGATGCGTAGGGTGAGATTTGATGGTAGGTCTCACATAGAACTTTCCGTGTTTCATAATGTTTTCTCCTATTATGTTAAGTTAAGTTCAAGTCCGTCTTTTTAATTACAAAGTGCAAAGTTATAAAAAATTTTCAAAAAGTGTGTAAAAAAAAGAAAAAAAACTTCATGCGGTAAAAAAAATACATGATGCTATTCAAAAGCAGTGCTCTGCGAGGAATCGCAGAGCACTGCCAGATCAATATCCTGAGGTGTAGCCTACTGTTCCAGATACTGTATCAGCGCCGCATAGAGAGGGCTCTGCATGAGGAGACGACGGCTGCCGACAAGGAAGAATTGGAGGCGTGCCCGCGTGACAGCCACATTCAGTTTGCGATCGACCTGCGTTCCGTCGTCGGCACGGACGAGGGTCGAGAGCAGGTCGAGTTCGTAGGGGCGGCTGACGGTCGTGGCGTAGATGATGATGTCGCGCTGGCTGCCCTGATAACGCTCCACGGTGTCGATGAGCATCTGCTCGGCTTCGGAGATTCCGGCACACTGCAAGGCACGTCGCACGGCTGTCACCTGGCGGCGGAAAGGAACGATGATGCCCACCTGTCGGGCTGCATCGAAGGGCAGGTTGTTGCGCTGATGAAGGTTGCGCAGCGTCACGACCAGACGGGCGACGGCTTCGGCTTCGGCGACATTGGTCTTGGGCTGACGCTCTGCGAGCGAGGGTGACGGCACATCGACAAACCCTGCCCGGCGAGTGGCTACCCACTGCTCCTCGCGCGTATATAATAAATAAGGTAGGGGCTGCTGCTGGTGGGGCAACGGAACGGGAAGAAGCCGTCCGCCGTAGAACTGCTGACTGGCAAACTGGGCAATCTGCGGATGCATTCGTCCCTGATGGTCGAGCAGATGGACCATGTCGGTACGATGGGCCACCCAGCGGTGCAGCCGCTCAAACAACGAATTGCGACAGTTGGTCAGTCCGATGGCTTGCAATCGCTCGGAAACCGTAGCCGACGACTGCTCCGACTGAACCACAACGGCAGGCAACTGCTTGTGGTCGCCGATGAGGATAAAGTGTCCCTGATGGCGGCACAGCAGAGGCAGCAACTGGGGTTCAAGAATCTGCGATGCCTCGTCAACAATGAGGGTGTCGAAATGGAGCAGGTCGAAGAGGTTCAGATGGGAGGACAGCGACGATACTGTCCCGACAATGATGGACGTATCTTGCAGCAGATGAATGATTTCCGCACGTTTGTTATACTGCTTTGCCACATTCTCCAGCAGACGGCCCTGCAGACGCGGATGGCAGGAAAGGGTGTGCCCGATGCGCAGGTAGGCAATGCCCGTCTGCTCGAGCATTTCACAGATTTCATCGACGGCGCGGTTGGTGTAGGCCGTCAGCAAAAGACGGAGACCGTCGGCGTGTTGCGTCTCCACGATGTGTCGCAAGGTCACGCTCGTCTTGCCTGTGCCCGGAGGTCCGACAATGAGTTGGAAATCGTCGGGCGAAGGCTCACGCTGGCACAGCAGGAGTTGACGCCGCTCGGCCGACGTGTTGAGCAGAGCCGAAAGACCGCTGTAGAGGCTGCGGAAAGTGGCTTCGACATGGTCATGTTCCATAGCCAGCACCACCTTCCGCTTGCTGCAGAACAGCACCAAAGCGTCGGGACGCACTGCCTGGCGGAACTGCAGCCAGATGGCATCGGACGTGATGCGTTCAACCGTAGCACGCACAATCTGCCTGTTGGTCACGTTGTCCGCATCCGTTGCCCGTTCGTAGATGACGACGGCATCGCCTGCACGGAAATTGGGCTGGCAATCCTGCGCCGCATCCACCGCAAGGCACACCGCCTCGACCAGTTCACCCACGCGCCGCAAGTCGCTCAGCCTCAAGCCCGTGAGCATATCGCCGTTCTCGCGTTTGAGGTCGGCATCGGCATTCCAGAGCGAAGCCATTCCGCGTGTCGATTCGATGCGGTTGTCGCCCACCTTTTCAAGCATCTGCTCGCGCTCGATGAATTGCAGGAAAGCGAAGAAATAGTCCTGAGTGAGTGCGTCGGCTGTGTGGAGCGAATGAAGAAACGCCTCGAGGGGAGGACGGAAGTAGAGTTCCCAGTAGCGCTGTCCGAGGGTCTTGTCCTGCCAAAGCGTATCGGCGGTCAACTTGGTCAGGAACTCGCGTCCGCGGCCTTCGCACAGCCAGCGCTCCAGCACCACAATGCGGTTGCGCAGCGTCAGCACCTCCTGCACCACCTGCTGCGCACTGCGCTGTTCGAGCAGGTAGGGATAGCGGCTGTAGAAGAGGTAGCCGGCGCACTGGTCGTGTCGGATGCCGAGATTGTAGTAGAGGATTTCCTTGTAGAGCAGCATCTGCAGGAGGTGTTCGCGCTGAACACTCTGCCGGGCCTCATTCCACTTTCCGCTTTTCAGTTCGAGCAACTGTGAAAAATCGTTGGCCAGGAGGTCGAAACGGCCCTGCAGGCCCAGGGTTTCGCAGAAGAAGGAGGGTTCGAGTTGGGCACCTTCGGACGGCAGATGGAGTTGCTGCACCGTCTGGCGGATGTTGTCGAACTGGAGGCGACAGTCGTCGAAAAATGAGGCGTTGATGTCCTGTGCCGTGCAAAAGTCGAGAAGGTGGTCGCGAAAAGCCCGCTGAAGACTCTGTTCGCAAGTGGGGTTCGCCTCGTTGACGCAGTCGTCGAGCATCTGGTTGGCCACGTGTCCGAGCAGGATGGCACGGCTCTCGGGACGGTTTTCAAACTTCTTCAACAGGTAGTTGAACGGACTTGAGCCATAGGGACGCACACAGCCCGTCAGGGCACTGACGTCGATGAGGTAGTCGGGCTCAAGCACCAGGATGGTGGGATAGTAGATGTCGGCTGTATCGACGGTGAAAGCGACGCAGTTGAACGCCATGTCCGGCTCGACATATTGTGCCGACTGCCGCGTATGTTCGTTGAGGGTGTAGTCGATGCGCAGGAGGTCGGCCGTGGGGTCGTCGGCGGTTCGCGCATAGATGTACTGCGCATCCTTGCTGACGGCCACGAAACGCTGGCGCTTCTGCCGGCGGTTGCGAGCCAGACGGATGGCCGAAGGCGTGACATGGTCGGGCAAGGCACGCCGGAGTTTCAGCGGCACACGGCTGTCGGTCAGGCGTGCCAGTGTGTCGCTGAGCGCCTTGACGTCTTGCAGAAATTCGGCTTCATCAGGTGGGTAGTTGCCCAACTTCACCTGACGTGCCCGCCATCGCATGGTATCGACGGGGGCCAGCGGAATTTCCTTCATGCGGCAGAGCACCTGCAAACGTGTGAACAGGCTGTTGTAGTGGGCCGTAAGCGTGCTGGTCAGGTCGATGCACACACGGTCGAGCAATCCATACAGCAGTGTGTATTTCTGCCTCATCGACTGCTCAGAAAAGAAGATTTCGCTGACTTCCGTCCAAACCTGCTTACCGTCCATGACAATACTTAACAAGTCAAGGATTTTAAGGATTTCAAGGATTTTTCTCGTAAAAAGAACATCCTTATAAATCCTTAAAATCCTTGATATTATTGAGGAGCCTCTTGTCGGATTAAATATCCGAAGAACCTGCCGAGGGCAGGCTTTCAAGGCTTTTTTCTTTCGTCATCTGAAAGCAGGCTTTCGCTGCCATCAGAAAAAATCCTTGAGCCTCTTGTCGGATTCGAACCAACGACCCCGAGATTACAAATCACGTGCTCTGGCCAACTGAGCTAAAGAGGCGGGTGGGTAAGCAATCTGTATCGCGCCGCTACGACCTAACGCCTTTGCTGCGGTCAAGCCCTGGAGGATTATAGGGAGCTGGCCGTACAGGACTTACCCATG
>ONXQ01000132.1 GCA_900321835.1 uncultured Prevotellaceae bacterium
CGTGCCTACGCCTCGTGCAGCGAGTGGGACGTGTGGTGCTACTGACGGCCGCCTGTACCCGGGCCGAATTTGTGGCACAGTTGAAATAAATTTCGTCTGCGGACGAAATTTTTTTCAACTGTGGACGAAATTTTTTTCGTCTGCGGACGAAATTTTGGGGGGCAAGGAATGAAAAATGAAGAATGAAGAATGAAGAATGAAGAATGTCGGCTTCGCCTCCGAATGAAGAATGAAGAATGTCGGCTTCGCCTCCGAATGAAGAATGATAGTTACTTTTATTCTTCATTCTTCATTCTTCATTTATCCTTTCGTCGTCGGGCAGAAGGCTGTTTTTTCGAGATTTTGAAGGATTTTTACCCCTCAATGAAAGATTTTTGTCCGCTGTGACGGCATATTTTTCGTAACTTTGCAGGCGAAATGTATGTTCTGAACATCACCAACTACTCTAAATAACCATCTCATGAAAAAATATCTACTTACTGCAGCTCTTTGCGTGCTGACGCTCGGACTGAACGCCCAGACATGGACGGCGCCGGCGGTGCCGGGTGCCGACCTTGCGTCGGTGGGCAGCGAAACGTTGGGCTACTTCTACAACGTCGAGGCCAACGCATTCCTCAGTTACGGCATGGACTGGAACACCAATGCGTGTGCCACACGTCTGACCAACGGCGAGACGGCCGTGTCCAATCCGCAGCGCTGCTATGCCCTCGTCGATGGAACGAAGGTGAGCCTGCGCATGGCCGACAAGGCCGACAAGTATGTCTATTGTCCCTCGGCCAATGCCAATGACATCTGGGTCGATGGCGACGCCAACCGCGAATTCACCTACACCGAGACGGCCTCGGGCAGCCATGTCTATACGCTGACCAACGTGACCTACGCGCAGGCGCTCGACCTGAGTTGGGACCGTGGCGGACACCTCACACTCGCCGGCGGAAAGGGACACACACGCTGGGCCTTCATTCCCGAAACCAGCATCACCGACGGAACCTTTGCCACCTATCGCGCGCGTGTACAATTATATAATGTCTATCAGGCCATCGTCGCAGCCGGCAAAACCTCGACCTACGCCAGCCAGATCAGCACGGCACGCACCACCTACGTGAACACCTCGGCCACAGCCGCCCAACTCCGTTCGGCAGCCGCTACCCTGTTCCGTGCCGCAGCCGCCGGACTGAGCAGCAGCAGTGTCGATGTGTCGTTCCTCTTCGACAATGCCGACATGGCCGCCACGGCCTCGTGCAGCGGATGGGGCGCCAGCAACGCCATTGCCTGGGGACAATTTGAGCAGTATCATGCTGCCCTCACCCTGACCCAGACCAAGAGTGTGCCGCAGGGCATCTACGACGTCAGTTTCCGTTCGCTCTACCGACAGGACGGCACCGACGCCGCCCCCACATTCACGGCTGCCGGCCAGAACACCGTGACGGTCACTGTGCCCGACCTCACGGCCATCGACTTTAACGTCAGCAACGACAACGACAACGGCTACAAGGTCGGACCCCGCTATGTGCAGCCCAACGACCGCAAGTCGGCCAGCGAGGCCCTGCTGCACGAGCAGTCGGAAGCCCTGGCCCACAACGTCATCGTCGGCTCGGCTGGTCAGTTGGCCCTCACCGTCAGCATGACCAGCGGCAGCCAGTGGCTCAACTGGCAGAACATGAATGTCGTCTTTCTCGGCACCAGCACCGCCACCATGCGCACCGAACTCAAGGCGCTCATCGACGAGGCCGACGGCATCTACAACGCCTCCTACAACGGCGCTGCAGCACTGAAGCAGAAACTCGACGCTGCCCGCACCGTCTATAACAACACCTCGGCCTCGGCCACAGCCATCTACGACGCACAGCAGAACCTCACCGAGGCCATTGCCACCTACCGTTATGCCGCAGCCAGCGTCGATTTCCCCTACGACTGCAACGACCTGCTGCAGAACCCCAGTTTTGAAAAAGGTTTAGACCACTGGACCAACATCGGTATGCAGACGCAGGACAACACAGCCTTTGCCGGCAAGGACGGCAATCTCTACGTAGAGAAATGGGTCAGCGCCGGCAATGCCGTAGGCGCCGGCTCGGTCACACAGGTGATTGAAGGCCTGCCCCTCGGACGCTATATGCTCAAGGCTCATGCCCAAAACATTCAGGAGGGCAACACCGCAGCCACACAGCAAGGCGCCTCGCTCGTGGGCAACCTGAACACGACGGCCGTCAGCGCCAATGCCGACTACACCCTCCTGTGGACCAACATCGAGGCCGACGCTACCGTGGGCTTTGTCGCCGAAGGTGCTACGGGCAACTGGTTGGGCGTTGATAACTTCCAACTCTACTACGTCGGAAATGCGCTCAGCGACCTGCGCGCCGAACTCCAGAACTACATCAGCCGTGCCCAAAGTGTGCAGGGGCTGAAAATGGAAGCCTCGGTGCGCTCGGCACTGGAAACCGCCATCAGCAACGGTCAGACTGAACTTGGCAAATCCACCACTACAGGCTATCCGGCCGTGGCCAAAGCCCTGCGCGAGGCGAAAGACGCTGCCAAAGTGTCGTCCGATGCCTTCCAGGCCTTGCAGGACGCCATCACACTGGCCGAACAACGCTACGGCTCGGGTTCGATGACAGGTGCCGACGTTTTCCTCGCCGCCATCAATCAGGCAAAGGATGTGAACAACAACCTCAGCAGCACACAGGAACAGATGCGGGCTGAAATCAGCAACCTCGAACTAGCCTACCGCCGCTACCGCGTGACGAACGGAACAGGCACGGCACCCGTCGTGACCACCAATCCGCGCTATGCCCGTGGCTGTATCGAAGCCTTCGGACGTATGGACGTCAGCGGCAGCAACATCCTGGAACAGGGCTTCTGCTACAGCGAAACCAATCCCGAACCGACCGTGCTCGACCAGTGCGGCACCGACTATCTTGACTACAACGGCCGCATCTATCGTATGCCGATGAAACCGGGTACGACCTACTATATCCGCGCTTATGCCATCACCAACACCTACGCCGTCGGTTATGGCGACGTAATCCGCATGTCAACCCTGCCTCAGGGCGATGTGCGCTGGTGGTACAACTACGGCGGACCTGAAAACCAGAACAACCGCATCGTCGCCGCTCTCACCGACGCCTGCAACTGGTGGACCAACTACACCAGCATCCGCGGATTTACAGTCTCCTGCACCTACAGCCCTGGCACACCGACGGCCGACTGCGGCTACGGCGGAAACATGCGTATGGGAACGAACATGGGACAGCGCAGCGGAATATGTCTGCACGAAATGCAGCACGGTGTCGGTTGCGGTACACTCGGCATTTGGGGCGGCTGGGAAAACTCTTGGATGCGTACGAGCATGAACGGCGACTGGGCCGGAGAACGTGCCAACGCTGCACTGCGTTTCTGGGAAAACCGTGACGACCTTGTGGTCACTGCTGCCTACGACAATGGCCACTGGGGGTTCCGCCCGTTCAACGGCGTCTATGAAGAAGGCGGCGGCGGAACAGCCATTTGGGAGAACAAGTATGCCTTCAACGGTGCGCACCTCGACGCAGGTGCCTGGGCCGGACCGAAGACTTGGAACGACATTCAGGCCGTGTATATCGGCAGTTCGACCATTGTGCAAGGCATGATGGAAGACGGTCTGGTTCCTGTCAACTACTACAGCGGCGGCTTCTGTCTGCCTGCCTACGTGCTCGACTATCGCGACAATCAGAAATATTATATCAAGAACGAAGATTCCGAACACGGACTCTTCGACTCCTTCCTCGCCGAAAACGAAGATGGGACGCTCTCGTGGAAGCAGACAAAGACGGAACGCTCGCAGTGGTACATCAGTTTCAATGCCGCCACGCAATACTACCAGTTCCGCAATGCTGCCACAGGTCATTACATCAAATACAGTGCCGACGGCACCAACGGTTTCCGTGCCAACGGCACTGCCGGTACGACCGACGCAGAACAGTTCCATGTCATGCGCAGCCGTAAGGACGTGTCGGTCAACGGCACAACAATGGACGGCGGCTATCGCGGCTACTGGCTCATGCGCATCAACGGCGGCAACATGCCTTCCGCACTGACGGCCAACAACAACGGCGCCACCAGTGCGGCCACGGTCAACCTCTACGACAGCGGCACCACACAGCGCTGGCTCTTCATCATGGCCGAAGAACTGGACGACTTCGACGATAGTGCCGCTGGTGTGAAACTGGACGAACTGCGCCGCCTCATCGCAGGCTTCAAGGCAGCGAAGAACGTGCCTCACCAGCAGAAGGTCGGCGGTGCTGACAATGCGCTCTCCAGTTCGATTTCGAACATTGAGTCGGCCATCAGCGGCAGCGTCACACTGGAGCAGGTGAACAACTTCATCGAAACCATTAAGACGGACGGCGCTACCTTCCTTGCCAACACACAGCCCACCAGTCTGCCCTACGACCTTACTTTCCTCATGACCAACGCCGACCTGAGCCTCGGCACACTCGGCTGGTCGGAGAATGCTACTTACAACAACGACGCCGTTGAGTTCTTCTCGCGCAACTTCGACTTCTACCAGACACTGGACAACATGCCGGCCGGCAGTTACAAGTTCACGGCACAGGCCTTCCAACGTCCTGGCGACAATGCGACGGTGTACAGCGACTACGCTGCCGGCAACGACAACGTGAATGCCACTATCTACATCAATACGACGACTGAGAAAATCAAGAACATCATGTCGGAAGCGCAGACCACTTCGCTCAGCAGCGGTGAATACACCACGACTGACAACACATACGTGCCGAACGACATGACCTCCGGCAGTGCCTACTTCACGGCCGGACTCTATGCCAATGCTGTCGAGGCAGAGAGCACCGTCAACAAGGGCACGCTGCGCATTGGTGTGAAAGGCAGTGGCAGCGGTTCTTACTGGGCAATGGTTGACAACTTCCACCTCTACTATTATGGCAGCGACTTCGTCTATGACTCCCCCAAAGACGAGATGATTGCCAACGGCTGGGAGCGTCTGACCGAACTGCCTTCCGACTACAGCCGCTACTTCTTCAGTCTCTGGGACCATCAGCAAGAC
>ONXQ01000144.1 GCA_900321835.1 uncultured Prevotellaceae bacterium
GGCCACATCCGTCCGCTCTGGATGGGCACGAGGCTCGGCGGACGGCTGGTCGATTTCCGCATGGCGAACGGACGGCTGCGCAGCCTCGAAACGTCGCGCGACGGACGTCGCTTTGCTGTCGGAGAATACACGTGGAGCCGCTTTGGGCCCCAGTTCAAAGAATATCTAATCCTAAACACATCGAAACATGAGAGTATGCAAGTTTTCAAGAGCCGCTAAGCCTTGCTGCTGGCCGCTCTTCGCATTGGCCGCCGTGCTGATGCTCGTCGGGTGCAAACCTGGTTCAAATACCGAAGGGCTGGAACTGCCCGTGCCCGAATGGACAGCCAACCGCCCGACCATCGATGTCGAGTCGTTGAAGGACAACATCGACCTCAACATGGACATCAATCAGTTGACACTGAGCGAACTGCGCGTGCTTCGCAATGCCTTTGCGGCGCGTCAGGGCTATTGTTTCGACTCGGCCGACCTGCGCAGCATCTTCGAGCAGACCACCTGGTATGGGCCGCTCATGATGGCCCGATGGTCGCACGAGGAGGACGGCATGGACGAATGGTGGGACCCTGACGACAAGAAGGGTGCAGCCCTGTTTGAAATCGCCAAGAAGCCCATCACCTACACCGACGAGGAAACGGCCTTCATCGACCGCATCAAGGCGCGTGAGAAGGAACTGAAGGAGCGGAACTTCAAGATGGACGAAGGCTTCATCGTCAATGTCGATAACGTCGTCAACCTCTTCCAGAAAGAAGGTCTGGGATGGGAGACACGCCAACTCGACGAGTACAGAGTCACGCTCCATTCTGCCCCCATCACCAGCGGACAGGCCCTGCGCTCGAAACTCGCCCAGCAGGGATTTGCCATCGTCGATGGGCAGTACGACCAACTGTTCCAGGTCTATGAGAACAACGACTACCACGACTTCCCGTCGTTCGTCACCACCGACCTCTATCTGCAGGCCTTCCATCAGTATTTCGACGTCCTGCTGCGCAAGGTCGAGGAGACGAAATTCACGCCGCGTCTCATCAGCCTCTGCGACGAGATGCACACGGCACTCTCCCGCTATTGCTACACCGAGAAAGACCCGAAACTCGTGAAAGCCGCTGAACATGCCGCCGCTTACTTCGCCATCGGTCACGCACTGCTCACTGGCAGCCAGTCGCTCAACGTGCCCGTCGATCTCCTGCCGCAGGTGAGCCAGGAACTGAAGCAAATCAACGCCTTCGACGACTCCTTCAGCGACTTCCTCGACTACCACGAAGCCTACTTCATGTATAGCCTCTTCCGTCCGCGTGGCCACTACAGCCGCACCGAACCGCTGCAGCGCTACTTCAAGGCCATGATGTGGCTCCAGACGGCACCCTTCATCGCCGACAAGCCTGACCAGTTGCTCGAAGCCGCACTCATCGCAAAACTCCTCACTGGCAACCAGGCCGCCATGCACCTCTACACCTACCTCACCGAGCCCATCACTTACCTCATGGGAACGCCCGACAACGCCAGCATTCCGCAGGTGGCAGAGTTGATGCAGAAGGAGGGTGTGACGCTCACAGCCCTGGCCAACGACGCAAAGGTGCAGAAGAAGTTCTGCGCCAGCGTGAAGAAACTGATGGACGCGCAGACACGCATCGTCCCGAAGTTCCAGGCAACGAGCATCTACAAAATCAATCTCATGCCGCAGCGCTTCATGCCCGACGCTCTGGTGCTGCAGGAGATGGTCGATTACGACAGCCAGAAGACACTCCGTCCGCTGCCGAAAGGACTCGACGTGATGGCAGCCTTCGGTATGCCTGCCGCCGAACGCATCCTGATCGACGAACTGAAGGAGAACGAGGCGTGGCCGAAGTACACCGAGACGCTCGACCGTATGAAGAAGGAGAGCGACCCGTCGAAATGGGACGTCAACGTGGCCAACGAATGGATGAAGACGCTGACGACCCTGCAGTCGGAGAAATACGAGACGCCGAAGCCCGACGGCACCCATCCGCAGTATTTCATGCTCACGCCGCAGTGGGACAAGAAGAACCTGAACGCCGCCCTGGCTTCGTGGGCCGAACTGAAGCACGACGCCATCCTCTACGCCAAGCAGCCGATGGGTGCCGAGTGTGGCGGTGGCGGACCTGAAGAGCCCATCTGCATGGGCTATGTCGAACCGAACGTCAAGTTCTGGCAGAAAGCGCTCGACCTGCTGCAGCAGACCGACGAGGTGTTCAAGAAATATGACCTGACGACCGAGGACACCGAGCGCTACACCACCAGCCTGCGCGAAGAGGCCGAATTCTTCCTCGGCGTGAGCAAGAAGGAACTGGCCGGCCAGAAACTGACCGACGAGGAATACCGCGAACTGGAGTATGTCGGAGCCCAATTCGAATACCTCACGCTCGACATGCTGCGCGAACCCGACCAGTGGCTCCAGGACTGGAACGCGGTCGAGGGTGCAGACAAGAAAGTCTCGATTGTTGCCGATGTCTATACCGCCAACGCCTACAACAACGAAAACAAGTCGGTGCTCTACGAAGCCGTCGGCCCAGCCAGCGAAATCTACGTCATCGTCGAGATTGACGGCCAACTCTACCTCACTCGCGGCGCCGTCTTCTCCTATCGTGAATTCGACCAGCCTCTGGGCGAACCGCGACTGACCGACGAGGAGTGGCAGGAGCAACTGAAGCAGCAGTATCATCGCGGTGTGCCCACCTGGATGGAGCCGCTGAAGGTGCCTGCCGACGACATCCCCGAAGACAATGAACTTATTTTCTATTCTACTGGTTGTTAGTTGCCTGACAAACAGCAGCCCCTCCGCCTTGCACCCCTCCACGAGGGAGGGACAGGGCGAAGGGGCTGTCATCACGTTTGTGGGCGACGTGCTGCTCGACCGCGGCGTGCGCCAGGTGATCGACCTCCGCGGAGTGGACCATCTGTTCACTCCCGAGGTCGATCACCTTTTCCGCACCAGCGACGTCGTCGTGGCCAACCTCGAATGTCCTGCCACCGAAGTTCGCCAACCCGTCTTCAAACGCTTCTGCTTCCGAGGTGAACCCAAGTGGCTGCCAGCGCTGCACCGTCATGGCATCACCCATCTGAACCTCGCCAACAACCACTCCGTCGATCAGGGCCGCAAGGGCCTCACCTCGACCATTGAGCATGTCCGCCGCGCCGGCATGGTGCCCATTGGAGCCGGACGGACGATGCAGGAAGCCGTGCAGCCCGTGCTGCTCACGTCGTCGCCCCGCAAGGTGTTCCTGCTCGCATCGGTGCAGATGGCCCTCGAAAACTATCCCTACCTGCCTGCCAAGCCCAGTGTGAGCCAGATGACCATCGACTCGCTCTCTGCCTCCATCCAGCGTCTGAAACGCCAGCATCCCGGCTGTGCCGTCGTCGTCAGCCTCCATTGGGGCGGTGAACACACGACCGAGCCCATTCCCGCCCAGCGCGTGCAGGCCCACCGCCTCGTCGATGCCGGAGCCGACGCCCTGGTGTGCCACCACACCCACACGCTGCAAACCGTCGAGACCTACCTCGGTCGCCCCATCTACTACAGCATCGGCAACTTCATCTTCGACCAGCCGAAGCCCCTCAACTCCCGTGCCGCCATCGTCCAACTGCACGTCACCCGAAACACCGTCGCGGCGCACACCATCCCCGTCGAAATCCGCCACTGCGTGCCCCACATTGTGAAGGAATGAACTGCAGAACTTGTGGCTTATAAAACTTCATCGTTTTTTTGTTTATGAATGATTTTCACCTTTGCCTTCCTTGAAAAGATTCTCTCTCGGACATATCAATGAAAGTTTTTCTACTTTCATTTTGTATTTTTCTCGCTTAATCGTAACTTTGCATTGTAAACAATGACACAAGAATCAGTTATGTTGACCAATCAATCTGCTACACTGGACACATATACGCTCCAGATTCCGCAAACGGACCTCACGTTCTTCCGCTCGCTCGTCAAGAAGATGGGATGGACGGCAACGAAACAGAAAGCAGTTAAGCCACGTCTCTACGACCCTGAAACCGGCGGATATCTCAATGACAAGACGATGAAGGTCATCGAGGATGCACGGAAAGGGAAAGGGATTGCCTTCAAAGGGACTGTTGAGGAATTTAAGGAATGGGCTAACGCACTTTAGATGCTATGCAGCAATACCAGGTTATTCCTACCAGTCAGTTTAAGAAAGACCTTAAACTGGCCAAAAAGAGAGGGCTTCCATTGGAAGAACTCTTTAAGATAATTGACCTTTTGGCTGCTGACCAACCCCTACCAGCCAAGAACCGCAATCACCAACTTCGAGGCGACTACGAGGGATTTTGGGAGTGTCACATCACCCCTGATTGGTTGCTGATATACGTCAAAGACACTGAAATCCGAATCATTTCTCTTTACCGGACAGGTTCACACTCCGACTTGTTCGGCAAGGGAAAGAAAAAATAGAAGAATACGATTGGTAACATCATTAATTTCTGAAGCCTATGTAGAAAACGAATAATGGGATTTCCTGCTTCGAAAGCCGTGTCCCGTTCTTTTGGAACTCAACAAGAAGTCTTGAAAAAATAATATCTATTAATTGACGAGACGGAACTTGTGCGTTGTTCCTATTCTATACTTTATTACAACTTGAGCTTTCTGCTCTTGTTCTCTCGATTCTGAATACCGCCAACATTCGCAATGTGAGAGCAAGCAGTTCGGAAA
>ONXQ01000134.1 GCA_900321835.1 uncultured Prevotellaceae bacterium
GCGAAAGGGCGCTCGACGTCGCAGCCCTACGAACTGCTCGTGGTGTGCAACAAGGAGTGGCTCAAGACCGATGCGGCCACGGCGCTGAAGCAGATTATCGACGCCGAAGTGCCCTGTCTGCCGCAGGTCGAACCGCAGTTCCGCACGACGAAGATCGAGCCGACGGCGTTCACCAAGTCGTTCATGTTCTACGCCAACATCCTCACGGCCGACATCAACCCCCAGAAATACCAGAAGGCGGAGTGCGGCGTGGCACGTGACGTCTATGCCCGTCCGCAACTGCTCATCTCGCTCACAGCGCCCGACCAAGCATCGTTTGACCAACTGTGCCAGACCTATCGCGAACGTATTCTCTCGCTGCTGAACGAGGCCGAACTCGGGCGCACGCAGCAGTTTCTCAAGAAGCGCTACAGCGGACTTGTGCAGCAGCAGGCCCAGACTCTCTTCGGCTGCGACCTGCGGGTGCCGGAGGAAATCAATGCGGTGAAGCCGGGCAAGGACTTTCTCTGGGGGTCGAGCCAAGGACAGACGGAGCAGTACCTGAACGTGGTGCTCTACAGCGTGCCCTACACCTCGCCCGAGCAACTGACGCAGGAGGCATTCGTCCAGCGTCGCGACTCCATCCTCGGCCACTACATCGTGGGCGAGACCCCCGACCGCCACATGAGCACGGAGCGTCGAGTGGTGCAGAGCCGCCTCGTCAGCATCGACGGACAGACGGTGCAGGAGGTGCGCGGCCTGTGGGCGATGACAAACGAGGCGATGGGCGGTCCGTTCGTCTCGCTGGTGCAGGTCGATAGCCTGCGCAGCCGTCTGCTCATCACGGAGGGCTTCGTCTTCGCTCCCGACAAGAAGAAGCGCGACATGGTGCGGCGCCTGGAGGCAGCCCTGCGGACGTTGACACCCGAATGAGGTGTTTTGACCACGAATTAAACGAATTACACGAATTGTTTTTATGCGTACACGACTTCTGTTACTGGCATTTTTCACTTTTCACTTCTCACTTCTCACTCTCCATGCGCAGGCACCTCAAGTCACGCTGTCGGAGGACTTGAAAGGGGCGTCGGTGGAGGTGAACCTGCCGTTCGTCAGCGTCACAGTGCCCGACGGAAACTACCGCGTCACGATGACGCTCGGGGCGAAGAAAAAGGCGGGCAGCACCACCGTGCGTGCCGAATCGCGCCGTCTCATGGTCGAAAATGTGGCGACACGTCGCGGCGAACGGAAGACCGTTTCGTTCGTCGTCAACAAGCGCGACACGAAAATCCGTTCGGCACAGGGCGAAGACGTCGTCCGCATCAAGCCGCGCGAACGGACGAAACTCAACTGGGACGACCGTCTGACGCTCGAACTGACGGGCGACGCCCCCTGTGTGAGCGACATCCGCATCGAGCCGGCCGACACGACGGTCACCACCCTCTACCTCTGCGGCAACTCGACCGTCGTGGACCAGGACTATGAGCCGTGGGCTTCGTGGGGACAGATGATTCCGCGCTGGCTGGACGACCGTGTGGCAGTGGCCAACTATGCCGAGAGCGGCGAGACGGTTTCGACGTTCATCGGTGCGAAACGATTTCAGAAGATTCTCACGCTGTTGCGAAAGGGCGACTACGTGTTCATCGAGTTCGGCCACAACGACCAGAAGCAGAAGTTTGCCGGCGCCGGCGCTTACTACAACTTTGCGACGGGTCTCAAGCAGATGGCCGACGAGGTGCGCCAGCGCGGAGCCACACCTGTGTTCATCACCCCCACGCAGCGCCGTTCGTTCGACGATGAAGGGCACATCCGCGAAACCCACGCCGACTATCCCGACGCCATGCGCTGGGTGGCACAGCGCGAAGGGGTGCAGGTGATCGAACTGCACGACGCCACCCGCACGTTCTACGAGCAGTTGGGCGTGGAAGAGTCGAAGCGCGCCTTCGTCCACTACCCTGCCAACACCTATCCCAACCAGCCCAAAGAACTGGCCGACAACACCCACTTCAACCCCTACGGCGCTTATGAAATCGCCAAGATGGTCATCGAAGGGATGCGCCGCCTCGAGTTGCCTGTGGTTCAGCATCTCCGCGACGACTACGTGCCCTACTCTCCCCTGCGTCCCGACCCGGTGGAATCGTTCCACTGGACCGACAGCCCCTTCTACGAATCGCTCAAGCCCGACGGCAACTGACGTCTGCGGCCCCGTTTTCAAGCCTTTGCAACCCACGGCATGATGCTCCACAGAGTACCCGAATTTCGTCCGCAGTTGAAATAAATTTCGTCCACAGTCGAAAAAAATTTCGTCCGCAGACGAAATTTTTTTCAACTACGGTGCATTTTTTCGTGAACCTTTTCCTATGCTTGCGTGTATGCTGTTGTGAACATCGCAAAAATCCGAACCCAATGAAACGAATCATCCTCGCCTCCCTGCTTCTGCTCTGCCTCACGGGCAGGACCGCTGCACAGGACCTTGACTACGAGCGCGTGCACAACCTGATTATCGAAAGGAACGACGCTGCGCTCGACACACTGCTCACGCGCTGGTACTACAGCGGACTCTACCCCGCCGACGTGCTCAACTACCACTACAACGAACTGCAGGGCATGGAGCCGTGGAGCATCTACGTGGGCATGGAGGAGTCGGACCTGGTGGGAAAACTGATTCTGCAACGGGTGCTGCACGTGCACCGCGACAAGGTGCTGCTCAACCTGAACGCGACGTACGACAGCACGTACATGGCCACTCTGTGCCAGCGCATGGAGGTGCCTGTGCCGACCGAATCCTACGGCGACGGACGCTTCGTGCTGATGACGCAGTGGGTGTGTGAACACACGGGGCGGCAGGTCTATCTCTCAGCCTCGGCCATGCCACATCTGGTACACCCCGGCTATCTCGACCCTGCGTCGGCGCAGGCTGTGCGCATCGACAGCGTGGCGACGGTGCTGAAGTCGCATCTCTACAACGAAGGACTGACGATGCACTACGCGCGTGTGCCTTATAATAATATCGTGGTGAAGTGTCGCAACCTGGAGGAACGCTACCTGCTCGACTACCTGCGTATGTCGTTCACACCGCCGCACGGACGCGAGCAGGAGGGCGCGCTGGCCTTCACACGCAGCCACCTGGCCGAGAACTACCGCATCCTGTACGAAGGTCTGCTGCCCTACTATCGGGCGCATCGGCCGGAGCGGTTGGCATGGCTCGAACAACTGATTCGCGATGTGCTGAACTACCGTCGGATGCAGGAGCGAAGGGAGCGGGAATATAACCAAGTCTCACGTCTGCTATGAGTGTGCTGTCCCTCTTTTCACGGCGCGCAACGGCGTTGCACGCGATGGACGACAAGCGGCTCATGCTGGAGGTGAAGCAGGGCGACCGTCGTGCCTTCGACGAACTCTACCGCCGCTACAGCCGACGCCTGCAGGGATTCTTCTTCCGCCAACTCGGCGGCGACGAAGAACGGGCTGCCGACGCCATGCAGGACACGCTGCTGCGGGTGTTTGAGCACCGCGAGCGTTATGCCGAAGGCAGCGACGTCAGCACCTGGGTGTTCAGCATTGCCTACAACCTCTGCAAGAACATCTTCCGACGGAACGACAACGAAGCGAAGTTTCTGCAGACGCTCGACGCGCAGCCTGCCGAGGAAAGTGCGGTGGAAATCCAGATGGACAACGCCCTGCTGATGGAAGCCCTACAGCAGGTGCTCGACGCACTTCCACCGCCGCTCCGCCTCATCTTCTCCCTGCGCCACGAGGAAGAACTGACCACGGCGCAGATGGCTGCAATCCTCCAAATCCCCGAGGGCACCGTCAAGAGCCGCCTGCACAAGACCATGAACCTGATTCGTCAACAACTCAAGCATTATGAACATATCTGACAACGACATCATCCGCAGCGCTCAGTCGTTGCGTGAGCAGCAGAACCAATCGCTGCGTGTGCCCCAAAACCCATTGCAGCGCAAGCAACGCGGCCACGCCCTGTGGTGGGCCTCCGCCGCCTGTGTGGCCTGCTTCGTGGCGGGCTTGGCTATACCCAGAACAACGGCAGAGACACCTTCGACGCCCGACCCCATCGCCGAGAAAGAGGGAGAGCCGTTACGCGTCGAGACAAAGGTCTTCGTTCACGACACCGTCTTCCTCACGCGCGTCGTCACGAAGGAGGTGCGCGTCGAAATCCCTGCGGTTGCAGAAAACACGATCAGCGAAACGGAGGATTTCGGAGGTTGCTCCGCCCTCTGCGACGACATCGACTACAATCTTTTGGCCACCAATTAAATAACCATAAAACCGTACAAAATGAAAAGACAGACAATTCTTGCGCTGTGCCTCGTCTGCACCACCGCCATGCGGGCACAGCAGGACGTCGCCATCGCCCCTCAACTCAACAAGGGCGACGTACACACCTACACCACCTCGTATGAAGCGTACAAATCGGGGACGGACGGGGACAACGGCATGACCGGCCGCGAAGAGACAACCTTCACGGTGACGGAAGCGACGCCGGAGGGCTACGTCCTCGAAGTGAAGACAAAGCCGTTGGACAAACCGAACATCGAACCGGGCATCATGGGCAACAACAGCATGGATGAATGGTTTCAGAACCTGCAGCGCAACCAAACCGTGCGCTACCGTCTCGACCGCGACGGTGCCATCCTCGGCATCCTCAATGCCGCCGAAATGCAGGCGAACACCGAAAAGTTGTTCGACGAACTCATCAACCGCCTGGACAGCCTCATGCCGTCGGCCAAGCGCCACGAAATTCGTGAGATGACCAAACGCATTCTCATGGAGCAAGCCACCGAGGAGAGCGTTCTGAAGAACCTCCGCACCATCGTCGGTCCGCTCACCCTGCTGGGCCGGCGCATCACGTCGGGCATGGAAGAGCGCTAC
>ONXQ01000167.1 GCA_900321835.1 uncultured Prevotellaceae bacterium
TACAGTTACGACAACAAGTTCTTCCTTCGCGCCGGTTATCACTACGAACACCCGAACAAGGGTAACCGCAAGTTCTACACAGTCGGTGCAGGCTTCAAGATGAGCGTCTTCTCGATTGACGCCGGTTACGTCATCTCCGCAGCCCAGTCGAATCCGCTCGACCAGACGCTGCGCTTCACCGTCGCCTTCGACATGGACGGCATCAACGACCTGCTGGGAAGAAGGCGCAGATAAAATCCGCACACCCCATGAAAATAAAAGTTGGATTAGGCTTTGACGTACACCGCCTTGTCGAAGGTCGCGACCTTTGGCTGGGCGGTGTTCGCATTCCGCACACCCTCGGCCTTCTTGGCCACAGCGATGCCGACGTGCTCATTCATGCCATTTGCGACGCCCTGCTGGGTGCGGCGAACCTGCGCGACATCGGCTACCATTTTCCAGACACGGCCGACGAGTTCAGCGGCATTGACAGCAAAATCCTTCTCCGCAAGACCGTTGCCCTGCTGCAAGAAAAAGGCTACGGCGTCGGCAACATTGATGCCACTGTATGCGCCGAACGTCCCAAACTCAACCCGCATATTCCGGCCATGCAAGCCTGTCTTTCAGAAGTCATGGGCATTCCTGTCGATGACATCAGCATCAAGGCGACGACGACCGAGCGCCTCGGCTTCACAGGCCGTGAAGAAGGTATCAGTGCCTACGCTGTCGCGCTAATCTGCAAGAATTGATAATTAAAACTTGGAAACACGGAAACACACGGAAACTAAGCAGAAAACACGGAATTTATTTTCTGTGTTTTTCCGTGTTTTTCTGTGTTTTTCCGTTGTAAACAGTTTTTCCGTTGTCCACATCCAGGCACAAGTTCCTGCCGACACGCTGGAGGTGCAGATGGAACGTCTGTGCGACGAAGGCAACTACCACGATTCACTCCGTGCGGCTGAAGAGTTGATGCTGCGATACGGCATGGCCGAACCTCCTGACAGCACACGCTACATCCATGCGCTCAGCCGTCATGCCAAGTTTCTCTCCTATCTCGGCCGTCTCGACGAAGCCTTGCAGGAAGGCGAGACGGTGCGCTCCTACCACCAGCGCCACACAGGAACGCAGACGGCCGAGTACGCCACTGCCCTGCTCGACCTGGGCGGCTACCACTCACGCTCGGGCCACTTTGCCGAGGCTGTGAAGATTGGTGAAGAAGTGCTCAAACTGCGCAAGAAGTTGTTTGGCACGAACAGCGTGGAGTATGCACAGGCGCTCAATCATCTGGCCAAATATCTCAGTTATGTCTCACAGTTTAGCCGTTCCATCCAACTTGAGACGCAGGCCCTGGACATCCGGCGCAGGCTTTGTGGCGAGGACGACGTCACCTATGCCCAGATGGTCAGCAACCTGGCCGGCTACTATTCGCGCAGCGGCAACTACGAAAAGGCGGTCGAGTATGGCGAACAAGCCATCGTCATCCGCAGCCGTGTGCTGGGCAAGCACCATCCCGACTATGCACAGTCGGTCAATCATCTGGCACGCTACTACAGTTACAAAGGCGACCACTACCGTTCGCTCAGTTACGGCAACCGCGCCGTCGAGTTGCGCCGTGAAATCTATGGCGAGATGCATCCCGAGACGGCCCAGTCGCTCAGCAACCTCGCCGGCTACTACTCGCGCATGGGCAACTATCTGGCTGCCGTGAAGAAGGGGCGCGAAGCCCTTGACATCCGTGAGAAAGTGCTGGGCAAAGGGCATCCCGACTATGCGCAGTCGGTCAACAACCTGGCCAAGTATTACTACTTTCTCGGCGACTACAGCAATGCCGTCGAATGGGGACAACAGGCGCTCGAACTGCACGAAAAGAGCGAAGGCCGATGGACGCGCGACTACGCCCAGTCGCTCAGCAATCTCGCTGACTATCAGGATGCACTCGGCAACAGCAGCGAGGCCCTGCGTCTCGGCACCCTCTCGCTCGTCATCCGCGACAGTCTGCTCGGACGCGACCATCCCGACTATGCGGAGTCGCTCAACAACCTCGCCGCCTACTACTACCATCAGGGAGATTATGTCGCAGCCGTGCGCTATGGCGAACTGGCCGTCGAGCGCAACCGGTCCATTCTCTCCGAGGGCCATCCCGCCTATGCACAGTCGCTCAGCCGCCTGGCCCTCTACTACGACGCCAATCAGCAGCCCGACGCAGCCGAGTCGGCAGCCATCCGTGCCACCGAACGCTACACGAGCGTCATCCTCAAGTCGTTTGTCAACATGACCGCCACCGAGCGCACTTTCTATTGGCACACCGTCTCGCGCTGGTATCTCAGTTCGCTGCCGCAACTCACCGCCCACCACCCCACACGGGCGATGATCGAGAACACCTACAACGCCACCTTGCTGGCCAAAGGGCTCTTGCTCAACAGCGAAATCGAGATGCAGAACCTCATCATCGAGAGCGGCGACCTCAAACTGGCCGAGCGCTACCAACGGCTGCAACAGACACGCCGGCTGCTCAGCCAGCAGTTTGAGATGCCTGTGGCCAAACGAACGCTCAACGTCGATTCGCTCTTCCGCCTCGTCCGCAACGAGGAGCACGTGCTCGTGCAGAAGAGCAAGGTCTATGGCGACTATACCCAGAACCTGCGCATCGACTGGACCGCCGTGCGCGACCGCCTGAAGCCCGATGAGTTGTCGGCCGAGTTCATCCGTTTTCACAGCACCGACGCCGACTCCACCTACTACGCCGCCTTCACCCTTCGCAGCGACTACGACACTCCCCACTTCACCGTCGTCACCAGCGACGAGGCCCTCAAACGTGTGCGCCGGCGCAACCGCTACACCAGCGACCAACTGGCCACGCTCCTGCTGCGTCCGCTCGAGCACGAACTCGACAGCGTATCGACTCTTTATTTCTCGCCGACGGGCGAACTCTACAACATCGCCGTCGAGGCTCTGCCCCTCTGGAACGAAGGAGGATATACTGGCGACCGCTGGCAGATGCACCGCCTGTCCTCAACGCGCTGTCTGGCTCAGCAGCCTCATGCCGAGCAGCCGCTCCACGACGCCACCGTCTATGGCGGACTGCTCTACGAAGTTCCCGACGAAACAGCCGGTACGGATGCACAACAGGAAGGCACCGACGACCCCGTCATCATCACTCAGTCGCAGGTGCTGGGCGAAAAGCCTGTTCTGCCCGACAGCCTCAAGCAAGGCGGTGTCAACTACTTGCCGGGCACACTTGCCGAGGCCGACGGCATTGCCGCACAACTACAGAAACACGGCGTCCACTCTGCCCTCTACACCGGCAGGCAGGGCACTGAAGACTCCTTCCGCCAACTTGCCGCCAGCGGCACACAACTGCTGCACATCGCCACCCACGGATTCTACTGGACCGAGCGCGAAGTCGATCTGACCGCCCGCCGCAAGCAGTTGCGCTTCCTCTCGATGTACCGCAAGGACGACAATCCCGAGGACCGTATGCTGCTCGGTTCGGGACTCCTGCTCACGGGGGCCAATGCCGCCCTGCAAGGGCAAGAAGTGCGTGCCGGACACGACGACGGCATCCTCACCGCCCGCGAAATCTCACGACTCGACCTGCGCTCGGTCAGCCTCGTCGTCCTCAGCGCCTGCCAGACGGGCCTCGGCACAGTCACCGGCGACGGCGTCTTCGGCCTCCAACGCAGTTTCAAGAAAGCAGGCTGCCAGACCCTGCTCATGAGCCTGTGGAAAGTGGACGACCGTGCCACCGCCATGCTCATGGAAACCTTCTACCAGAAACTCACCGAAGGACACACCGCCCAGCAGGCCCTCCATCAGGCACAGCAGGTCGTGCGCAACTATGCGCCCGACGCCTCGCAGCCCGATGTCCATCCCTTTTCCAATCCTTTCTATTGGGCAGCCTTCATCCTGCTCGACGCCCTCGACTGA
>ONXQ01000216.1 GCA_900321835.1 uncultured Prevotellaceae bacterium
GGGCGAGATGGATGCCTTTCAGTTCACGACCAGGCGCCTTGAGGTCACGGGCTGTAGGGGTGCCTGTGGCGAGGACGACGGCATCGTATTCCTTTGCCAATTCTGCAACCGACTCGATGTTCTGGCCGTAGACGAAGTTAACGCCTTCCTGCTCCATGACACGGATACGGCGGTCGATGATGCGCTTGTTCAGCTTGAAGTTAGGGATGCCGTAGCGCAACAGTCCGCCAGCCGCTTCGTTCTTCTCGAACACAGTCACCTCGTAACCTTTGTAGTTGAGTTGGTTGGCAGCAGCAAGACCTGCAGGACCACTGCCCACGACGGCCACTTTCTTGCCGTTGCGAGTGGGATGTTCAATGGTTACATATCCTTCTTGATAGGCACGTTCGGTGATGGCGGCTTCGTTTTCGCGGTTGGTGACAGCCTCGGCCTCGCCTGTTGTATGGTACAGCACACAAGCCTTTTCGCAGAGAGCCGGACAGATACGTCCCGTAAATTCAGGGAAGTCGTTGGTCGTTTTCAGAAGTTTATAGGCGGTCTCCCAGTCGCCGCGATAGAGGGCATCGTTCCATTCAGGATCTTTGTTTCCAAGCGGACATGCCCAGTGACAGAACGGGACGCCGCAGTCCATGCAACGGCTCGCCTGCTCCTGCCTGTCACGCGTGTTCAGCGTTTGTTCCACTTCACCGAAGTCGTGGATTCTGTCATGTATCGGTCGATACCCAGCCTCTTTGCGAGGTATGGTCATAAATGCTTTAGGATTTCCCATTATGATTTACGAATTTACGAATTTACAATTTACGAATTTAAGATTTTCAAGTTTCAATTCAATAGTCGCGTTGTATGTCGGCAATTTTCTCGTGCAGTTTGGCCAGTTTTTCGGCTTCGAGCACACGTTTGTACTCGATAGGCATCACCTGGATGAAGTCGTCGCAGTAGCGCTGCCAATTGTCCAGCATCCGTCCTGCCAACTCACTGCCCGTGTGCAGATAGTGCTGCCTGATGAGTTCCAGCAATTCTTTGCGGCCGACAGCATCCTCGACCAATCCCAGTTCGACCATGTCCATGTTGCAGAAATAGTCAAACGTGTGGTCAGGGTCATAGACGTAAGCAATTCCCCCACTCATACCTGCCGCGAAGTTGCGGCCTGTCTTGCCGAGAACTACCACACGACCGCCTGTCATGTACTCGCAGCAGTGGTCGCCCGTGCCTTCCACAACGGCGATGGCACCGCTGTTGCGCACGGCAAAACGCTCGCCCACACGTCCGTTGACAAAGAGTTCACCACTCGTGGCTCCATACAAGCCTGTGTTGCCGGCAATGATGTTGTCTTCAGCCATGAAGTCCGCACCGCGGCGCTTGGGAGGCATGATGCTGATACGTCCACCCGAAAGGCCCTTGCCAAAGTAGTCGTTGGTCTCGCCTTCGAGACGCAATTCAAGACCACGGACGGCAAATGCGCCGAACGACTGACCAGCCGAGCCTTTGAACTGTAAGCAGATGGTGCCGTCGGGCAGACCTTTCTCGCCATACCTCTTGGCAATGACACCCGAGAGCATCGTGCCCACGGCACGGTCGGTGTTGCGGATGGCATAGTCGAGGCTCACCTCTTCCTTTTTCTCGATGGCTGCAGCGGCGGCTTCGATGATTTCTTCGTCCATCACGCTACCCACATGGGTAAACTCGCCACGGTCCCAATACAGCGACTTGTCGGTCGGGGGACAGTGCAGCAGACGGGCGAAGTCGATACACTTCTGCTTCTCTGTCGCGCCGTCCGTGTTGACCTCGATGAGTTCCGTGTGGCCGATGATATCTTTGAGACGGTGGACACCCAGTTCCGAAAGATATTCACGCACCTGCTCTGCCAAAAACGTGAAGAAGTTGACCACATAGTCGGCCCTGCCCATGAAGCGACGGCGCAAGGTCTCGTCTTGTGTGGCTACACCCACAGGACACGTGTTCGTGTTGCATTTTCGCATCATCACACAGCCGAGGACGATGAGCGGAAGTGTTCCGAACGAAAACTCGTCGGCTCCGAGCAGGGCCATGACAATCACATCCTTCGCTGTCTTCAACTGGCCGTCGGTCTGCAACCGTACCTGATGGCGAAGTCCGTTCATGACCAACGTCTGCTGCGTTTCCGCAAGTCCTATCTCAGGGCTGATGCCAGCGAAGCGCATCGACGAGGCAGGACTGGCACCCGTACCGCCCTCTGCACCGCTGATGACGATGAGGTCGGCCTTTGCCTTCGCTACGCCAGCGGCAATGGTTCCCACACCACTCTCGGCAACGAGTTTCACGCTGACGGCTGCCGTGGGGTTGATGTTTTTGAGGTCGAAAATCAGTTGTGCCAAGTCCTCGATGCTGTAGATGTCATGGTGAGGCGGTGGCGA
>ONXQ01000135.1 GCA_900321835.1 uncultured Prevotellaceae bacterium
AACACCCACTATGATCACAAACGACATCCAGCCCTACGTCATCGGTATCGACCTGGGCGGCACGAACACCGTGTTCGGCATCGTGAACCAGCGTGGCGACGTCATCGCCGACGACTCGCTGCCCACTCGCCAGTATCCCACTCCCGAACTGCTCGTCGAAGCCTGCTCGGCAGCCATCCGCACACTGGCCGAACGGGTTGGCGGCATCGGACAAATCAAGGGCATCGGCCTCGGCGCGCCCAACGGCAACTACTATCAGGGAACGGTCGAGAATCCGCCTAACCTGCCCTGGGAAGGCATCATCCCGCTGGCACAGATGTTCCGCGACACGCTCGGCATTCCCACAGCCATCACCAACGACGCCAATGCCGCCGCAATGGGTGAGATGACCTACGGCGTGGCTCGCGGCATGAAGAACTTCATCGTCATCACCCTGGGCACAGGTCTGGGCTCGGGCATCGTCATCAACGGTCAGATGGTGTATGGACACGACGGCTTTGCAGGCGAACTGGGTCACGTGCGCTTCGTCCACGACGAGACGGGACGCTCCTGCGGATGCGGCCGCACAGGCTGTCTGGAGGCCTACTGCTCGGCTACGGGCGTGGCTCGCACGGCACGTGAAATCGTCACGACGACCGACCGCCCGACGCTGCTGCGCGATCTCGACCCTGAGAAGATAACGGCGCTCGATGTGTCGATTGCTGCGTCGAAAGGCGATGCCGTAGCAAAAGAAATCTTCGACTTCACCGGCCACATGCTGGGCGAGGCCTGTGCCGACTTTGCAGCCTTCTCATCGCCCGAGGCCTTCATCTTCTTCGGCGGACTGACCAAAGCCGGCGACCTGCTCATGAAACCCATCGTCGAGGGCTACGAGCAACATGCGCTCAACATCCTGCGCGGCAAACCGAAGTTCCTCGTCAGCGCCCTCATGGGTGTCAACGCTGCCGTCCTCGGAGCCAGTGCCCTGGGATGGGATTTGTAGGCTGCCTTTAATACTGCGACGGCAAGACGCCGAAGGCATCCTTGAAATATTTTGAAAAGGCTTTGCGGTTGGGGAATCCGGTCATATCACTGACCTCCCCAACCGTGTATTTTTCAGTTCGCAGCAGTTCGGCAGCACGTTTCAGCCGAACCGTACGCATGAATTCCGTGGGCGACTGACTGACTACGGCCTGCATACGGCGGTAGAGCGTCGAACGTTCCATCGCCATGTCGCCCGAGAACGCCTCGACGCCGTAGTCGCTGTTGTCCAGGTTCTTTTCGACACAACTCATCGCCTTCTGCAAGAACGCCTCGTCCTGCGCCGAAATCTTGATTTCTTCCTGATGCTCCGCCTTTGTCTCCTCGGGCAACTGGCTTCGCAGTCTCACCTGTTCGAGCAGTTGGCGGATTTGTGCCTCACGCCGTTCAATCTCAATCTTGTTCCGCTGTTCGCGCAGATAGGCCTGCACGAAAAACCACACCAGTGCCAGCGCCAGCAGCACGTACAGCGTCTCGGCCCACCAACTCTGCCACCACGGAGGAGTGATGCGCAGCGGAAGACTGAGGCGTTCGCCCCACGGCTGGCCCTGCATCGCAGCCTCGACTTCGAGCGTGTAGTGTCCGGGAGCCAGACCGGTGAAGTGGACCTGAATCTTGCCTGCACCGCCCGCCACCTCGGTCCACTCCCTGTCGAGTCCGACGAGGCGGTAGCGGTATATCGTGTGTGCCGACCATCCGTAGTTGAGCGCCGAAATGTCGAACGTCAGATAGTTCTGGTCGTAGGGAAAGACCATGTCGTCCGTTCCGCCAGCCATCAGTTGGGGTACAAGGCGAAGGCGCGGCAGCACGACCTGCGACGGGTTGATGGTGTAGATGCCCTTCGCCGTGCCGAACCGCACGAGGCCTTCGGCATCGACCGATGCCGCACGCTCCAGGAATTTCAAGTCGCGCAATCCGTCGTTGGTGCCCAGCAGGAGGAAATCCGTACCGTTCCAGCGTGCGATGCCGGCTATGGTGGCAATCCAGAGGCAGTGTGTCTTGTCCTCGACGATGCTTTGGATGCTACTCGAGGGAAGTCCGTCGTCGGTGCTGAAGCGGTGCAGGTCGCCCGTCCGTTCGTCGTAGCGCAGCAGTCCGTTCTGTGTACCAATCCAGATGATGCCCTGGCTGTCGCGCATGAGGCAGTTGCACTTGTCGCTCCAGGGGTTGGCATTGAGGGCGTCGAAGTGCTGCAGGTCGGGCGTGAGTGTTCTTTCGTCGAGATAGAAAAAGCCGTTCTGCGTGCCGACGAGCCATCCGCCCTGGACTTGGCAGATGTCCACCATGTTGCGGAACCGGAGCAACTGCGGATAGCGCTCGGTGAGGTTGACCATGTGGTGGGTGTCGGGGTTGAGGAGGCCGAGGCGGTTGAGATGGCAACTGAAGAGGAGGCGTCCGTCCTTCAGCGGTGCTACGAAGGCTACGCTGCCCCAGATGCCTTCGACGTTCTGCGGAGTGTAGGTGTCGATGTGTCCGTCGAGGATGCGCAGGAGGCCCTGCTGGCGTGTGGCCACCCACGTGGCACGGTCGGCGACGATGTCGGTCACAGCGAGGTCGGCGGGCAACACCGTTCCGTTCAACTTGGCACTGAACACGCGGGCAAAGACGTCACCCTCGCCGACGGCCTCGTAGTGGGCCAGCAGGCGGTTGGGACCGCGGTAGGCCAGTCCCTGGCTGAAGGTGCAGACCCACAGGCCGCCTTGATGGTCGAGGGCCAGACCCTGCCAGTTGCCGTCGAGGGGTTCGCCGGTCGCGTCGTCGATGGCCTGACGGATTTCTTCGACGGGGTTCAACTGGCGGTCGAGCCGTACGATGCGCTGCCATCCGCTCACCCACAGGTCGGTGCCCACACGGCGGAAGTCGTAGATGTTGTTTTCGGCGAGCACGGAGCGCATCTGCCGGGTCGGAATGTCGAAGGCGACGAGTGCGTCGCGGGTACGTATGAGCAGGGTGCGGTCGTCCCACACCTGTGCTTTCAGTCTGAAACCGCCCCACGGCTGGCCAATCGGCTGCGACCAGAGCACCTTCGGCTGTGCGGCGTCGAGGCAGATGAGCAGGTCGTTCGAGAGCAGCACATAGTGGAGCGTCCCGACCTGCACGACGTCGCACACGGTGGCGAGGAGGCCGTCGGTGTTCGTCTGAGTGATTTCCATCATGCGCCGCGCCGGGTGGTTCCAGTCGTAACGATAGAGGCAGTCGTCGGCTGCATGGAGCCAGGCCTGCCCGTCGTGGTCGATGAAAAAGTTTTTCAGCGGCTGCTCCACCCCACTCTGCGCCAGCCGTTCGGTGGGACTGACGAAGCGGTAGGCTCGCGGTTCGATGGCAAAGAGATGGTGGGTGTCTTTGACCCACAGCAGGCTGCTGTCGGGCGCAAACCAGTAGTCGGTGTTCAGGAAACTCTCCACCTGCACACTCTGGCTGCGGTCGTACTCCATCGGGCGGAACCGTTCGCCGTCGAACAGGGCGAACATTCCTTCGACCTCGACGAGCATCCGTCCGTCGGGCATGGCCACGACACGCCGGGCCTGCTCGTTGGGCAGACCTTCTCCGATGCCGTAGCGGCGCATCCGCACCCCTTCGGCCGTCTGTCCCGAGGCCGGGACAAACGTGCCCAACAGCAGGGCGCAGAGCAGAAAAAAGTTCCGAAATGTTCGCATCGTTGCTGATTTGCCTGCAAAAATATTAAAAAAAACAAAGAAAAAAGAATAAAAGCGCAAAAAAAAGATGCTGGCGCACCAGTTTCTGCCCGTTAATTCGTAACTTTGAATCCAAATCCAAGCGCTTGGACGAAAACGTCTGAGCGCTCGGAAATTTTCGTCTGAGCGCTCAGACGTTTTTTTCCGAGCGCTCAGACCTTACACACGCGCGCGGAAGAACGGAACAGAAACTGAACCACAAACATACAGAAACATGGACAAGGAATTTTTCAAAAACGACCGATTTGCTACTCGCGCCGGAATGGAGGTCGTCGAACTGCGCGAAGGCTATGCCCGCACACGGATGCTCGTCAGCGACGACCATCTGAACGCCGGCGGAACGGTGCAGGGCGGCGCCATCTTCACACTGGCCGACCTCGCCTTCGCCGCTGCCGTCAACAGCCACGACGTCTTCACCGTCTCGACCTCCAGCAACATCACCTTTTTCCGCCCCGTCACCAGTGGCTACATCTACGCCGAGGCCGTCGAAATCGTCAACCACCACCGACTGCCCTTTGCCGAGGTGCGCGTGACCGACGACGAAGGCCAACTCATCGCCCTCTTCACGTCGAGCGGCTATCGCAAGAAATAAGTCACGAAAAAACGTCTGAGCGTCTGAGGAATCATCCCCAGACGCTCAGACGTTTTCATCCATCCTGATGCGTGTTCAGCCGAATCAGAGCGGATAGCCGTCGAAGTCGTAGAGCAACGTCGAGAGGTATCGCTCGCCCGTGTCGGGCAGCAGCACCACGATGCGCTTGCCGGCAAACTCCGGTCGGCGTGCCACCTGCGCTGCGGCCCATGCGGCTGCACCGCTGCTGATGCCGACCAGCACACCGTCCTGGCGGGCGAGTTGGCGTCCGGTGAGGATGGCAGCGTCGTTGGGCACGTCAATCACTTCGTCAACGACCGTGGCGTCGTAGGTCTTGGGAATGAAACCGGCACCGATACCCTGAATCTTGTGCGCACCGCTGGGTTTGCCGTTCAGCACCGCCGACGTTTCAGGTTCGGCAGCCACGATGCGGACCTGCGGATTCAGTTCTTTCAGACGGCGCCCCGTGCCGCTCACCGTTCCGCCTGTACCGACACCGGCCACAAAGACGTCAATCTGTCCGTCCGTCGCT
>ONXQ01000117.1 GCA_900321835.1 uncultured Prevotellaceae bacterium
ACCGCAGGAGGCCGACACGTTCTTTCCCGAGATTGATTTTACGCAGTGGAAAGAGACATTCCGCGAGGAACATGAGGCCGACGAACGCCACGCACAACCTTTTGCGTTCGTTGACTACGAAAGAATTTGATATTTATTTTTCGACTACGAATTACACGAATTGAACGAATTATAAGAGTGAAAAACAAATTCGTCCGATTCGTCTAATTCGTAAGAAACGACAGGGGAGGAAGGCTGTACCAATTTTATTCCACCGCAGTGGTACAGTTGTACCAACGCGGTGGTACAAAAAGACCAGCGCAGTGAAACTGTTGTTCCACCGCGCTGGTATTATCGGGAAAGTTCAGTGTGCCGAAAAATGTTCTATTTTCGGGCATTGCGGATGATGTCGAGACATTCGCGGCATTTGTCGGTGACGTAGGCCCAGTCCTCGGCCTCGACCTTGTCTTTGGGGAAGAGTTTCGAGCCCATGCCTACGCAATAGACGCCGGCACGGAACCATGCCGTGAGGTTCTCTTCGGTGGGGGCAACGCCGCCTGTCACCATGATTTTCGACCACGGCATGGGAGCCTTCAGGCCTTTGACGAAGGCGGGACCATAGACGTCGCCGGGGAAGACTTTGGTGAGGTCGCAACCGAGTTGCTGCGCTGCACCCACTTCGCTCACGCTGCCGCAACCGGGGCAGTAGGGAATGAGGCGGCGGTTGCAGACGGGTGCGATGTCGGGATTGAAGAGAGGACCGACGATGAAGCAGGCACCGAGTTGGATGTAGAGGGCTGCTGTGGGTGCATCGACCACGCTGCCTACGCCCATCGCCAGTTCGGGACATTCGGTGGCGGCATACTTGACGCACTCGGCAAACACTTCGTGGGCGAAGTCGCCGCGGTTGGTGAACTCGAAGGCACGTACGCCTCCGTCGTAGCAGGCTTTGATGACGCGCTTTGCTACTTCAGCGTCTTTGTGGTAGAACACGGGCACCATGCCTGTGTCGGCAATCTTCTGGAGAACTTGTATTTTATCGAATCGAGCCATAAAATGAAGGTTAATGGGGTTAATGGGGTGAATGGGTTGGTTGGGGTGAATGGGAAGTTTAGCGTTGAACGCGGCCGCTGGCATTGCCATGAGCGAGCGACTCTACTTCTTCCTCGGAAACGAGGTTGAAGTCGCCGGGGATGGTGTGCTTGAGGGCCGATGCGGCTACTGCAAACTCAAGGGCTTCGCCCTGCGTGGCTTTGGTGAGCAGGCCGTGGATGAGTCCGCCGGAGAAGGAGTCGCCACCGCCGACGCGGTCGATGATGGGCTGGATGTCGTAGCGGCGCGACTGGTAGAATTCCTTGCCGTCGTAGATGAGGGCCTTCCAGCCGTTGTGCGAGGCAGAGAAACTTTCGCGCAGCGTCGAAACGACGTATTTGAATCCGAACTCCTGCATCATCTGACGGAAGATGCCTTCGTAGCCGGCAGCATCCGTCTTTCCGCCTTCGACGTCAGCGTCAGGCTTGAATCCGAGACAGAATTCGGCGTCTTCCTCATTGCCGATGCACACATCGACGTACTGCATGAGCGGACGCATGATGCTGATGGCCTTCTCCGAAGTCCACAACTTTTTGCGGAAATTGAGGTCGCAACTGACGGTCACTCCGTGACGCTTTGCAGCGATGCAGGCCTGGCGCAGACACTCGGCCGAGGCGTCGCTGATGGCCGGCGTGATGCCCGACCAGTGGAACCAGTCAGCCCCTTCGAAGATGGCGTCGAAGTCGAAGTCCTCGGGAGAGGCTTCGGCGATGGCAGAGTTGGCACGGTCGTAGATGACCTTCGAAGGGCGCATCGAGGCACCTGTCTCTGCATAATAGAGGCCGACGCGGTTGCCTCCGCGGACGATGAAGTCGGTGTTCACGCCAAATTTGCGCATACCGTTCACCGCCATCTGGCCGATTTCGTGTTTCGGAAGTTTGCTGACGAAGTAGGCTTCGTGTCCGTAGTTGGCGAGGCTGATGGCCACGTTGGCCTCGCCTCCGCCGGGTGTGACGTTGAGTTTGTCCACCTGTACGAAGCGGTTGTTTCCTTCAGGAGAAAGGCGAAGCATGAGTTCGCCCATTGTAATCACTTTTGCCATAATTGATAGTATGTAAATGTGGATTGATATGTCATTGAATGTGGCAAAGTTACGAATTTTTGTTAGGTTTATCGCTCACTTCCGCCGATTTTTTGTATCTTTGCAGTCAAAATCAAAAAAACTCATGGAACTGCAATCAAAAATACGCATCAAAGACATTGCCGAACGGGCTGGAGTGTCGGTCGGAACTGTGGATCGCGTGATTCACGGACGCACCAATGTTTCAAAGGCAAGTTACGACAAAGTCCAGAAAGTCCTGGACGAAATCAACTATGTCCCCAACCACTATGCCAGTGCGCTGGCGAGCAACAAAACGTATTATTTTGCAGCCATCCTGCCGATGCACGAAGTCGATAGTTATTGGGCACGTGTCGAAAACGGACTCATTGATGGCCTTCGTCGCTACCAGGACTTCAAGATTACATTCAAAATCTTCCGCTACGACCCGTTCAACGATGCTTCGTTCGAAGCGCAGGCACAGTTGCTGGTCGATTCGAAGCCTTTTGCTGTCATAATCGGCCCCATCTTCAGCCACGGCATCATGACGAAGTTTATCGACCGTCTCACCGAACTGAACACGCCGTATGCACTGATTGACTCCAACTGGCCTGAGTTCCACCCCGTTACCTTCTATGGTCAGGACTCTGTTCGCAGCGGAGAGTTTGCAGCCCGCATCACCCACATGGCAGCGGGCAATGCGAAGAAGATTGCGCTGTTCAAGATTATCGGCGAAGGGCGTGTCGCCAGTCGCCAGCAGTTGGATCGAGAGGCTGGTTTCCGCAGTTATATGAAGGAACACTGTCCAAAGACCGAAATCGTGGTGCTCAACCTGTATGTCTATGACAAAGAGGGTATGAAGGAGCGCCTGCGCGAGTTCTTCACCGAATATCCCGATGTTAATTACGGCCTGACATTCAACTCAAGCATTCACATCGTCGCCGACTTCTTGCGTGAGGAGATGCCGAAGCATAAGCGTGTCACGTTGATGGGCTATGATGCCATCGACTCCAATGTGCAGTGCATCAAAGACGGCAGCGTCGATTTCCTCATTGCGCAGCATCCGCAGAAGCAGGGCCTCAACTGTCTGCGTACGATAGTGAATGCCTGTATCCTGCACATGAAGCAGAAGGTGGAGCACTACGTTTCCATCGAACTTCTGACGAAGGAGAACATCGACTTCTACAAAGACTAATCATCAATAGTCTTAACCAAAAAGCCGCCCTCTCAACGCTGAGAGGGCGGCTTCTTTGTGTCTGACTTCTTTTACTTCAAGATATTGTAGAGGAGTGAAGCGACGGAGATGACGATGCTGACTGAGGTGAACCAGAGCGAGGTCTCTGTACCAATTCCTGAGTTCTTTGACTTCGTCTTGTTGGGCGTTACATATACGATGTCGTTCTGCTGGAGTTGGTAGAAAGGTGAGGCGATGATGTTTGCATCGTTGAGATCGACTTCGTTGATGGTCTTGTGTCCCTGGGCGTCTTCGCGGATAATCTTCACGCAGTCGCGACGTCCGTAGATGGTCATGTCGCCGGCCATTGCCAGAGCCTCAAAGATGTTCATCTTGCCGTTCGTTGCTGTATAGACACCGGCACGTGTCACTTCACCGGTGACGGTCACTTTGTAGTTGGACATGAGGACGGTCACGATGGGCTTCTGCTTCAGGTAGGTCGGATAGATGCGGCTGGCGATGTAGGCCTCGAGTTCCGACTTTGTACGTCCGCCGACCGAGATTTCTCCGAGCATCGGGAATTCGATGGTGCCTTCGTTGGTGACAAGGTACTGCTGGAGGCTGCGCTGGCTGCTCATGCTGCGGATGGTTCCATTGGCATTGCCTGTCGGGTCAACAGGGACGGTGAGGTTGAACATGCGCGTTGCATTTTCGTCTTCAGGGCAGTTGACGGTAATCTGCAGAATGTCTTTCGGCATGATGCGGGCGTCGTAGAGGCTGGTGGCCATTGTGAGGTCAACGTCTTGACTGTTCTGAATGTAGGGGACACGCTTGTACGATGTACAACTGCTCATCACAAGCACCGTCAGCATGGCAAACGATGCGAAAAGTTTGATGTTACGTTTCATAAATATAGGTTTTTAGAGTTTTCGTGTGCAAAGTTACGATTAAGTGAGCGAATTACCAAAATTATTTAATTAAAGGTGACCTTTCGCGGGTTTATTTTGTTGGAGTCTCTATGGTTTTATCGACTTTTACGGGTTCTTCCACACGTGTTGAGTCGTTGGGGGTGAAATCGCCGTCTAAGGGTGGGGGAGGTCCATAGACCAGCCCAGGCATACACCCTACGCAGGAAGAGAACCCCAATGCTGTGAGCACTGAGACAATGAGAAACCGGACAGCCTGTTTCATGTGTGATTATTTGTCGATGTTGGGCTGGAAAGGTCTTGTCGGCGGACCGTAAACCAGTTTTGTTTGTTCCAGTTCACGGCGACGGCGTTCGGCTTCTTCCATGAGCCGGCGGTCGTTCTCTTCCTTTGCTCTTTGTTCTGCTTCTTCCTGCGCTTTTCTTGCTGCTTCCTCTTCGATGCGCTGCTGTTCCTGTATGGCTTTCTTCTGAGTGCCGCAGGACGAGAATCCGAGTGCGGAAATAATGGAGGTGCAGAGCAGGAGTGTGATGTTGCGGATTTTCTTGTTCATAATCTTCTGAATTTGAGTATTTAATCGTTGTTGTTTGTAAGCATAAGACTAAGTTGTGAGACGCTTTAGGTGGCATAGGATAAGGTTGCCGTCCTGGTCGCGCAGGTGCATAGCATTGCCCTGACAATAGCGCCAGTGGTTGCAGGTTTTGCACGGGCCTGTTTTCATCCACGAACGGTCGCGATGAGGCTGGTAGCGCTGTTCCCACACGTCCATGAAATCGTCTTCGTAGATGTTGCCCTGATGATAATCGGCGCGGATGGAGGCACAGGCGGCAATGGCACCGTCGGCCATGACCGAACCGACCGTGATGCCGGCTTGACAGTGGAAAAAGTGGTCGCGCACATCGCCTTCGTAGTTCCCGAAGTAGCCTTCGCACCCGAATGCGGCTTGGATGCGGCCTTCCTGGCGTGTCTGCTTGATGAAGTCGAGGAGCGCGCGGAACTGCTCGTTTGAGAGTTGCAGTTCGGGGTCGGCGGCAGCACGTCCGACGGGGAATATCGTGAACAGCCGCCATGCCTTCAGCCCTTTCCCGATGAGGAAATCACGAATATCTGCAAGGTGGGAGAAGTTGCGCTGGTTCACACAGGTGACGACGTCGAAGGCTATCTGGGGATGCCGCAGGACGGTGTCGATGGCCTGGCTGGCTCGCTCGAAACTCAGGTTGTGGCCGCGCAGCCAGTTGTGCTCCGTCTCGAGTCCGTCGAGGCTGATGGTCAGCGAGTGGAGCCCAGCATGGCGCAGTTCGTCGAAACGTTCGGGTGTGAGCAGCAGGCCGTTGGTCACCATGCCCCACGGAAAGCCACGGTCGAAGATTTCGCGTCCCACGATGGCGAGGTCGTCGCGGAGCAGGGGTTCGCCGCCGGTGACGATGACGAAAACATCGTGCGGATTGCACTTGCGGGCAATGCTGTCGAGAACGCGCAGAAAGTCCTCGCGAGGCATGTCCCTCACCCCTGCCAACTGCTTGCAGTCGCTGCCGCAATGGCGGCAATGCACGTTGCAGCGCAGCGTACACTCCCAGAACAACTGTCGGAGCGGATGGCGGCGGTTGATGTCCTGCTGAAGGTGGTGGGCAAGTTCGAGCCCAACCTTGTGGCGTATGTCCAGACGCTGTGCGTTCATTCGTTGTCCTTATTTTTGCAAATTTACGTAAAAACTTCCACATGTCATCATTTTTTTTCTAAAAAAATAGGAAAACGTCGTCAAATCGACTGATTTTTCC